>DAORNH010000344.1:930-4100 GCA_035440865.1 Hyphomicrobiaceae bacterium | reverse complement strand
GGGACACATCCTTCGGCCATAATTCGAACCGTACTTGTCGCAGCACGTCCGACTTGGGGGCCACCCGCAGCAACGGCTATAGGACACGGTGACAAGAGTGCCATTCTTCGATGAGGTCCGCACTATGAAAGAGAAGAGCACGATCGCCCTGGTCGACGACGAGCGGAACATCACCTCCGCACTGCGCATGGCCCTCGAGGCGGAGGGCTACAAGGTGCGCACCTACAGTGACGGAGCCTCCGCGCTCGAGGCGCTTACGGAGGACCCGGCCGACCTCGGCATCTTCGATATCAAGATGCCGCGCATGGATGGCATGGAACTGCTCAGGCGCATGCGCCAGCAGTCCGACATGCCGGTCATCTTCATCACCTCGAAGGACGAGGAGATCGACGAGCTGTTCGGCCTCAAGATGGGCGCCGACGACTACATCACGAAGCCGTTCTCGCCACGCCTCGTCGTCGAGCGGGTCAAGGCCGTGCTGCGGCGCATCGCGGCCCGCGACGGTGTCGTCGCGCCGACCGAGGCAGCGCGCGTCCTCGAGCGCGGCAAGCTGAAGCTCGATCCCGAGCGTCACACCTGCCACTGGGATAACAAGCCCGTCACGCTCACAGTGACCGAGTTTCTGATCCTGCAGGCGCTCGCGACGCGGCCCGGCGTCGTCAAGACGCGCGACAGCCTGATGGACGCCGCCTATGACGACCAAGTCTACGTCGATGACCGGACGATCGACAGCCACATCAAGCGCTTGCGCAAGAAGTTCAAACAGGTGGACGACGACTTCGATGTTATTGAGACGCTCTACGGAGTGGGCTATCGGTTTAAGGAGATGCCGTAGAGGCGGCAACCTGAGCGCTTGACGCGTCAGTGTCGCGCGGGTGGCTTGGCTCGTGCTCGGCCGACCTGCGAGAGGCCCGCCACTTCATCCCGGGAGGGCGCGCGGCCGGCTATTGGAGCAGCCCCGTTTGGAGCTGCCCAGTTTGGAGTATCTCCGGAGGCGTTTGTCGATGGCGTTCGAGCCGAGCCGGTCGTGGTGGTCGAATGGGGTGCTCAACGCCCTCTCGGTCGCTCGTGCGAACGGAGCCCGGCTCGAGGTCGCGGCGACGCCGTTCCGCAAGGCCTGGCAGTGGTTCAGCTCGACGTGGCTGCATCGCTTCTTCACGGCGACGCTCGCCCGGCGCATCTTTGCCGCCAATTTCCTGGCACTGATTGCCCTCCTCCTTTCCGTTCTCTACGTCACGCAGAAGAACTCCTGGCTGATCCAGGCGAAGAGCGACAGCCTGCTATCCCAGGGCGAGATCATTGCGGCTGCTCTCGCGGCCGGCTCGATGCTGGATCGTGACGGCATCTCATTCCCCGACAGGCTGCCGGAGATCGACGGCCGTGGCGGCCCCTATCGGGATGACGGCTTCGCCAAGCTCGAGCTGTCCCTGCGCCCCGACCGCGTGCAGCCGGTGCTGCGCCGCCTGATCGGCCCGACCAATACGCGGGCGCGAGTCTACACCGAGGATGGCACGCTGATCGCCGACACGGCCTCGATGCCCGTCAAGAAGACCGACCCCAATCCTGAAGACCGCGTGCGCACGCGCAACGCCTGGACGCGCATCATCGCAACCATCTGGCGCTCCGAGCTGCCCGTCTACCGTGAGATCGGCAGCGCCAACGGCACCTTCTACAAGGAGGTCCGCGACGCGCTGCTCGGAACCAAGGCGTCGATGGTGCTGCTCAGCGACAACTATGAGCAGATCGTGTCCATCGCCGTGCCGATCAATCGCAAGAACTCGATCCTCGGCGTTTTGCTGCTGTCGACGCCTCCCGGCGAGATCGACCGGATCATCGCCCGCGAGCGACGCGTCATCCTGGTCCTCGCCGCGATGGCTCTGGCCGCAACGCTGATCGCCTCGTGGCTCCTGCGCCGCGCCGTGGCCGGTCCCATGAGCCGGCTCTCCTCGGCCGCGCGCCAGGTCAGTCTCAACATCAACGCGCGGGCCGAGATCCCAGAGTTCGCCGACCGCACCGACGAGGTGAACGGGCTCGCGAGTTCGTTCAGGGAGATGACGCGCGCACTCTACGACCGCATCGAGGCAAGCGAGCAGTTCGCCGCCGATGTCGCCCACGAGCTCAAGAACCCGCTCGCTGCAGCGAGCGCCATGGCGCAGATGCTGAACTACGCCAAGACCGACGAGAAGCGCGCGGAGGTCGTGCAGCAGATCCAGGGCGAATTGAAGCGCCTCAACCGGCTGATCTCGGATGTCTCGAACGCTTCGCGCCTCGATGCCGAGCTTGCGCGCCAGGAGACGGCACCGCTCGATCTGCGCGGGCTCCTGGATGGCGTCGTCACCATGTTCTCCGACCTCGTGCGCGACAGCGGGCGGAGCGTCGTCCTCGAAGCGGCCGACGTCCCCCTGCTCTCCGATGGCTACACCGTCGACGGTCATGCCGGGCGGCTCCGCCAGGTCGCGACCAACCTGATCGACAACGCCATCTCGTTCTCGCCCGAAGGCGGCACCATCACCGTGCGCCTGATCGCGCACGGCCGTGATGTCGAGTTCGCCGTCGAGGATCAGGGGCCCGGCATACCGGCGGACAAGCTCGAGAAGGTGTTCGAGCGCTTTTACTCGGACCGCCCGCAGACCGATGGAACCTCCGGCCGAAATTCCGGTCTCGGTCTCTCGATCTCGCGCGAGATCGTCCGTGCGCATGGCGGGCGGATCTGGGCCGAGAATGCGCCGGCTCGCAAAGGCGAGATGCCCGCGAAGCAGGCTGACGACGCGGTCTCCTCCGGCGCCCGCTTCATCGTGCGGCTGCCCAAAGCCTCTGTCCGGCCGCAGACGCTCGCCTGGCGGGGTTGACGGTCGATGGCAGACCACCCAGGTGATACGATCCATGCGACGGCGATCGCCGTCGAAGGGCTGGCGGTGCTCATCCGCGGCCCGTCGGGAGCCGGCAAGTCGGAGCTGGCACTGCGCTGCATGATGGCTGGCGCGTGGATCGGCGAGCGCCATTGCCGCGCGCGCCTGGTTGCCGACGATCGCGTCAGCCTGAGGCCCTGCGGCCTTCGCCTGCTTGCCAGCGCGCCGGCGCCGATCACGGGCCGCCTGGAGGTGCGCGGGGTCGGCCTCGTCGAGGTCGAGGCCGCAGGCGAAACGCCGGTGGCGGCCGTCGTTGATCTT
>DAORNH010000344.1:0-841 GCA_035440865.1 Hyphomicrobiaceae bacterium | reverse complement strand
GAGCCTTCTGCCCACCTCAAGCTGCTGCTCTGGGTGCACAGAGGCTGCGACAGAGTGTAGTGGCTGTTGCCTGCCAAATCACTTGTATCATCACGGACGCTTCGAAAAACATCCGCTGGCCTGAGACGGACAGGGTGCAAGATGATCGGAATTGTCATCATCACGCATGCGGGCCTCGCCACGGAGTTCCTGGCGGCGTTCGAGCATGTGCTCGGGCCTCAGGAGCAGGTCGCGACGCTCTCGATCGGGCCCGAGGACGACAACGAGGCACGCCGGGTCGACCTCATCGAGGCCGTCAAGCGCGTCGACCGCGGCAAGGGCGTCGTCATCCTCACAGACATGTTCGGCGGCAGCCCGTCCAACCTCGCGATCTCTGTGATGGACGAGGTCGACGTCGAAGTGATCGCCGGCGTCAACCTGCCAATGCTCATCCGCCTCGGCCAGATCCGCAAGGACTATCCGCTGGACGAGGCCATCCAGCACGCCTCCAGCCAGCTCACCCAAGAGGCGGGCCGCAAGTACATCAGCGTCGCGAGCGAGTTCCTGCCGCGCCGCAAGAGGGTCGGAAGTTGAGCAAGAATCCGTCGGACCCGCAGAAGCCGCACGCCCTGGTCAAAATCGTCAACAAGCGCGGCCTGCACGCCCGCGCCTCGGCGAAATTCGTGAAGTGCGCCGAGACGTTCGATGCCATCATCCATGTCACGCGCGACGATCAGAAGGTCGGCGGCACGTCGATCATGGGGCTGATGATGCTCGCCGCAGGCCCCGGCACCGAGATCATGATCGAGGGCGAAGGCCCCGAAGCGCCTGAAGCCGTCGAGGCGCTCGTCGCGCTCGCGAT
>DAORNH010000343.1:0-2931 GCA_035440865.1 Hyphomicrobiaceae bacterium | reverse complement strand
AGACGATGCTCGATAATGCGATCCTGAAGGACGTGAACTCGCGAAAGTGGTGACGCCCGCCGCTCAACGGCAAGTCGTGGCTCATGTCTGTGCGCAGCATGGCGTGAGCGAGCGGCGGGCGTGCCGGTCGCTTGGTCTCGACCGATCGACGATGAGATACCGCAGTCTCCGCGCGAGCGACGCCGCGCATCGGCTCCGCATTCGGGAGCTCGCCGCTGCGCGGCGTCGCTTCGGCTACCGTCGGCTGCACTTTCTGCTCGAGAAGGAGGGCGTGGCGATGAACCTGAAGCGGCTCCGGCGGCTCTACCGCGAAGAAGGCTTGCAGGTGCGCAAGCGCGGCGGTCGCAAGCGGGCGATTGGCACACGCGCGCCGATCGCGCTTCCATCCGGCCCGAACCAGCGCTGGTCGCTGGATTTCGTGTCCGACAGTTTCACCGATGGCCGCCGCTTCCGCGTCCTTGCAGTGGTCGACGATTGCACGCGCGAATGCCTGGCGCTGGTGGCCGACACGTCGCTGTCAGGCAGCCGCGTGGTGCGCGAGCTGGACGCCATCGTCGCCCGTCGCGGACGACCGAAGACATTCGCTTCCGATAACGGCACGGAGTTCACCAGCATGGCCATCCTAAAGTGGAGCCAGACGACGCCTGTCGACTGGCATTACATCCAGCCAGGCAAGCCGCAGCGAAAATGCCTTCGCCGAGAGCTTTATCGGCCGGTTGCGCGACGAGTGCCTGAACGAAACGGCCTTCTCATCGCTATCGGAAGCCCGGACGCTGATCGCCGCCTGGCGCGACGATTACAATCGAGTGCGGCCACACTCCGCGCTTGCCAACCGCACGCCGGAAGAGTTCCGGCTGCATAACATGGCTCTTGCCGCAACGACCGGCGCGAGCCAAAACTTCATCCCAGGACTCTCGCCCTGACTGGAGGAAAGTTGGGGCTCAGGTCAGCGACGGTCAAATGTGCCTGTCGAACAACCCCGCCGAGCGGTCCGTGCGCGGAATAGCTCTCGTAAGGAAGTCGTGGCATTTCGCCGGCTCCGATCGCGGGGGCACGCGCGCCGCCGACATGTGAAGCCTGATCGTCTCCGCAAAGCTGTGAACCGGCATGCAATTTTGACCCCTGTTTTGGGGTGATCGGCGCGCAATTTTGACCCCACCCTTGTCGCTGTGAAGATTTCCTCCTGTGCGTGCGTCGGCACGGGAGCGGGGGGGATGATCTCGGTGGATACGATCGCGAGGGTACGGCGCGCGCATTTCGTTCAGGGGAAGTCGATCAAGGCGATCTCGCGTGAGCTGCGGCTCGCGAGGAACACCGTGCGTTCGATCGTGCGGGCCGAGGCCGAGACCGAGCGGCGCTACGCGCGGCGCGAGCAGCCGATGCCGCAGCTCGGGCTCTACGTCGCGCAGCTCGAAGAGATGCTGGCGGCCAACGTGAAGCGGCCGAAGCGCGAGCGGCTGACCTATCAGCGGATCTTCGAGGATCTGCGGGTCGCCGGCTACCGGGGCGGTTACGACAACGTCCGCCGCTATGCACGGAGCTGGGCGGAACGCGAAGGCGCCGCGACAGCGGAAGCCTATGTGCCGCTGAGCTTCGCGCCGGGCGAGGCCTATCAGTTCGACTGGAGCCACGAGTGTGTCGTCATCGGCGGCGTGACAACGATGGCGAAGGTGGCGCAGGTCAGGCTCTGCCACAGCCGCATGCTGTTCGTGCGCGCCTATCCGCGCGAGAGCCAGGAGATGGTGTTCGACGCCCACGAGCGGGCGTTCCTGTTCTTCAAGGGCGTCGCGAAGCGCGGCATCTACGACAACATGAAGACGGCGGTCGAGTCCGTCTTCATCGGCAAGGAGAGAGCGTTCAACCCTCGCTTCAGTCGGCTCATGAGCCATCACCTGATCGAGCCTACGGCATGCACGCCGGCAGCGGGCTGGGAGAAGGGGCAGGTCGAGAACCAGGTCGGCTTCGTCAGGAAGCGCCTCTTCTCGCCGCGACTGAAGTTCAAGAGCTACACCGAGCTCAACGCCTGGCTTGCCGATCGCTGTATCGTGCTGGCGCAGACGCATCCGCACCCGATCGAGAAGGAGCGCACCGTCTTCGAGATGTTCGAGGCGGAGCGCACCGCTCTGATGCCGTATCGCGGCGCCTTCGACGGCTTCCACGCAGTGAGCGCATCGGTCTCGAAGACCTGTCTCGTGCGCTTCGACAACAACAAGTACTCGGTCGCATCCTCTGCTGTCGGCCGTCCCGTCGACGCGCATGCCTACGCCGATCGCATCGTCATCAAGCAGGACGGTCACGTGGTCGGCGAGCACGAGCGTCGCTTCGGACGTAATCAGGTCGCATACGATCCCTGGCATTATGGTCCAGTGCTGGCGAAGAAGCCCGGAGCACTCAGGAACGGCGCGCCGTTCAAGGACTGGCCCCTGCCGGCATCGATCGAGAAGGTGCGCAGGAAGCTCACCGGCAGCGCTGACGGGGATCGCCAGATGGTCAAGATCCTCACCGCCGTGCTGACCGACGGCCTAGCCGCGGTTGAGGCCGCATGTGCCGAGGCGCTCGATGCCGGCATCGCCAGCGCCGATGTGATCCTGAATACGATCGCGCGGCGCACGCAACCGGCGACTGCGGCAATGATCGAGCCGCCGGAACGACTGGCGCTCACCCAGCCACCCCGCGCCGATTGCGGTCGCTACGACGCGCTCAGAACCGTGTTGGCGATGGAGGCGAGCTGTCATGCCGGAGGCGTGCCAGTATGACCGAGCGTTCTGAGATCCTCGACATGATGGGGCAGCTGCAGCTCGCCGGCATGCGGGCGGCCTACGACGAGATCGTCTCGGTCGGCGTCAAGCGTCAGCAGGGCGTCGAGAAGGTGATCGGTATGGCGCGACAATCTGGATGGGAACGGCGCGTCAATCAGGATGAGAAGCGGCG
>DAORNH010000342.1:4241-4515 GCA_035440865.1 Hyphomicrobiaceae bacterium | reverse complement strand
CATTGGACTGAATAGGCCATGACAATCATGCGTGGTGGTCCACGCGCGATGAGCGCCGCTGGCGAGCGGCCCTGCATGGTCGTGAGGTTGGGGTGTTAGCACTCAACTTTGTCGAGTGCCAAGCGAACGCTGTGGTACGCGCGAGACCCGCAGGTGTCAAGGCATTTTATGAGGCTGATTCGGGCGGTTCACTCGACCGCAGATGCCGGCATCGGTATGCCTGAGCGCCTCTGCTTCGAGCCGCGAGCCGTTCTTCGAGGCGCCACTTCTATGC
>DAORNH010000342.1:3870-4208 GCA_035440865.1 Hyphomicrobiaceae bacterium | reverse complement strand
AAGGCAGGGATCGCCAAAGCCATGTCGGCACGAGCGACTCGTTCCAAGGTATAGTGATCGACCGTTGGGTCGCCAAACATTTCCGCAGTCGCGGCGCGCGACGATATCGAGAAATCGCTTCGCGACCGGAGGCGAGCCGCGACGGACATCACACCGCAACCGTCCATCCTGCCTTCGCGACGATGACGAGGGTCGGGCGGTCGGGGCGGGCGAACCGCTACGGCATCGCCCAGATCTTTATGTCGCCGCGGGTGCAGGGATCGCTGCCCTCAATGCTCCGCCACTTTATGTCTTCGCAACCACCGCTCACGACCCACCGACCGTCTGGAGATACTGCG
>DAORNH010000342.1:3486-3850 GCA_035440865.1 Hyphomicrobiaceae bacterium | reverse complement strand
GATGCCCCTCGAGGGTTCGCAACTCCCGGCCCGTCGCCGCATTCCAGAGCTTCACTTTCCCGTCATTTCTGCCTGACACCACCCACCGCCCGTCCGGGGACATCGCGACAGCATACACCACATCCAATGACGTCGTATTTTTAGGAACTGCAAGAGTGCGCAATTCCAAACCCGTTCCAGCATCCCAGATCTTTGCCGTTCCGTCGCTGCTACCTGACACTACCTTCCTTCCATCCGGCGACAGCACAAGGGCAAGGACCTCGTTGTCATGTCCCGTAAGGGTGCGCAGCTCCCGCCCGGTCTCCGCTTCCCACAGCCTTGCCGTTCGGCCAAGGCCCCCTGAGATCACCAACTGCCCATCCGG
>DAORNH010000342.1:0-3466 GCA_035440865.1 Hyphomicrobiaceae bacterium | reverse complement strand
GATCCAGCCACCATCCCCTGGAAAAGTACGTATCTCCCCCCCAGTCGCTGAGTCCCAGAGCTTTACCGTTGTGTCATGGCTCCCAGAGACCACCCACCGTCCGTCAGGCGACACCGCAACGGCATTGACCTGCTGCTTATGCCCCGCCATTGCGCGCAACTCCTTCCATGTCGCCGCGTCCCAGAGCTTCACCGTAGCGTCCATGCCACTTGAGACCACCCATCGCCCATCAGGCGACATTGCGACGGCCATCAACGCGCTTTGTCCTCCGTCAATACTGCGCAGTTCCCGGCCTGTCGCCGCGTCCCAGAACTTCAATGTACCGTCACTGCTCCCAGTGACGATCCTCCGGCCATCAGGCGACACCGCGGCAGACGTCACGCGGCCCCCATGCGCCTCCCACGACCGCACCAGCGTTCCCGGCGCAGTTCCGGGCGGGACGACGGTGGGGGCAGGGGTGGACGGTGGAGGAGATGGTGTCGGCGAAGGTGTCAGACCCATGGGTTTGCCACCCGGTGCCCCTGGCGCTGGTGCCGGCATCTGATCGAGCGCCGTTTTCGCCTTGGCCACGACCTCGGGACAGGAGAGCGCCTGCAGCAGGCCTGCGAGCTCGGCGCGGGCGACCTTGGCTTTCAGGAGCTTGTCAAGCGTTGCGGCTTCGGCGCGGCAGTAGGCGGCTTGGCGCTCGATCTCGCTGCGACGGCTCCGGAGTGCCGCCTTGCACTCCTCCGCGCACGCGCGGCAGCTCGCGACGAACTCGGCGATCTTTTGAGCGTCGCCGCTGAGACGGAGCGCGGTGCACATCAGCGTCTCGGAGCGCTCGCGCTCCGGATCGCGCGTTGGCAGCGGCTCGCCGTGGGCGATGAGCACCGACGCGGTCGTCCGCCCGCCGAGCCAGGGCCGCTGCAGGCGCCGCTCTCCGGGATAGAGACGCGCGAGCCGCGCCTGCAACTCGCGATCGAGATAGGCACCAAGATGCGCGGTCGTGATCCGGCCATCGGACTCGCGTCCCGCGCGGCCGAACAGCGTGTCCAGCAGCAGGTCCGTGAAGAGGCCGAGCTTTGCCTCGTGGTCCCAGGAGGCGACGTGGTCCTCGCCGGTCGCCGAGAGCACCAGGATCGAGCTGTCGAGTCCGAGATCGACGTTGAAGGCGCTGCCGCTCACCTTCGGCTGCACGGCGCCCTTGCTCGATCGGCCGGAGAAGCAGGCTTCGAGCACGAGGACGATCTCTGCGCCTTCCGCCATGGAGCGCTTCAAAGCGCCCAACTGCTTCTTGACGTCGTCGAGCGCGATCGCCGTCTCCTTGAGCACTCCCGGGTCGCCGTCGACGGGCAGCAAGTAAGGCTCGGGCGGCCGACCAACTTCGAGCAGCGGAAAGCCGTGGCCGGAATAATAGACCCAGAGCCGCTTGGTCCGCGTCGTCACGCGGCTTGCGACCTGGCGCGAGACGAGCGTGCGCATGGCGGCGAGGCCCTGGTCGCGGAAGACGAGGACTCGGTCCTCCGGAATGAGGAGCGCACGCCTCGCCGCATCGGCGAAGCGCTCGCCGTCGTTGTGCGCGAACTCGACCTCGTGGCTGTTCACGTACGTCTTGTTGGCGATGATCACGGCGAGGTCGTCGGCGCGGACAGACGTCGCCGAGAGCCCGAGAACGGCGGCGAGAAGGATGAGCAAGGCCGGCAGCATGTGGACTCCACGGCGCAATCTGGAATTGCCGGCGAGCATAGCCGAAGCGCGTGGCCGCGCAATTCAGCCGTGAGCGGTTGTCAGCGCCGGCATCGTCGTGCGCATTCGGCCTCCGTGCCTGTCACCATGCCGTAGCTTTGGTGAGGCCCGAACACGATCGCGGATCAGATGAGTTCGTCGGTTTTGTCGTCGGTCTCGCCGAAGCGGCGGAGCGTTGCAGGGCGCGTCCCCTCGTAGAGCTTGGCGAGGCCAGGCGCGATCTTGGCGTTCTCGCGCTCGAAGAGCGAGTTGCCCTGCATGTCGCTGTCGACGATGAAGGGCCCGAAGTGCTCGACGTCGAGCACCCACATGGCCTGCGCGAGGCCGAGCTCCTTCGCCCAGTGGGCGGCGACGACCTTCTTGATGCCGCGGCCGAGCAGCGCGCCGGTGCCGTAGCCGACGGTCGTCAGATAGATCGCGCCGACGGGAACGAAGCTCTTCCGGTAGATCTCGCTCGACATGCCGCCTTTGCCGATGATGACGTTGCAGCCGGAGATCCTGAACCAGCCGTCGAGCCACTTTGCGAAGCGGAACGAGGCTGTCGCCGTGACGGCGCCGACGTTCAAGCGGCCATCGGGCTCGATCGCGGCGGCGGGCGAGCAGTGGAAGTTCGCGGTGCCCATCTCGGCGGGCGGCGCCGGGAGCGCGATACCGTCCTCGACCGCGCGCTTGTAGACGCCCTCGCGCGCCGTGAACACGCGACCGGTCAGGTAGACGACCGTGCCGATCTCGAGCTTGGCGAGTTCCTCGCGCGAGGCCGGCAGCCTCAGTTCGACGGTCTTGATGGAGCTCGTGCTCATGAGGGCCTTCCGCGCTCGACGGATTGCATGATCAGAGGCTGCGGCCGATGTCGAGGAAGCGCTCGTGGCGTTGCAGTCGAACCTTGTCGGGGGTCAGGGCCTCGAACTCGGCGAGCGCCTCGGAGATGGCCTCCCCGACGCGGGCGATGGCGCCGGCGCGGTCGCGATGGGCGCCGCCGACCGGCTCGCCGACGATGACATCGATGACGCCGAGATCCTCGAGGTCCTGCGCCGTGA
This sequence comes from Hyphomicrobiaceae bacterium, assembly GCA_035440865.1. Taxonomy (GTDB): domain Bacteria; phylum Pseudomonadota; class Alphaproteobacteria; order Rhizobiales; family Hyphomicrobiaceae; genus DAORNH01. Next base: position 704 of record DAORNH010000342.1, on the reverse strand, counting down.
TCTTCATGCTGTTGGCGGCATCGTTGGCGCGCGCCGCGTCGCGCCAGAGGATCGAGGCGGCGGCCTCGGGCGAGGCGACGGTGTAGATCGCGTGCTCGAGCATCAGGATGCGGTTCGCGGTGGCAATGGCGACGGCACCGCCCGAGCCGCCCTCGCCAATCACGCAGGCGATCATCGGCACGCCGAGCGACAGGCAGCGGTCGGTCGAGCGGGCGATTGCCTCGGCCTGGCCGCGCTCCTCGGCGCCGACGCCGGGATAGGCGCCGGCGGTGTCGACGAAGGCGAGGACCGGCAGCCTGAAGCGCTCGGCCATATCCATGAGTCTCACGGCCTTGCGATAGCCCTCTGGCCTTGCCATGCCGAAATTGTGCCGAATGCGGCTCTCGGTGTCGTGGCCCTTCTCCTGGCCGAGCACCATCACCGGGCGTCCGCGGAAGCGGCCCGGGCCGCCTAGGAGTGCTGCATCCTCGGCGAAATAGCGGTCGCCCGCGAGCGGCGTGAACTCCTCGATCAGGCCATTGATGTAGTCCATGGCGTGCGGGCGTTCGGCGTGGCGCGCGACCTGCGTCTTTTCCCAGGGCGAGAGCTTGGCGTAGGTCGAGGCGAGCGCCTCGCGCGCCTTGGTCTTTAGGCGTGTGATCTCCTCCTCGATCGATACCTCGGAGGCATCTCCGTTGAGCTTGCTGAGCTCGGCGACCTTGCTC
>DAORNH010000341.1:362-4525 GCA_035440865.1 Hyphomicrobiaceae bacterium | reverse complement strand
GTGCGGATCAAGATGCAGAGCGCCGGACCGGTACGTGTGCTGATCTGCGGTTCGCTCTATCTCGCGGGAGCGGTGCTCGCCGAGATCTCGGGCGTCGCGCCACAGTCCAACTGAATCCTGCAGTAAATGTAGATGGAAAGAGGAAATCCGCGAGATCAGGCGATTGGCGTTTACCAGTCGCCATAGGTCTTTGGCCCCACCATGGTATTGCCACACTCGTCCCCAACGTGGTGCTGTGGGGTTGGGGGTCTCGCGCAGCTCGATCAGGCGCGCGAATTACTGCCGCGCTCAACGCGGCCAGTCCGCGCGCCATTGACATCGGCGCGGTGCTGCTACGAGGACGGTGATCGGGAGTTCGGGGAGCGAAAGCTCAGTGAGCTTCCGGAATTCGAAATGCACATGGTCGTGACGCATTGCGTTGCCGGGTGGCGTTCCTGAGGGACGCTGCATGGAGGCGAGGCGATGGTACATTGCTGTTTGACGCCGCGAGCGGCAGCCCGATGCAGGGGAGCCGCAGCCAGGTCGTGGGGAGAGACATGCGGTTGGTTGCGTTCGAGGTCGAAGGGTACAGGTCTCTCCGCTCCCTCAAGATCGATTGCGGCGACCTGACGGTCCTCGCCGGCGAGAACGGCGTCGGCAAGACGAACATCTTCCGCGCGCTCGAGCTGCTGCCTGCCGCGGCCGACGGCAGCATCTGCCGCCGCCTCGCCGAGGAAGGCGGGATGCAGAGCGTGCTCTGGTCGGGGCGGGGCAGTGAACGGGCGACGAGCCTCAGGCTGACCGCGCGCTTCGAGAACGTTGCCTACCGCATCGAGGTGAGCGAGCCTCTTCAACAGGAAGCGGCACTTCCCTCGGAGCCCGTCGTCCGCGAGGAGCAGCTCTACCGCATCGGGCCGCAAGGGACGACGCAGGTGCTCCGGCGCGAGGGTGCCTCGATCTGGCTCAGAGACGCCGATGGCAAGCGGCATGTCTACACACGTGAGCTTCTGCCCTCCGAGACGGCCATCTCGGCGTTCCGCGACAGTGCTCAGTATCCCGAGCTCGCGCTCGTCCGGCAGCTCTTCCTCGAGTGGCGTTTCTACACCGAGTTCAGGATGGATCCGGGCGCGCCGGCCCGTCAGAAGGGCCTTGCCGTGGCAACTGCGGCGCTCGCCGGTGACGGCAGTGATCTCGCCTCCGTGCTGGCAACGGTCTACCAGCTGCAGCAGCGCCCCGACATCATCGGTCGCGCGCTCGACGATGCCTTTCCTGGGGCGACACTCGATGTGACGACATCGGACGGCGCGGCGAGCTATATGCTGCGTCTGCCCGACATGGCGCGGCCACTCGCAGCCCATGAGATCTCGGAAGGCACGCTCCAGTATCTCTGCCTCATCGCGGCCCTGTCCAGCTTCCGCCTGCCACGCCTGATCGCCTTGAACGAGCCGGAGGCGGGTCTTCATCCCCGCATGCTGCCCCCGCTCGCGCGGTTGATCGCGCGGGCCTCGAAGGCGACGCAGGTGTGGGTCGTGACGCACTCCGGCGGGCTCGCGCACGAGATCGGTCAGGCGAGCGGGTCGCTGCCGCGTGTCGTTGCCCGCCGTGACGGTGCAACCGTGATCGAGCCTGTCCCGACCTTCCGCGATGCCGTCCGACCTGGTGTCCAGCCAGCGCAGCCCCAACCCCAACCCCAACCCCAACCCCAATCTCAACCTGTCGGCGCCGATCCGCACGCGCTGCAGGCGGAGGCGCATAGGCGAGCCCTGAGCGACATGGCCGACCTGCTTCGTCGCATCAAGCAATCGCCCGAGGTGCCCCGCGCCCTCGTCGGGGATTTCCTCAACCGGCTCGATCATCTGCATCGGATCGGCGCACCGGTACCGCCCGAGGTCGAAAAACTCGGTGATCAACTGGCGGCGGAGATGCGTCAGCAGCCGATGAGCGGGCGCTGACGCCGCCAACTCGACGTGCAGTGCACAAAGTTTGCGCCGCGGCGCATCGAATATTTCCTTCAAGAGATCTTCATTCTATTCTGTCGGTTATCGGCGGTTCTGCTCAAGTATCGCCTGAGCGTTGCTTCTCGCTTGTGCGAGACTACCCGGTGGATATCTGGCGGTCGTCACACTTGTGCGCACGGCATCGCGTAACAATTCTAAGCGTTGGGCAGCATGCTGCTCGCTGCCGGCTGGAGCGGCACCAGCGGGGGCTCAAGCGATAACGTCTGCAAGAGCGTCCTCCGGCAGAAATCTTGCCCGGCAGCAGCTGGGCCAGAGGGACTGCCGCGAGTACGCAACCGCGTGTTGTCGGTCGCAAGTATCGAGCGAGGGTCACATGGGCTATGCCAATGCACAGGCTCGCCAGCGCGAGCTGAACAAGGAGCGTCCGGCGATCGAGGCCGACGAGGATCCGAGGATCGCTTGGGGGCGCGTGCGCGGCGAGATCGACGGCCTGCTGAGGAGCGGGCGTGATGTCCCGGCCGAACTCCGTCACAAAGAGCGGGCGCTGATGGTGGAGCTCGTCGCGCAGTCGCAGGGCCGCTGAGGGGCCACCCGATCGGAACAGGGCGTGGGCCCCGCACGGCCGGGTACGAGTCTAGTGTGGCGGTTCGGAAGTTCGCATTCACAGTGTGGCACTCTCACGGTACGAGTTTCCGAACATAACGCTATACTAAGCTTGTGATATTCCTGGTGTCCTTATCGATCGTGAAGTTCGTCCGAGTTCGCGACTCGTGGTCGAGAACTTCGCCATCGGGACACTAGGAAATCCCACCCTCTCCGGATCAAGCTGACAGTAGCACCGACGCGACTTGCTACGGCCTCGCGCCTTGCCGAACAGCGTCGAGCTGCACGAGATTTCCTGCCCGCCAGACGTAGACGGCGAATGACGGAAATTCGGCATCGCCGTTCGCCGAGAAGGCGAGTGGACCGAGGATCGTGCCGGGCATGCGCCGCCGGATCAGCTCGGCGAGCTCCGCTCCCCTCGGACGCGGCCCGGACGCCGGCGCGCCGGTCGCGATCGCTGCAAGCCATCCCTCGATCGCGGCGTGGGCCTGGAGGCTTTCGAGGCTCGCGGTCTCGCCGCGAGCAGCGAGCTTGGCGAGGACGTCGGCCGCGCCGGGAAACCCCTTCGGGTCTGGGGTCTGCATCACGAGCGTGCCCTCAGTGGCGTCACCCGCGCGCTGCGGGAACACCGGGTCCGCGATCGCATCGCTGCCGAGGAACGGTATGTCGAGGCCAGCCTCGCGCATCTGGCGGCGGAGGATCGCGGCCTCCTGAGGGGCACCCGCGAAGAAGATCACGGCGATCTTTGAATCCGCGAGCCTCGCGAGCAGCGCGGCATAGTCGCGCTCGGCTGAGGCGAGATGCGCGACGAGAGGCGAGGGCTCGCCGGTCGCCTTCAGCATCGCCTCGGCATCGGCAACGATCGACAGCCCGTAGCGCGTTCTGTCGCTGAGGAGTGCGACGCGCCGCCCCGCCGCCAACCGTGCGAGGTAGCGGCCGGCGTCGCGGCCCTGGTGATCGTCTCGACCGGCGATGCGCAGAACGGCAGTCCGGTTGCGGCCGCTCGTCAGGGCGGGGTGGCGTGTTGCCGGCGCTATGAAGAGGATGCCACTCGCCGCATAGACCTGTGCCGCCGCAATGGCCGCGCTGGGGCAGGGGTGTCCGATGACGAGGTCAGGTGAGAGCGCCGCGGCTTCGGTTGCCGCCTCGACTGCGCGCGTGCGGTCGCAGCGGTCGTCGAGGCGGACAATCCTGACATCGCGCCCGGCGAGCGCGAGCTCGACCCCTGAGGCGATTGCCGCAGTTGCGGGTGCCGTCGGCCCCTCCGTGGGGCCAGCGAGTACCACCAAGGGCTCGCCGGCTCCGCTCGCTCGGGCGCTCGCCCCGGACCATGCCAGGGCGGCGAGAAGTGCGAGGCTGAGGACGCTCGAGGGGGCTCGTACCATTCGTTCTCGCAATGTCGGCCGCAGCACGCCATCTCTCCGTGCCCATCTCATAGCGCAAGGCTGCGGCAAATCGAAACCCTTGGCCGGAAAGTGGGAAATTTGCCGGTGAGCGAGGCATCCCCGCCATAGCGCGGCGCCATTAGTTCAGCCATCTTCGCCATTAACCAATGTGAGGGTGTCGCTGAATCGCGGGCGGCGCCGGTGCCTCTCGCGATATGCGCTGTACCGGTGGCGCCTC
>DAORNH010000341.1:0-308 GCA_035440865.1 Hyphomicrobiaceae bacterium | reverse complement strand
CATGCGCCGCCAATTCAGTCTGCTCGCCGCCGCCGCGATGCTGCTCGTTGCCGGCACAGCGCCTGCCGACGCCAAATGCACGAAGCTTGCCTTCTCCGTGAACGACTACGGCAAGGACGGCCCCATCCGCGACGCCAAGTCCCTGCTCGACAAGCACATCGCCGACCACATGGCCAAGATGGGCGTCAAGAAATACACGGTCGGCAAGAAGGACGTGAGCTGCGAGCTTTTCCTCGACTTCGGCTTCTTCGACGAGCACACCTGCAAGGCGACGGCACTCGTCTGTTGGGGCGACGCCGCGCCTGCCA
>DAORNH010000340.1:3065-4548 GCA_035440865.1 Hyphomicrobiaceae bacterium | reverse complement strand
CTTGAGGACGACGGCCTCGTAGCGGGGCGTGTCGGCAGGCTGGTCCAGGCTCGAGCCGTGTCGCGTGATGCGCGCGAGAATGCGGTCGCCGACACCGGGTGCCACGACCTCGGCGCGCCGGCTCGCGCGGGCGCTGCCGACAATCACGCGCGGACGCGGGCCTTCGCTCTCGTCCCACTCGATCGGTTCGGCGACGAGATCGCCGTTGTCGTCGCGGCCGGTGATGGCGAGAGGCGTCACGGCTGCAAGCGCGCCGCGCGGCTTGACGGCTTTCCGGTTGCCGACGAGGCAGCCTTCCTCCGTCATCTCGCGCAGAAGATGCTTGAGATCGACGCGGGCCCCACCCTTAAGGCCGAGCGCACGGGCGATCTCGCGTTTACCGACCTTGCCGTCTGCCTCGCGCAATACGGCAAGGATCTGCTCGCGATCCGGCATGTTGCCCTTGACAGGCTTCGCCTTCTTGCCGCGGCGCTTCTCATCTCGTGGCATGCGCTGTGTCGTTGTCCGGGCTGGTTGGCCAAGTCGAAGCTGTCTCAAGTGGGCTCGATATCACGGAATGCCGCCAGAGGCCGCACGCAATCGGCAGAGGCAGCCAGCAAGTTGGTTGCGGCGGGGCCTCGCGCCTCGGCGCCCTTCCGCCGGTCAAAGGCTCAAGCTAAGCCGTTGCGCCAAGCTCTAGCCCGAGCAACTTGGACATCTGGCTCCGCCCTTTCGGCGTCACCGAGACGGCTCGCGTCCCGTTGATGCGCCGCACCCATCCAGCCTCGAAGCTATGACGGCAGAGCGCTGCGCCGAGACGTCCCGCCAGATGCGGCCGGCGCTCGCTCCAGTCGAGGCAGAGGCGGCAGAGGGGGCGGCTCACCAATCGACCGTGCCGCTCCGGATCCGGCAAAGCGATGCCGACGCTCGTGAAGAACTGGCGGCCCCTCTCGGTGATGAGCCCGGCGCCATCATCGATTTCGACATGCCCGCCCGCGACCACCGCATCGGCGATGGCGACCCCGAGCCGGCCTGCGAGATGATCATAGCAGGTGCGGGCCCGCCGCAGCGCCTCGTCGCGCGGCCCCGTCCGCGGCGCACGACGTGTCCAGTCGCTTGCCGAGGCGTGCTGCATCAGGTCTTCCAACATCCGCGCGACGCTCGGACTCGAGAGGCGATGGTAGCGGTGTCGCCCCTGTGTCTCGACTGTGATCAGCTCGACCGCGACCAGCCGAGCGAGATGCGTGCTCGCGGTCTGCGGCGTGATGCCGGCGACGGCGGCGAGCTCCGAGGCCGTCAGCGCGCGGCCATTCATGAGCACGGTCAGCATCGCCGCGCGCGCCGGCTCGCCGATGACGGCTGCAATCTCGGCAATCCTGTTCGGGCTGACCATTCTGCTGCACCTCCACCCACCCAGGCTAGCAGGATCGGGTGCCGAATGCTTCGACCGCGCCCGAAGCATTAAGTGCTGTCCGTCTGGCACGTCGAATCCCGTCCATCGATC
>DAORNH010000340.1:1703-3040 GCA_035440865.1 Hyphomicrobiaceae bacterium | reverse complement strand
CCCGCCCATTCTTCGGCTGGCGCGTCGTCGCGGCGGCCTTCGTGCTCGCCGCCTTCGGCTGGGGCGTCGGCTTCTATGGGCCGCCGATCTACCTGCATGCCGTCGTCGAGCGTACGGGCTGGCCGGTCGCACTCGTCTCCGGCGCGGTGACGGCGCATTTCCTTGTCGGCGTGCCGGTGGTCGCCAACATGCCGCGTCTCTACCGCCGGTTCGGCATCCCCTTGGTCACCGGTGTCGGCGCCGTGCTGCTCGCCGCCGGGGTCGTCGGCTGGGCGATCGCGCGCGAGCCCTGGCAGCTCTTTGCCGCGGCCGGGTTCTCCGGCGTCGGCTGGGTGACGCTCGGGGCGGCCGCGGTAAACGCCCTCGTTGCGCAATGGTTCGTGCGCGCGCGGCCGGCAGCGCTCGCCATGGCCTACAACGGCGCAAGCATCGGTGGCGTCGTATTCTCGCCGCTCTGGGTCGCACTCATCGCGGCACTCGGCTTCGCCGGGGGCGCGAGCGTCATCGGGCTCGTCATGGTCGCCGTCATCGGCGCGCTTTCGCACATGGTCTTCTCGCGCACGCCCGAGAGCATGGGGCAGGTCGCCGACGGTGATGCCCCGGGGGCGTCGGCCGCGAACGTGACCTCGCCGCGGGCTCATCCATTGCCCGGCTCCGCGCTCTGGACCGACGGCCCGTTCCGCACTCTCGCCGCCGGCATGGCCTTGAGCCTCTTCGCCCAGATCGGCCTCATCGCGCACCTCTATTCGCTGCTCGTACCGGCCATCGGCAAAGGCGGCGCGGGCGCCGCCATGGGCTTTGCGACCGTGTGCGCCATCGCGGGCCGCACGATCGTCGGTTGGACCATGCCGGCCGGTGCCGATCGACGGCACGTCGCGGCGATGAACCTCGCAGTGCAGGTCGCTGGATCAGTCGCGCTGCTGGCCTCGGGCGGGACGAGCGTACCGCTCCTCCTCGCAGGCGTCGCCTTGTTCGGCGCCGGCATCGGCAACGTCACGTCACTGCCGCCGCTCATCGCGCAGGTCGAGTTCGTGAAGGAGGACGCCGCCCGGGTCGTGCCGCTGATCGTCGCCATAGGGCAGGCGACATACGCCTTCGCGCCCGCAGCCTTAGGACTTCTGCGGTCGCTCGAGACCGGTGTCGCGCTCCTCGATCATGCGGGCGCGCCGCTCTACCTCGCCGCCGCCATCGTGCAACTCGCCGCCTGCGCCTGCTTCCTCGCATCGCGGCGGTAATTGCCGCGCGGTCCTCCTGCGCCAATGTGTCTGCGGACGTGATAGTGTGGCGTTTCGGAAGTTCGGATCTCAAGTGTCCCGCACAGTGAATACGAACTTCCG
>DAORNH010000340.1:403-1693 GCA_035440865.1 Hyphomicrobiaceae bacterium | reverse complement strand
AACCGCCACACTAACCCCTCTCCAAAGAAGCGCTCGAGGGTGGCCGGCACGCTGAAGGACAGCGGCGCCTGGTGGGCTGAATCGACATAGAGCATGTTCCGCGTGATCGGGAACTCGCGGCGGACGGCATCGATGTCGTAGCTCAGGGGCATCGCTGCTCTCATTCGGCGAATGACGGTCGCAGCGGTTCTGGCCGAGATCAAACATGCTGCGACCCTCGGCGCGACTTGAGGGACCATCGAGCGCGATCGCATCGCCGTGGCGAGGTCGGCGAGCACAGGCCGCGACCGACTGATACACCGGCGCAAAACGGCGGCTGCGTGACAAGTGTGCGAGCGGCCCGTATCGTCGGTCATTGCCCTGCCGGGAGGGATCGATGCCGCTGCTTTTGCGCCTGTGCGCAGCACTCCTGATCGCCGCGCTCGCCGCACTGCCGGCTCGCGCTGGGCCGAACGATACGGCGGTCATCATCGCCAACAAGGCCTACGACCACAGCCACGAGGTCGAGTTCGCGCACAACGACGGCGAGCGCTTCGCCGATGCCGCCCGCCGCGCGCTCGCCGTGCCACCGTCCCGCGTGCACGTCCATCGCGACCTGACGGGCGGCGCCATGCGCGCCCTGTTCGGACGGCCGGAGAATCCGGGACGCATCGCCGGCCTCGTCAACCGCGATACCAAGCGGCTCTGGGTCTACTACTCCGGCCATGGCTTTCCGGATCGCGCCTCGGGGAAGCGCACGCCCTACCTGCTGCCGCGCGACGGCGATCCGGCCGCCCTCGAATATACGGGCGTGGCCCTCGGAGACGTGCGCGCAGCACTTGCCGCTCTCAAAAAGCAGATGGCGGGTGATGCCGAGGTGATCCTGATCGTGGAAGCTTGCTTCTCGAGCCTGTCGAGCAAGGGGCCCGTGCAGCCGAAGGTGAGCGGCTCGGCTTTCCACCCCGATCTCGAGGGCGATGCCGCCGTGATCGTCATCGCCGCGGCGGGCGACGATCATGTCGCCTCGTGGGATCACCAGGCAAAACTCGGCCTCTTCACGGACGTGCTTCTCGACGTGCTGTTTGCCCGCGCGGGCCGTACGGCGGACGGCAAGGTGACGCTCGGCCACCTGAAGGCGCACATCGAGCGCGAGTTGCAGTCGCGCCTCGCCCGCCTCTACCCCGGCGAGACGCGCCGCCAGCGCCCCTGGATCAGCCGCGAGGCGCCGTCGATCGTACTCACGAGCTTCTCGGGCGAGCCGCCGCCGCGCGACGCCGATGAGACGCCGATCGCCGAGACGATCGCGGTGTT
>DAORNH010000340.1:0-359 GCA_035440865.1 Hyphomicrobiaceae bacterium | reverse complement strand
GGCTGCCGCGAATGCGCGGAGGGGTGCCGCGCCGAGCTCGCGAAGCGCCGCGACGACATCGTCGGCGGCCGGCGCCAGTGCGAACTCGAAGGCCGCACACTCGATGCCCTCGTCGCACAAAGGGCCGGCATAGCCGTGCTCGACGCCTTCGCCCGCGCGGCGAAGTGCGCGGCCGTGAAGGCGCGGGCGGCGGGGTTGGTGGCAGGAATGTTGGCGGGGATGGTGGTGCCGGCGCCTGTGCCGGTCGCGCCGCCGGTCCCCGTCACGCCAGCCCCGATCATGCCGCCCGCCGGTCCCGCCGTCGTCCCGCCCGGGACAGCGCCGGGGGCGCTGGTCCGGTCGTGGGAGGGGCATGGGGG
>DAORNH010000339.1:1306-4552 GCA_035440865.1 Hyphomicrobiaceae bacterium | reverse complement strand
CGCGGCGTTCCGGTATGGACGAGCGGCGTGCCGTCGATGCGGATCGCGTTCCAGGTGCGGCGACGAAGGTCGACACGCGTCCAGGCGTTGGAGATGCCACCGGTCGACAGCCCAAGCAGGATGCGCCGGCCGGCGCCCGTGGTCAGGCCGCCTTCGGGCTCGACCCAGGCAAGCGTTGCCGCCCTTTCGGCCGGAGCAGTGGCGGCGAGCTCCGGTTGCTGATGCGACGCCCAGGCACTGTCCGACATCGCCTACTCCCCCAGCCGACCTTGGGGAGTTTACTGACGAACGGTTACCGAGCCCTTGGCTCGCCGGCGAAGATTTCGCGCATGCGCACGATTCGGGTCGCAGGGCAGGCTCCGTCGGCCTATTCGAGCCTCCTGCAACCTTCAGGAGGCACTCATGGCAATCCGCTTCGTTGCCCTCGAGACCGAGTTGGTCGACGCGCTCCGTCGGGGCGCGCCGGACGCCAACGGTCAGGCGCCCGAGCGCCACCTCGCCACCGACGACGGTCTACCCTGCCGGCACTGCCTCGCGGACATTCGCAAGGGCGAGAGCTACCTCATCGTCTCGCACCGGCCCTTTCCTGCGCCGCAACCCTATGCTGAGCAAGGCCCGATCTTCCTGCATGCGGCGGCCTGTCCGCGGGGCGGCGGCAATGGCGAGCTGCCGGCCTTCCTCGACAGCCCGACCTACATCGTCCGCGGCTACGGCGCCAACAACCGCATCGTCTACGGCTCCGGCGAGGTGGTCGCGACGGCCGAGATCCTCGCTGCCGCCGAGAAGCGCTTCGCCGACCCGAAGATCACCTACGTGCACGTGAGGTCAGCGACCAACAACTGCTTCCACTGCCGCATCGAAAGGGCGTGAGGGGAGCGCTCCCCGCTCTCCGCTTATCGCTGCCCGGTTACCGCGAAAGTTCGCCGACGAGCGTCACCGTGCCCGGCATCGCCGCGGCGATTGCGGCCTTCAACTCGGGCAGGAGGGCGTCGAAGGCCGCGGGCGACTGGTCGCCAATACGCAGCCTCCGAAACAGGCTTCGAAGACCATAGAAACCAAAGCACACCGCATCAGAGCATTCAGCTCTAGGAATTACGCCAAAAATGGCGCCGGCTTTTGCCCGGTTCCTGTCCGCTTTGGATCCTGAGGAATTGGTGGCATCGGATGGGAGGGAGGCGGAAAACGCGCATGGAATTCCTGCAAAGTAGAAAGTTCGGCTGGCGTTAAACATTGATTCGACGCAGGATTACCAAAAAATGACCATCCCTCGATCCCGAGGTATTGAATCTTTTCACCCAGCGCTTCGATCTGGCTCAGCTCGACTTGATAAAAATCGCCGGTACCATCGGGCTTGGTCCAAATCTGGACGCCCTTTTGGGCGTCGAAAGGTGTCATGTCGAACCAGTAGCCGTGCACGAGAACGTTCCGCTTCTTACTGATGCCGTATGCGCGTTCAGAGTAGTCGCAGATCTTGTCGACGAGCGAAGGATGTTCGGGGAAAGCAACTCGAGCTAGTTCGCACATTCTCGCTGTCCTCCTCTCGAACGGTCTTGGCAATTTTCCGAGGATATGTGCGCCTGGATGGCGCGACAAGATCACGAGATAACCGCTGAACATCATTTCATAGTATCCCCACTGAGCAACTGCGGCTCCAATGGCAGTCATATATTCAGCAGGGATAGGTAGGCAGTACGCTTTCGATCTCATGACCATCATAGTGGTCAACGGAGTCAATGGGGGCGGAGGTGATTCCATGAGAAGCTCCAGAAAATCAAAGCCAAAAGACCCACAGGTTGTAGACGACAAACTCATCGCGAAATTTCGGATATATCGGACGACGCGCTCGGTGACGGCAGCTGGCGCTACACCATTCCCATCATTCCTCACCCTCCTCGAACAAGCCGAGCTGAGGCGCGGACTGGCGCTGCGGGCCGGCGAGGCCGATATGGCGGAAGGCCTTCATGGTGAGCACGCGGCCGCGCGGCGTGCGCCCGATGAAGCCTTGCTGCAGCAGATACGGCTCGACGATCTCCTCGAGCGCGTCGCGCGGCTCGGAGAGCGCCGCCGCGATCGTCTCGATGCCGACCGGACCGCCGTCGTAGTTCTTGGCGATGCAGGTGATGTAGCGGTGATCGAGCGCATCGAGGCCTTCGTTGTCGACCTCGAGCTGGCGGAGCGCCTTGTCCGCGACCGGCGCATCGATCACGGGTGCCCGTGCGACCGCCGCGAAATCCCGCACACGGCGGAGCAGCCGTCCGGCAATGCGCGGCGTACCACGCGAGCGCCGCGCGATCTCGCGCGCCCCTTCGGCGTTGATCGGTGCGCCGATCACGCGGGCGCCGCGCGTGACCACGAGCTCGAGTTCCTCGGTCGTATAGAAATTGAGCCGGATCGGAATGCCGAAGCGGTCGCGCAGCGGCGTAGTGAGCAGTCCCGCGCGCGTCGTCGCGCCGACGAGCGTGAACTTCGGCAGGTCGATCTTCACAGAGCGCGCCGCCGGCCCTTCGCCGATCATCAGATCTAGCTGATAGTCCTCCATCGCCGGGTAGAGGATCTCCTCGACCGCCGGATTTAGCCGGTGGATTTCGTCGATGAAGAGGACATCGCGCTCCTCGAGGTTGGTGAGCTGCGCCGCGAGGTCGCCCGCCTTCGAGATCACCGGGCCCGATGTCGAGCGGAAGCCGACGCCAAGCTCGCGCGCCATGATCTGGGCAAGCGTCGTCTTGCCGAGGCCGGGCGGGCCCGCGAACAGCACATGATCGAGAGCGTCCCCGCGTGCGCGCGCCGCCTCGATGAAGACGCGCAGGTTGGCGCGCGCCTGCTCCTGGCCGATGAACTCGGCGAGCGACTGCGGGCGGATCGAGGCCTCCATGGCGTCGATCTCGCGCTTGGCAGACGAGACGATGCGATCCGTCATCTAGCTCGTTCCAGGTGGGACGCGTTCTCCCGCGTTCCTGATTCGCCCCGTGCACTTATACCCTTCCCGTAGAGCCGCGGGGTGCTCGCCGCGCATCGCCCCCTCGCGGCGAAGCGGCGCGGCCTCCTACGCGCCTCGATTTCCGACACCCTCGGCCGCCTGCCAGAGCCGCGCGATAGCGTCGCGATATCCCGAGGACGGCGGAAAGCCGAGTGCCAGGCTCTCCGCGCGGGGCATCCAGGCACACTCGCCGTGCTCCGGCGAGAGTGCCAGCGCGCCGCCCGCATGACGGCACATGCGCCCGACGATGAACTGGAAGACGAACATCA
>DAORNH010000339.1:346-1291 GCA_035440865.1 Hyphomicrobiaceae bacterium | reverse complement strand
GGTCACGGTCCGGTCGAGCGGCTCGATGCAAAAGCCGGCCCCGAGCTCTTCCGTGATCTCGCGCGCCAGAACCGCCTCGTGCAGCTGCCATTCCTCGCCGACGTCGATGCGCCCGCCCGGCAGCTCCCAGTAGCCGGTATCAGCTTCGCGCACGAACAGCGCCCGCCTGTCGGCACCGACGATGAAGGCCTTGAGGCTCACCTCGAAGCGCTGAATCGCGCGCGGCATGCTCATGTGATCCGATCCGTTCGACATTGCCGCCGTCTCGTACCACTATGCGAGCCGGATTTGGCAATCCTCGAATGACAGGGAGGCGCACATGCGTTCGATCAAGGGTGAGATCGCCTGGGTGACGGGCGCGGGAACAGGCATCGGCGAGGCGGCTGCCCTTGCGCTCGCGGCCGACGGCGCCAAGGTCATATTGACGGGTCGGCGCGCGGCCCCTCTCGAGGATGTTGCTCGCCGCATCAAGGCTCAAGGCGGCACGGCCGAGGTGCGAGCGGGCGATCTCTCGAAAGCGGCAACCGTCGACCGGCTCGCCGGCGAGATCAGGTCGGCCCATGGCCGCCTCGACATCCTCGTCAGCAATGCCGGCCTCAACATCCCCGATCGAAGCTGGAAGCGGCTCACACCGGAAGGCATCGACACGCTCGTCTCGGGCAACCTGTCGAGCGCCATCTACGTCGCGCGCGCCTGCATCCCGATCATGCGCGAGCAAGGCGGCGGCGTGATGATCCACACCTCCTCGTGGGCCGGGCGATGGGTCGGCGCGGTCGCGGGCCCGATCTACACCGCCGCCAAGCACGGCGTCGTCGCCATGAGCCATTCGATCAACCTCGAGGAGTGTCAGAACAATATCCGCAGCTCCGTCGTCTGCCCGGGCGAGGTGGCGACGCCGATCATGAAACTCCGCGATCCGCCCGAGCCGCCCGAGATCATGGCGCG
>DAORNH010000339.1:0-336 GCA_035440865.1 Hyphomicrobiaceae bacterium | reverse complement strand
CAGCCCGAGGACATGGGTGAGATCATCGCCTTCATCGCGCGCCAGCCGGCACACGTGTGCATGAACGAGGTCGTGGTGAGCCCGACGCACAATCGCGGCTATATCGGCATGATGCGTGGCCGCCAGCAGCAGATCGACGCCGCGCGCAAGGCGTGAGCGCGGCGGCGCGGCGACTCGATTCCTTGGCGCGTGAAGCCCGCGCCTGCCGGCTCTGCGTCGAGGCTCCGCACGGGGAACCTCTGCCGCATGCGCCGCGCCCTGTGCTGCGCGTCTCGGCGACGGCGCGGCTCCTCATCTGCGGGCAGGCACCGGGGACGCGCGTCCACGCGTCGGGGC
>DAORNH010000338.1:4215-4554 GCA_035440865.1 Hyphomicrobiaceae bacterium | reverse complement strand
CGGCCGCCGCCTTGCGCTTGGCTTCCGCCTCGGCCGCGTCGCGATCTCGCTTTGCCTTCTCGGCGGCCTCGCGCCGCGCCTTGTCTTCGTCGCCCGGCGCGATTGCAGCCGAGGCCGGACCGCTCACGCCCATAGCGGACAGTGCGGCACGCACGCGCTCGGCGACCGCGGGGCAGCGGACGGCGGAGAGGAAGACCTTCAAGCGGTCGACATCGGCAGACTTGTAGCGCTCGTTCCAGAGCTTCTCATCGGCAATACAGTCCGCCGCCTGCATGCTCGCGTCGGTGCGCAGCGACTGCACGCGTTTGCGCAGAGGATCGGCGCAAGCACAGATGCGGC
>DAORNH010000338.1:1715-4193 GCA_035440865.1 Hyphomicrobiaceae bacterium | reverse complement strand
GAGATCGCTCTCGCTCGAAAGCAGCTGGCATTCACGCGTCTCGAGCGCCGAGCCGGCAGCGTCTCTGACCGGCGCCGGACCATCGAACCGCGCGATCACCATGGCGCGATTGTCGCTGATCACCACCGGGCGCTGCGTGCGCGAGGATCCCGGGAAAAGCGCAGGCAATCGCTCGCTCATGCGGCGCGTGACGAACCGCTCGAGCTCTGCGATCGTGACCTGAGGCCGGCCTGGTGCTGCCAGTCCATAAAGGCCATCGATGACCGTATCCGTGAAGAGCCCGAGTTCTCGCCCAGCGGTCATATCGGACGCCGCGCTCTCATCGGCTGCCGCCGCCAACATGACGGCGATCCGTGGTCGGGCGGACGGCAACACCAGCGTCACCTCTGAGGGCGCGCGCCTGGTCGTGCCGGCATCGGCGCCCGTGGCGCCATGATCCTCGAAGCTCGCCTCCAACAACACCAGCGCTTCTGTCGCCTCGGGCAGGACACGTGTAAGGTCATCGAGAAGGGTCTCGAGCGAATAGCCACGTCGGCGGATGTCGTCAGCGGACTTCACATCGACATCGCCCGCCAGGATGTAAGGCTTGCCGGCCTCGCGGACACCACGGCCGCTCACGTAGAGCAGCATGCGCGCCTGTGTACGACCACGCAGCGCTGCCGCGACCTCGCCGTCGGGCGCGAACAGCGCCCGCAACTCGCCTGCCGTCTGATCGCGGCGATGAAGAATGCGGTCTTTCGGCACGAGCAGTGCCTCGCTCGCGGCTTTGGCGACCGCCGTGCCGTCGCGATGCGCAAGCGCCATCTCGGCCGCGGACGTGTAGCTTCGGTTCGCGACAATGACGGCAAGGTCGTCAGGGCCAGCGCTTACGGGCCCGGTCGCAAGAAAAGATAGAATGCAAAGCATCAAGCACTGAGCAGCGCGCGTGTGGAAGCCAAGCATCTCAGTCTCTCATAGCTGATCGGCCAGTCCACCATACTATGGCAGACTCGTTCACTATGCGAGCACCAGTCTCCGAATCATTCGAGACCCATTGAAGCAACATTGAGGCAACCGCACACGTCGCTCCGGCGCGAGCGCTTAAGCATCTTCAATGCCAATCATGTCATCGATGCATCACAAGCGCTTCAATCGCGCCGAGTTTTGTGTTATACGATCGTCCGAGTGTGAAAGCCTGTTGCTCTCGAACGCAGCTGAGGTGCCGTTCGAGAGACGCGATGTTCTGCGGTCGACTTAGCCCTCAGCGGCCAGCACGTCTGGTCGATATGTAAGGGGGTGTGACTGCGGCATGTCGGCAACTGGACCGATCATCGCTGCGAGATGACGTCGCCCCCGCGACACGTCTTGCAAAGCATGGACACTTCGCTGGCCCACGGCAAGCTGCCATTGGCCCGCGTACGTGCGGCGCGTCCTCTGGCGCCCAAACGCATCCGCAAGGTGCGTCACCATGATGTTGTGGCTTCGGCAGTTATGTCCGAGTCCACGGTTGGTAACGAGCGAGACGAACGCAATGGCTCGAGAACGCCGGCCGCGAGCACCACCAGCGGGAAGGGCGCGGCGAAGAAGAACAGGGCAACGAAGGCGGCCGCCGCCACGAAGGCTCAAGTGAAGAAGTCGAAACCAACCGCAAGCCCGTCGAAAGCCAAGGCAAAGCCGTCGACAAATTCCGTGGTCAAAGCAGCTCCCAAATCGAAGACCCCGCCTGCAAAGGCTGTGAAGCCGGTTGGGAAGCCGGCGCCGGCGAAGGTCAATCCCGACGTGAAGGTGGCGGCCAAGCCGAACAGCGTCAAGGTCGTCGCGAAGCCGGCGGCCAAGGCACCGGCTGCGAGGCCCGTGACCCCACAGAAGGCTCAGCCCATCATGCCTCCGCCGGCGGCTGCCGCTCGTCCGGCGCCTGTCCAGGCTATGCCGGCCGCGACGGGCGCCAAGCCCGTGGTGAAAGTAGCGATCGGCGCGCCCCCGCGGCCCACGCCGTCGCCGGCTCAGGGTCCTGCGGCTGCAAGCGCCACCGCTGCCGGCCCTAAGAAGCCGGTGAGCCAGCGCCACGGCTTCAAGATGGGCGAGTTCATCATCTATCCGACGCACGGCATCGGCCGGATCGTCGGCATCGAAGAGCAGGAGATCGCCGGCATCTCGCTCGAGCTGTTCGTCATCCATTTCGAGAAGGACAAGATGACGCTGCGAGTCCCGACCGCAAAACTGCAGGCCGTGGGAATGCGCAAGCTCTCCGAGGACGGTATTGTCTCGCGGGCGATGGAGACGCTCAAGGGCCGGGCACGCATCAAGCGCACGATGTGGAGCCGCCGCGCGCAGGAGTACGAGGCGAAGATCAACTCCGGCGATCTCGTTGCGATCGCCGAGGTGGTCCGCGACCTCTATCGCGCCGAGAACCAGCCGGAGCAGTCCTACTCCGAGCGGCAGCTCTACGAGGCGGCTCTCGACCGGATGGCCCGTGAGATCGCCGCCATCGAGCGCATC
>DAORNH010000338.1:0-1623 GCA_035440865.1 Hyphomicrobiaceae bacterium | reverse complement strand
GGCGGCGTGAACGCCCCGCCCGACGGCGAGCTGACGAGGACGAGGCCGGCGATCGCGCGATTGCCGGCCTCGTTCGTCGGTGGAGCTGTTGCCTGCCGACCGGTGCGGCCTATCGCGCCTTGGCGCTGAGCCTTGGCCGCGTCGACGGTGCCTCTCCGGCTACCCCGCCGATGAGCTGCTCCCACTGCTCGTGGAACTTGCGCAGGTTCCGCCGTGTGAGATCGGCGTAGTCGGTGGCACCTTCCGCCTCGAACACCTCGAGGGCCGGAACCATCGCCGCCGCTACCGACAGCCAGTGCTGGCGCTTGTCCTTGCGCTCGCCGAGGCGGATGAGAGCCGTCCCGAGGTTCATCTGGCAGATCGCCCAACGCAGCGGCTCCGCCTCCCGCGTGAAGATCTCGAGGGCAAGGCCGTAGCTCAGTATGGCCTCCTCGATGCGCGAGGTCGCCGAGGGATCGCGGTCGCCGAGCGAGGCGAGCGCATTTGCGAGGTTCATCTGAGCGAGCGCCCATTTGCGGGGGGCGGCCTCCCGCGTGAACACCTTCAGCGCCTGGCGGTAAGCAGCGACTGCGTCCTCGAGCCGCGCCGAGAGCCCCTCGAGCTCGCCGAGGCCGAGCAACGCGTTGCCGAGGTTCATCTGAGCCGTTGCCCATTCCGACGACGAGCGCTCGCGCGAGAGTATGGTGAGCGCCTCCGCAAAGGCCTGCGCCGCCTCGGCGAGCAGCTGCCGGCCCGGCTCGAACTCCTCGAGTCCGAGCAGCGCATTGCCGAGTCCGAGCTGCGCCAGTGCCCAATCCGTCGCGGCCGTCTCACGTGTCAGCACCTCGAGCGCCTTGCGATAGGCGTCGGACGCTTCCCGGTGCGGAGCCGCGGCATTGGAGCGCTCGGCCAGGATCGATTGGGCCCGCGCGAGTTGCAGGTTCGTCAACGCCCACAGGCGCGGCTCCTTCTCGCGCACCACCGGCAGCAAAGCGCGGCGATAGGCCGTGACGCTCTCGGCGAGGCGCTCGCCTGCACCTTCGGCCTCACCAGTCCGGCACAGCACGTTGCCGAGACCCGAGGTTGTTGCGGCGAACTCGATCGGGTTTTCCGCGACCGAGACGATGCGCAGCGCGTCGTTGTAAGCGGCAATGGCGAGTGTCAGGGCGCCCTGGTCGCCACGCTCGTCGCCCTTTCGATAGAGCGCCTCGGCCTGCCGGAGGCGCATGCGCCAAAGCCCGAGGCGATCCGTAGCCGGCAAGCACTCCGCGGCCTCGCTGAAGAGATCTGCGGCGCCGTCGTAGTCGAAACGGGCGAGCGCCAGCTCGGCGAGACGACCGGTCGCGATCGCCTCCTCCGCCATGTGCGAGCGCAGGCCCTCGACCTCATCCTGAAGCCGCTCCTCGATGCGCCGCCGCGATTCGCGGAGCTGCCGACGCACGCTTCGAAGCGCGTCCATGGCCTGCTCGAACTCGCCGTCCGCGAGCAGCTGCGCGGCGCGCGACTTGAGGCGGCGCACCTCGGCATCCTCGTTCGACGGCCGGGAGAGCTGGGCGCGTGTTTTCTTGAGCCAGTCGGCAAGCTCCTCGAGCCGTGGCAACAAGAGTTCCGGCTTGACCTTGTCGCGCTCGAGCGCCTCGCGGC
>DAORNH010000337.1:915-4643 GCA_035440865.1 Hyphomicrobiaceae bacterium | reverse complement strand
CCGCGCTCCAAGGCCGCTCAGGCGCCAACGTCGTCGACCCCGCGACCAATTTTCTGGAAAACCATTCTTCGAATTTGCCGACCCGACGGACTATGGCTTTCCACCAGATGGCGCCGCACGGCATAGCAAATCCACATTTGCGGATTTGCGCAGATGCACGCCTGCACGAGTGCGCTGTTGCGCGAGTGAGTGCTCGTGCATCTGCGCAGAGGCTCAATTGCGGATCTGAAGCGTTGCGCAGGTGAGGGATTCATCCAGCCCGAGAAATGTGGCACACTGAACATCGGTGATTCGTTTCAAGCCTTTCAGTCCCGGTATCGCGTCATGATCATTTCCTTCGCCTCCTCCAAAGGCGGTGTCGGCAAGTCAACCACCGCCGCCGCCGTTGCCGCCGGACTCGCGCTCGCCGGCGAGCGCGTCCAGGTCATCGACCTCGACCAGGCCCAGGCCCTCTCCCGCTGGAGCCGCCGCGTCACAATTCCCGGCCTCGCCATCGCCGCCGTGGCGCGCGAGGACTTCCCCGCCTACTTCCGCGATCTGCAGGCCGGCGATCCGCCCGACCACGTCCTGATCGACCTCCCCGGCGTGCGCGAGACCACCGTGCTCAAGGCCATCGCCCGCTCCGATCTCGTCGTCATCCCGAGCCAGGCATCCGAGCTCGATCTCTACGAGGCGCTCCGCGTCGTCTCCGACATTCGCGCCGTCGCCGCCGAGACCGGCCGTGCCGTGCCCTACCGTCTGCTCCTCACCAAAGTGTTCCCGCTCCGAACCCGTGTCGTCGACTACGCCTACGCCGAGATGGCCCGCCACGGCCTGCCGCTGTTCCGTACCGCCCTCGTCGAGCGCTCCGTCTACAAGGAGCAGTTCCTGACCGGACGACCGCCGTCGCTCGCCGAGCCCGACAAGGGCGCCGGCCGCGAAATCGCCGACCTCATTGCCGAAATGCAGGCCGTCGCCGCAGGCGAAGAGGGCAGGGGAGCCGCCGGGTGGCAGGCGGAGCATGCCGCATGACCGCCACCCCGAAACCCACCTTCGCACCGCTTGAGCTGGACGACATCGACGCCCGCATCGAGGGCGAGGCCGCGCGCCGCGGCATCCCCACGCTCACACTGCCGGACCCCGCAGACCGGGCAGGGCAGGGGGTCGCGATTATCGAAAAGGCGGTCAAGATCGACTTGCAGGCTCCGCCTTCCACCCGAAGACCGGCCAGGACTCCGGCCGCGCGTCGAAGCCGATGCGAGGCGCCGCCAGGCGCCGCCGACGCCAGTGATCCCGTGCCGACGCCGCGCGCCCGCATGATCCCGTTGAACGTCGAGGTGCCCGATTACGCCTGGGTCGAGATCAAGAGCCGCGCCGCCCGCGACTTCACGTCCATGCGCTTCCTGATCCTCAAGCTCTTGCGCGACAGCGGCATCCGCATCGACGACGCCGACATGATCGAGGACGGCCGGCGGGTGCGGGAGCGACGGGAGTGATGTTCTCGCGGGATGACATGAGCCAGAAGCCTGCATTTTCGGGTGGTCTCGGCTAGAATTGTTACTTGAATCGCAGCCGGTCGCTCCGCGACGACCCGACCCCAGGAACTGTGCTTTCGCTATGACGTCAGTCCAACCGCGCCTCAGTCTCGACGGAATGCTCGACCTCATTCCGAAGTCGCGCCGTCCGCTCGCGCCGATCTTCGAGGCCGTCTCCAATGCCCTGGAGGCGATCGCCGAGCGCCGCAACCGGGGCTGGAGCGGGCAGGGCGAGATCACGTTGAAGCTCTACTTCACGGGGTTGTTGCCTGAGACCCGGTCCCTGGAGCGCATCGAGATCATCGACAATGGCATCGGTTTCGACGACGCCAACTACGCCCGCTTCGAGACGTTTCTGGATCGGACCAAGGGCTACAACAATCGCGGCTCAGGCCGCGTGCAGTTCCTCCATTTCGCCCGCCGCATCGAGGTGACCAGCCACTTCCTCGCCGAGGGCAAGCCTTTCCGACGCCACTTTCTGTGCAATCCGAGCACCTACATCACCGAGCCGTCGGTCACGCCCATCGACACCGGAGTGCCACTGGGGACGACCATCGACTTTCGAGACTTCGACCTGACCGACGAAGCCAGGGAGTACTTCGACAGCCTGACCATCGCCGAGCTCCGCAATGCGCTGAAGAGCCACTTCCTCCTGCGACTGCACCTCGCCCGGGTCGAAAACCCGGAGCAGGCGCCTGTCCTGCACCTGCAGTTCCTCAAGAACAGCCAGCCGGATGGCATCCCGATCAGCCTGACACCTGCCGACATCCCGACACCGGAGACGGGCCAGATCGACGTGCCCTATGTGAAAATCCGAGACCCGCGCGCGGAGGATGTCGAATGGGTGCCGCCACCGGCCCATGTCGAGACCCTCCACTGGGCCCACTTCAAGCTCGCCGAGGACGAGCTTCCCGAAAATGGCGTCATGCTCTGTAGCAAGGGCGTGCAGGTGGACCGCGTCCGCTTCGATGGCCTCAGGAAAGCCGAGGCCGTGGAAGGTCATCGCTTCGTCACCGCGATCCATGGTGACGTTCTGAACCGAGCCGGCAGTGTCTCCCATACGGTCGATCGATTCACACTTCCGAACCGGGCGGACACCGAGAAAGCCATCCACGACGGCGCGCTGTTCTTCGATCCCAAGGCGGACATTCTGTTCTTCGACGACATCGAAGAGGCGGTCGAGAACGCGCTGCCGTCGATCTATGCTGATCTGTTCACCCGGAAGGCCGAGCAGCAGGCTGACATCGAGGCCATCGCCAAAGCCCATGGCATCCCGCCTGAGATTGCCCGCGCCACCAAGATCAGGCTGACCGACAGCGAGGAGCAGATCACCGAGAAATTATTCCGCAAGCAGGCCGAGACGCTCGCCGAGCAGAGCCTGCGCATCAAGCGGCTGTTCGAGGCTCTCGACCAGCTCGATCCGTCGAGCGAGACCTATCAGACCGATCTCGAGGCCAGGAGCAACGAGCTCCTGGAGCTCATTCCCGAGCAGAACAAGCAGGAGCTTAGCCGCTACGTCATCCGCCGGCAGATGGTGGCCACGGTGCTCGGCAAGATCCTCGATGGCCACATCGCTCCCGTGGCGAAACCAAAGGCCTCGAAGAGTTCCAAACGGCGTCTGCAGGGCAGAGAGGCGCTGATCCACGACCTCATCATCCGGCGCGGCACCAGCACCAGTCAGCCCCACGATCTCTGGGTACTCAGCGAGGAGTTCGTGCATTTCGAAGGATGCTCGAACGTCAGCATCGACCAGATCAAGGACAGTCACGGCCAGAAACTGCTCCGTCCGATCAGCAAGGCCGACATCGAGGCGTACGGCATCCGCAAGGCCGTGAAGCCGGACATCTTCCTGTTTGCCGACGAAGGCCAGTGCATCCTGATCGAGCTGAAGGCACCGGATGAGAACATCTCCGAGTACCTCAATCAGCTTCCCATGTACTGCAACCTGATCGCCAACTTCGCGGTCAAGCCGATCACCCGCTTCTACTGCTACCTGGTCGGCGAGACGCTGAGTCCGATCGAGATCGGCGGCGACTACCGACAGACCGTCGACGGCGACTTCGTCCGCCGCGCCGACTACGCCATCATGCGCTACGAGAACGGCCGTCAGGATCAGGAGATCGGCAAGGCGCATATCGAGATCATCAAGCTCTCCTCCCTCCGTCATCGCGCTTTGCGTCGAAACAAGAGTTTCGCGGACCGCCTCGGGATCAG
>DAORNH010000337.1:0-837 GCA_035440865.1 Hyphomicrobiaceae bacterium | reverse complement strand
CCACGGAACCCGCGCGCGCGGTTGCGAGGCGGGCATCCCAATCGCCGTAAGAGCGCGGTTTCCGCCCATGCGGGTGACGATCCCATGGCGCGGCGGTCGGATGGCTGGGAGCTATTCGGTGCCTCGGTGACGCCGGGGTAGGGGACCTCGCCGGCTTTTTGCTTGTGGTGTCTGTGGAAGAACCCGTGGTGCGTTCGCAGGCATGGGCAACGCCAGATCGGAGCACTCGATCGTGATTTCCTCGATCGGTCCGGCGTCGGTTCCAACTGCCACGTCGACTCCCCGTTGATCTGCTGGCCGGTAGTAGACCGCCACGTCGGCGACATGCGTGACCCCGGCATCCTGGAGCGCCGCGACCAGCCGTTCGGCGATCGGGATCAGGTCTTCCGTTCGAAACAGCCCGCGCGCCCGGGATTTCATGATGACATCACAGCGCCAAAATAGCGCCCATTTGGCATTCTGACGCCAATAGGAAATTGAAACATAATTTCATATTCCTTGGTTATGTAATTGCCGCGAGAAACATTTATTGACATAGAATAATTACGAGACTTATATCCACGGAATTGTCAACAATTCAATTCCAGGAGTGTATTATGAGTAAGACTTTG
The DNA here is from genome assembly GCA_035440865.1 of Hyphomicrobiaceae bacterium. Classification (GTDB taxonomy): domain Bacteria; phylum Pseudomonadota; class Alphaproteobacteria; order Rhizobiales; family Hyphomicrobiaceae; genus DAORNH01. Next base: position 226 of record DAORNH010000337.1, on the reverse strand, counting down.
AAACTCGGGACCACCGTCGTACCGGTCCACAACATCCGTACCATCAAGCCCATCACCGACGAAGAACGCGCCCGCATGGCCGAGGCCGCGGACCGCATCTCCACGGGCGACTTCGACGTGCCCGAGTTCTCCGGCAAGGGCAAGGACGAGATCGCCGCGCTGGGCGTCGCGTTCAACCGCATGCGCCGGAGCCTGCAGAAGGCGCTCAAGCTGATCGAGCGCTGAG
>DAORNH010000336.1:1551-4707 GCA_035440865.1 Hyphomicrobiaceae bacterium | reverse complement strand
GCTTCGCCATGGCCGCGGCCCCTGCAGTGGTCGGTTTCGTCGGCGCGGGACGCGCGTCTGATGCCGCCGTCTTCACGCGCTCGATGGCCGAGATCTGCGCCGGAACGAATCCCGGATGGTCGATCCCGGCGCTCGACGGGGCGGGCGTGCCGACGGGTATCGATGTCCGTTATGTCGTCGAGACAGGCATCGCGCCGACGATCAACACCGGTATCGCACACAGGAAGCCTGGCATCGGGCAGGTGGGGGCCGGCATCGTCAAGGCGCCTCTTGGGTGCTTCCGGGCGGCGGTCGAGGAGCTGGCGGCAAAGCTCGGGGTCGCGCCATGAGCATCGTCGTCAACGAGGTCTTAGCGGGCGTCTACCTCGATTCCGTCGCCTTGATGCGCATCTCGCGCCAGGTCGCGGCGCTCGCCGGCGTCGAGGAGGCTGGCCTCATGGTCGGCACGCCCGCCAATCGCGAGATCCTCGCCGAAGCAGGCGTGCTCGCGGAGGCGGGTCATGCCGCGACCGCCGGCGACCTCGTGATCGCCGTCCGTGCGAAGGATCAGGCGACGGCCGATTCCGCCATCGCCGCGGCCAAGGCCCGGTTGCAGGAGACGCGACGACCTGCCGAAGACGGCGGCGGAGCAGCATGGCAGCCCCGCACGATCCGCTCGGCAATCGCGCACGATCCCGAGCTCAACATCGCGCTCATCTCGGTGCCGGGTGACTTCGCCATTGCCGAAGCGCGCAAAGCGATCCGTCGCGGCCTGCATGCAATGATCTTCTCGGACAACGTGCCACTCGCCGAGGAGGTCGAGCTGAAACGCGAGGCGCAAGCCCTCGGCACCCTGGTTATGGGACCGGACTGCGGCACGGCGATCATTTCCGGCGTGCCGATCGCCTTCGCCAACGTAGTTCCGCGGGGCGACATCGGCATCATCGGCGCCTCAGGGACTGGCATCCAGGAGGTCTCCTGTCTGATTGCGGGGCTCGGCAAGGGCATCTCGCACGCCATCGGCACGGGTGGGCGCGACCTGAAGGCCGAGGTCGGCGGCATCACCACGCTGATGGCGATCGATCTCCTCGATGCCGATCCCGCGACGCGCCACATTGTGATTATCTCAAAGCCGCCGGCCGCCGAGGTCGCGGCCAAGGTGCTCGAGCGGGTCGCGCGGAGCCCGAAGACGTTCACGATCTGCCTGCTCGGGGCGGGCGATGTCGCGCTGCCGCCGAATGCCGGGTTGGCGACGACATTGACGCGCGCCGCCGAGTTTGCCGCCGGTGGCGCGGTTGCGCATTCGGTTTCGAGCGCAACACCGAGATCCGGTGCTGTTCGAGGCCTCTACTCTGGCGGCACCCTGTGTGCCGAGGCGCAGCTGATCCTGACGGCTGCCGGTTTCGAGGTCGCCTCAAACGTGCCAGTGCCCGGCGCGCGGCTGGTCGGAGCAGAACTGCACGGCCATGTCGTCATCGATCTCGGCGACGATGAGTTCACGCGTGGCCGCCCGCATCCGATGATCGAGCCTCAGGTGCGCGACGCGCCGCTTGCTGCCGCGCTCGTCGACCCGAACGTATCGGTGATCCTCACCGACATCGTTCTCGGCTTCGGCGGCCATGGCGATCCGGCCGGACACCTTGCGGGCATGCTCGCGAGAAGTGACGGCGCCCACCCGGCAATCGTGGCCTCGGTGACGGGCACCGACGGCGACCCGCAAGTCCGCGCAAGGCAAATCGCACGTCTCGAAGCGGCCGGAGTGATCGTTGCGCCGTCGAATGCGCGGGCTGCCGAGCTTGCAGCACGCATGGCGCGAGGTACCTGAGCACCGGAGCCCACCATGACCGCGCGCCATCGCCCGCAAAGCATCGTCGTCGCCATTGGCGGCAATGCCACGCATCCAGAGAATATCACCGGGACGAGCGAGGAGCAGCGGCGCATCGCTGAGGAGACGGCGCATTCGCTCCTCCCGCTCGCGCTTTCCGATTGCCGCCTGATCATCACGCACGGTAACGGACCGGTCGTCGGCAAGATTCTGATGCGGCAGGCGCTGACGCGCGATCGCATCCCGCCGATGACGCTCGACATCTGCGTCGCTCACAGCCAGGGCGGCATTGCCTACCTCCTGATGCAGGCGCTCGAAAATGCGCTCCGCGAGGCGGACAGCGCCCGCCATGTCGCCTGCCTGTTGACGCAGGTGGAGGTCGATCCGGCTGATCCGGCCTTCAAGGTGCCGACAAAGTTCGTCGGTCCATTCTTTGCTGAGGATCAGGCGAAGGCCGTCGGTCGCGAGCTCGGCTGGATGATGAAGCAGGACGGTGCGCGCGGCTGGCGTCACGTGGTGCCCTCGCCGCTCCCTCGCCACATCTGCGATATCTCGCTGATCTCGGCGCTTGCGGAGCGAGGCACCGTCGTGATCGCAGGCGGCGGCGGCGGCATCCCGGTGGTGCGCGGGCCTAAGGGAGTGCGCCGCGGCGTCGAGGCCGTTATCGACAAGGACATGACCTCGGCAAAGATCGCCAATGTGCTCGGCATCGATACGCTGATGATTTTGACTGCGGTTCCCAAGGTGGCGATCGACTTCGGCAAGCCGACGCAGCGTCTGCTCGACCAGGTGAGCCTCGCCGAACTCGAGCGCTACAGGTCTGAGGGGCAGTTCCCGCCCGGTAGCATGGGGCCGAAGATCGATGCCGTGATCGCCTTCCTAAAGGGCGGCGGCAAGCGCGCCATCATCGCTTCGCTCGCCGAAGCCATGCCCGCGCTGGACGGAGACGCCGGGACAACGGTCCTGGCCGGTTGAGCCAACATGCCGGCTGAGGCGGCCATAGGTCAGATCTCGGACATGGGCGTCATCGCCGCACGACGTCTGGCAAGGGCGCGCCGCGGGCGCGTCCTTGCCGTGTTCGATCGCAGCGCCTATGTCTCGCTCGATCTGCCGTCAGAGCGGCCGGGCTCCGCGCTCGTCTGCCTCGTGCGCGGCGAGGTCGGCCCGCTCGACGCGCGAACGGACTTGGCTTGGGCCCCCGCCGGCATCGAGCCCGAGGTGGCCATTGAGATCGACGGGCGCGCCCTGCACATCGGCGGACGATCGGTGCTGCGGTTCGCCGATGCGCGTCTCGTTGAGGCGCCGCCTTGGCCGGCGCCGCGTTCTCGAGCGGATCTGCGCGCGCCATTGTC
>DAORNH010000336.1:0-1541 GCA_035440865.1 Hyphomicrobiaceae bacterium | reverse complement strand
ATCGAGCAGGCAGAGGCGCGGGCACCCGCCATCGGCCTCTCGCGCGTCGTGTTCGCCAGTGCCGACATGGCATCGGCGGACACACCACTCGCCCGTCGCGGCCGGACGGCGATCGCCGTGCTGGCGGACTGGTTGGAGCAAGGCAAACTCATTGCCGCTGCCGCCGAGACCACACCTGCACTGCCCCAACGTCCCCGTACGGTTGGTCCCGGTCGAGATGGGAGCTCTGCACCCTTCCCCCTCGACGGGGGAAGGGCCGGGGATGGGGGTGGAGCACTACAGGATGGGGGTGGAGCACGATGTGATGGGGGTGGAGCATCGCAACAATCGTCGTGCACACCGCCCACCCTAGCCCTCCCCCACAAGGGGGGAGGGTACGCGGGCGGCATCAGTGGAGCGGATCATGTCGACTCGTCTCCGTGCATTCAATCGACGTCGGTCTCGATTCCCGAGCATGTCGGTTTCCAAAGGCCGAGGCCTTTGGCGGGGTTCGGGGCAGCGCCCCGTGACGCGGTTCGCCGCCTTCTCGGCCTCGGTCCGGGCCTAACGCCCTCCGGCGACGACATCCTCGCCGGCATGCTGATCGCGCTCCATGCGTCAGGCCGCGCCAATGTCGCGACGGAGCTCGCCGCGATCATCGCGTCGATGCCGAGCGAGCTCACCAGCGTCATCAGCTGGGCGCACCTCGATGCGGCGGCGGAGGGCCTTCCTGGTCCGGCGATCCACCGCGCGTTGATTGCGATCCTCGCAGGCGATCATGCAGCACTATCGGGCGTGCTCGATGTGATTGACACGGTCGGCCATTGCTCCGGCTGGGACATGCTGGCCGGGGCCGTGGTGGCGCTCGCGGCGGTTGCGGGCGACGGTTGACCTCGCCCGCGCCCGATCGTACCACCGGGCCGCATCACAAGCGCCGCAGGTTCGCCATGCTCGAGAAGACATTCGTCCCCGCCGACGTCGAGGCGCGCATCCGCGCCGCCTGGGAGAAAGCCGACGCTTTCGCCTCCGGCCGCCGTCCAAAGGCTGAGACCTATTGCATCGTGATCCCGCCGCCGAACGTGACGGGCTCGCTGCACATGGGGCATGCGCTCAACAATACGCTGCAGGACATCCTCTGCCGCTTCGAGCGTATGCGCGGGAAGGACGTGCTCTGGCAGCCCGGCACCGACCACGCCGGCATCGCGACGCAGATGGTCGTCGAGCGGCAGATGATGGAGCGCCAGGAGCCCGACCGGCGCTCGATCGGCCGCGAGAAGTTCCTCGAGAAGGTGTGGAGCTGGAAAGACGAGAGCGGCGGCACCATCCTCAACCAGCTGAAGCGCCTCGGCGCCTCGTGCGACTGGAAGCGCGAGCGCTTCACGATGGACGAGGGGCTTTCGCGCGCCGTCCTCAAGGTGTTCGTCGAGCTGCATCGGAAGGGCCTCATCTACAAGGACAAGCGCCTCGTCAACTGGGACCCGCACTTCGAGACCGCGATCTCCGATCTCGAGGTCGAGAACCGCGACATGAAGGGCAGTCTCTGGCACTTCAAGTATCCGCTG
>DAORNH010000335.1:1585-4712 GCA_035440865.1 Hyphomicrobiaceae bacterium | reverse complement strand
CGGGGCGCCGTCGAGCCGGTCGCGCTCGACAAGCGACACCCTCCAGCCGGCTTCGGCAAGCACGCGTGCAGCAAGGAGCCCGGCCATCCCGGCGCCAGCGACAGCGGCGTGCGGCCGCACTGTCACTGGGCGAGCCCGCGCGCAGCGCGGTTGTTCATCGGCCGAGCCACGGCGATGACCGCAACGACGAAGAGGTTGATGAGGACGACAAGGATCACGACCGCCGTTACCGTTCCCCAGGCCACCTGGTCCGAAAAGCGTGCGAGCGCAATGAGCGACAGCACGCTCAGCACGATGATAGCCGGGGCAGCGGGCCTGACCTGAGCCTCATCGCCGAGGCGCGCGGCCTGGATGAGCGCAAAGCCGATGCCGACGGACCAGGCGCCGAGCATGCGGGCGGTCAGCGGCGTCAGGCGCCAGGGCCAGTTCGGAATGACCCCTTGCGGCGACAACAGCATGATGATGCCGGCGAGCGAGAGCATCATACCCAAGATCATAAGGTTCCAGAACATTGCGCCGGCCAGCGGTTCCCGACCCGGCACGTTCTGCCAGAGCGCCCGCCACCACGGCCGGAGCAGCCACACAGAGACGATGGGCACGAGCACATAGACGAGCAGCCAGACAATGGCGAACAGTCGCGCCGTCGGCTCCGGACTCTGGAAGTGGAAGCGGTCGATATGGAGGAGGGTCGCTGCGAGACCAAGGGTAGCAAACAACGAGACGGCCGGCATGCCGACGCGCGCCTCGATCATGCGCGCCTGGCGGAGTACGGAGACCTGCAGCGCGAAGGCAGCGACGTAGGCGGCACCGAGCATGGCAGCGGTGAGGGACGGCTGAATGGTCCAAGCAAAATATTTGTTGGTCTCTGCTGGGAGACAGTAGAGCGTGGCGCCGGCGACAAGTACGAAGAAGGCCTCGGCCGCCATCAATAGGCGGAGCGAGGCCGGCACAGGTGACCGCGCATCGTGGGAGAGATCACCAAGTGACTGTGCCATATCGCTTCCGTATCCAATGAATGCCTTCGGCGATCTTGGCATGGGCCGAATCGGGCGGTCAATTGTAGCGTCATCGACCGGTCAGTTGAGCGCCAGACGAGGTGAATGGCGGGCCGCGTCCAGGCTCTGCTGCTGTACCTATGCCGCACGCAAGCAGTGGGAACGATCCCGGTACTCGACCAAGTGCGCCACGTCCGCCGAATTCAGGAACGGGAGTGCTGTTGCGTGCGCAGGACGCCGAATTCGCGCTCACGTCTGCGATTGCCGTCCTTCAGCTTGGCTCGAGGTCTCATCCATCGACAGGCCTCGCAGCATGCGGCCCGATGGGTGGTTGGGACGAGCCCGACCAAGACAATGTGGGGGATTGAGCACTTGTGAAGTCCATCTTTGACGGTCGTTCCCGGCCTCTTGGGCAACGCTCCGCTCAGCGCCAACCTGCGTCGTAGCAGCCCCGACGGGGAGTCGACGGAGCGCGAATGATGCGCAGGTCCGGGGCGCCCGCAATCGGCGGGGAGAAGCCGCGCCGAGAAGCGCCGCAGTCCCCCCGCAGCCATCCCCCGCCAATGTGTCGCGGTTGCAACGGCGTGACAGTTTTGGCATGGTCCGGCCGCGTTTTGAACTTCAGTCGAAGTCAGTCAGCGCGGAGCGTGCTTCTGGTGCCTGATGGTGCTAGAGCGGCGGGGCCAAGGGGGCTGCCGCCGCTTCAGGCGTGGTCCGTCGTCACTTTCACTCACCGGGGGGAGGCTCTGCCGCCATGGATTCCATGATGTGGTTCATCATCGTCGCCGGGCTGTTGTCGCTTGTCTACGGCGTCGTCACGGTGAAGGCCGTGCTTTCGTCGAGCGCCGGCAACGCCAAGATGCAGGAAATCGCCGCGGCGATCCAGGAAGGCGCATCCGCCTATCTCACGCGCCAGTACACGACGATCGCGATCGTCGGCGCAGTGGTCACAGTGATCGTCGGGCTCCTGCTCAAGTGGCAGGTGGCGGTCGGCTTCGTCATCGGCGCGGTGCTCTCGGGCATCGCCGGCTTCATCGGCATGTGGGTGTCGGTCCGTGCAAACGTGCGCACGGCGCAGGCCTCCACGGTGTCGCTCGCCGACGGCCTCTCCATGGCCTTCCGCGCCGGCGCGGTGACAGGGCTCCTCGTCGCAGGCCTCGCGCTTCTCGGCGTCGCCGTCTACTTCTTCCTGCTGACCCGCATGGGTGGCTTCCCGGCGACCGACCGCACCGTTGTCGACAGCCTCGTCGCCCTCGGCTTCGGCGCCTCGCTGATCTCGATCTTCGCCCGTCTCGGCGGCGGCATCTTCACGAAAGGCGCCGACGTCGGCGGCGACCTCGTCGGCAAGGTCGAGGCCGGCATCCCCGAGGATGATCCGCGGAACCCTGCGACCATCGCCGACAACGTCGGCGACAACGTCGGCGACTGCGCCGGCATGGCGGCCGACCTGTTCGAGACCTACGCGGTGTCGATCGTCGCCACCATGGTGCTGGCCTCGATCTACTTCGCCGCCAAGATCACCGACGCGACGCTCCTCATGGTCTATCCGCTGGCGATCTGCGGCCTCTGCGTGATCACCTCGATCATCGGCACGTTTGCCGTCCGCCTCGGCTCGAACCAGTCGATCATGGGCGCGCTCTACAAGGGCATCATCGCGACGGGCGTGCTATCGCTGATCGCGCTCTGGCCGCTCACCGAGTATATGCTCGGCATGAAGACGACGTTCACGCCGGCGGGCGGCGCCCCGTTCACCGGCCAGGACCTGTTCTGGTGCGGCGCCGTCGGCCTCGTTGCGACGGCGGCGATCATCGTCGTCACCGAGTACTACACCGGCATCGGCTATCGTCCGGTCCGCTCGATCAGCCAGGCCTCGGTTACCGGCCACGGCACCAACGTGATCCAGGGACTCGCCGTGTCGCTCGAGGCGACGGCACTTCCCGCGATCATCATCATCGCGGGCATCCTGGTCACCTTCAAGCTCGCCGGCCTCTTCGGCATCGCCATCGCGGTGACGACGATGCTGGCGCTCGCCGGCATGATCGTCGCGCTCGACGCCTTCGGCCCGGTCACGGACAACGCCGGCGGCATCGCCGAGATGAGCGGCCTGCCGAAGGACCTCCGCCGCACGACCG
>DAORNH010000335.1:0-1563 GCA_035440865.1 Hyphomicrobiaceae bacterium | reverse complement strand
GAAGGCGGTGACCAAGGGCTACGCGATCGGCTCGGCCGGTCTCGGCGCGCTCGTCCTGTTCGCGGCCTACACCGAGGACATCAAGCACTTCGCGGCGAAGGCGAAGCCCGGCACGCTGTTCCACAACATGGTGCCGGACTTCTCGCTCTCGAACCCCTACGTGGTGGTCGGTCTCCTGTTCGGCGGTCTCCTCCCCTACCTCTTCGGCGGCATCGCCATGACGGCCGTCGGCCGCGCGGCGGGCTCCATCGTCGAGGAGGTGCGCCGCCAGTTCAAGGCGAAGCCGGGCATCATGAAGGGCACCGAGAAGCCCGATTACGCCAAGGCCGTCGACCTCCTCACGGTTGCCGCCATTCGCGAGATGATCGTACCCTCGCTGCTGCCCGTGCTTTCGCCGATCGTCTGCTTTTTCGCCGTGAAGTGGATGGCCGGCACCGCCAATGCCTTTGCCGCACTCGGCGCGATGCTCTTGGGCGTGATCGTCAACGGCTTGTTCGTCGCCATCTCGATGACATCCGGCGGCGGCGCCTGGGACAACGCCAAGAAGGCGTTCGAGGATGGCTTCGTCGACAAGGACGGCGTGAAGCACATGAAGGGCTCGGACGCGCACAAGGCGTCAGTGACCGGTGACACCGTCGGCGATCCCTACAAGGACACCGCCGGCCCCGCCGTGAACCCGATGATCAAGATCACAAACATCGTGGCGCTCCTGCTCATCGCGGTCCTCGCGGGGCACTGACGGCGGGTTCCCATCTCCTAAACTGTCGAAGGGCGCCCGAGGGCGCCCTTCGCTGTTGTGCACTCGGCATGTCGTCGAGCCGCTACCTGATCGGCTTTGCCGCGGCGGCACCGGCAGCCTCGAGGCGAGGGCGGAGCGCCAGCTCGTAGGCGGCGAGCAGCTGCGCGCGCTCCGCGTCCCAGCTCAGGAGGCGGCGGGCGCGATCGAGGCCTGTTGCGGCCATCGAGGCGCGGAGCGTGTCGTCGTCAAGGAGCTGCGCCATTCGCCCGGCGAGACAGGCCGGCGTCACATCTGCGGCATAGAGGGCTGCGTCAGCCGCGGTCTGGCGTCCCTCAATGAGGTCGAAGCCGACGAAGGGGATGCCGAGCGTCATGTACTCGAACACCTTATTCATCGAGATCTTGTCGTTGTAGACGTTCTTCGGATCGGGAATGACACCGATGTCGAAGGTCGAGAAGGCGGTGAGCAGCGGCTCGCCCGAGAGGAAGCCCGTGAAGGTCACGTAGTCCTCGACCTCGAGAACGTGGGCGAGGCGCTTCAGGGCATCGAGCTCGGTACCCGAGCCGGCGATCAGGCATTGCACGTCGCGGCGGCCGTCGTGATGGACGAGTTCGTGCATGGCGCGAACGAGCAGATCGACGCCGTCCTGCGCGCCCATGATGCCGACATAGCCGACGAGGTGGCGACGCCCCTTCTTGAGCCCGGGATCGGCCGGCAGCCGGCGGAAGCGTGTAAGGTCCGGGATCGAGCGCACGACGAAGCTGGTGCCCAGGAAGCTGTTGAGCTGGAAGTCCGAGTATTCCTGGTGGAACAACGTGGCGTTG
>DAORNH010000334.1:4492-4723 GCA_035440865.1 Hyphomicrobiaceae bacterium | reverse complement strand
AGTCGGAGTTCTCGCGTTATGTCTTCAAGCGCGGCACCGTCGGCATGGCGCGGGCGAGGAGCCCGCATAGCGCCAACAGCCAGTTCTTCATCTGCTTCGACAACGACGGCTGCCGCGATCTCTCCGGCTCCTACACGGTCTGGGGCCAGGTGATCGAGGGCATGGAGCACGTCGACCGCATCACCGTCGGCGAGCCGCCCGCGACGCCCGATATCATCGTGCGCATGCAGG
>DAORNH010000334.1:928-4465 GCA_035440865.1 Hyphomicrobiaceae bacterium | reverse complement strand
AATCATGGCCACCGCCAAACCAGAGAACACCATCATCATGGAGACGACGCAGGGCCGCGTCGTCATCGAGCTTCGCCCGGATCTCGCCCCCGGTCACGTCGAGCGCATCAAGCTGCTGGCCCGCGAGAAGTTCTACGACGGTATCGTCTTCCATCGTGTGATTGACGGCTTCATGGCCCAGTGCGGCTGCCCGCGCGGCGAAGGAACCAGCGGCTCCAAGCACCCGAATCTGACCGCCGAGTTCAACATGGAGCCGCACGTGCGCGGCACCTGCTCCATGGCACGCCGCCAAGATCCCGACAGCGCCAACAGCCAGTTCTTCATCTGCTTCGGGCCGGCGCCGTCGCTCAATCGCCAGTACACGGTGTGGGGCAAAGTCGTCGAGGGCATGGAGAACGTCGACAAGTTGAAGCGCGGCGAGCCCGTGCGCAACCCCGACAAGATCATCTCCATGCGCGTCGCCGCCGACCTTGCCTGACCCTTATCGAGGTTGTTCCCGGCCACGAAGACGCCGCGCCCGGCAGACCCGAGCGCGGCGCGATTCATTGGGCCTCCCGCTCAGCGCGAGGTGGTCGAGGCGATCTTCTTGGCGACTAGATAGGAGATCGGCATCGCCAGTACGAACCCGGCTGAGCACAGCATTGGGATCAGCCGCGTGCTCTGCTCGGCGAGCTGCGGCACACTGAGGATCGCGGTCATGGCGATGCCTGCGAGCGTCGTGCCGAGCATGACCCAGACGAGTGCTGCGATCTTGAGCATACGAGCCTCCATCGGTACGACCAATCGTCGCCCACAGGCCTCGCCGCCGCATTGATGGGCGTCAAAGCTCGCATCATTCTCGTACGGATTGCGCGGCCCCCGCGGATTGTGCGCCCACCTCCGCCATGGCCAAGACGAGAGCATCGCGGTCCCTCTCGTAGGCTTGCACGAAGTCCTCGGGTGCCGCCGTCCGCGGATCGTGCCGTGCCCCCCAGTAGGCCATCTCGACCAGCAGCGGCAGCAGCGCCCGGCAATCGGTTGTGGGCAGATAGTGGATCTGGCGGCTATCGCTCTCGACCCGCGCCGATGTCACGAGGCCGGTACGCTCGAGCCGTGCCAGCCGCTCGGCGAGGATGTTGCTAGCGATGCCTTCCTCCGACGACTGGAATTCCTTGAAGCTTCGCTTGCCCTTCAGCAGCAGGTCGCGGAGCACGAGCAAGGTCCACTTGTCGCCGAAGATTTCGAGCCCGAAATTGATCGGGCAATGTGATCGCAAGGGCCCTGACGTCGTCACCATTGTTGGCTCGCGCTCACCACTTGAAGGCTGTCTCTCATCCTGGTATCACTTGTAATATGCAAGTAATAACGGAAGGCACGGTTATGAACAGGCAATTCTGGACCGCTGTGGCAGCCTATGTCGTGCCGACATTTCCCCTGGGCTATTTCTGGCATCTCTCGATCTTCAAGGCGCAGTACGACACACTCGCGCTCTATCGCGCGGAGGTTATCATACCCTTGGGACTGGCGGCGATGCTGACGCCAGGCCTGCTCTTCGCCTGGCTCTACCCGCGACTGTTCAGCACCGCGCCCGGTGATTGGCTCAAGAGCGCCCTGCGGTTTTTCCTCGTATTTGGTGCTCTCGCCTGGTCCTTCCTGGTCCTTCCGGTCGCGGCAAAATACAACATGACGTCGGTCGGCAGGTTCATTGCCCTCGAAACAGCCTTCACTATCCTTCAGTATGCAGTGACGTCGCCGCTGATTGCCTGGGCGTGGCGCGGGGGCGAGGGCCGCGCGGCGAGCGATCATCGGCTGGCCTAACCGGTGGTCGGCGTCGGCCGCGACCTGCCCCCGTCAAAAGCGCGCGACGACCGCGTCGAGCACTGAGCTCGGCAGCACGCGCTTCATGAAGGCCGCGGCGTGGGTGGGCAGCGAGATGCGATAGCGCGCCTTGGGCCGCGGGCTTTCGAGGGCATGGACGAGCTTGGCGACGACGGTCTCGGGGCCGGTGCGGAAGCGCCCGCCGCCGGCCTCGAGCTCAGCGATGCGGCGGCGGTAGTAGTCGCGGTGGACGCTGCCCTCCATGTCGATCGCGCGGCGAAACGTGGCGATCGTCGTCGCCATGAAGCTCGTCGCGATCGGGCCGGGCTCCAGCAGCGAGACGTGGATGCCTGCATCGCGCACCTCGAGCCGCATGGCGTCTGTCATCGCTTCGAGCGCGAACTTGGAGGCGGAATAGGCGCCACGATAAGGCCCGCTCACGAAGCCGAGCACGGACGAGCAGTTGACGATCCGCCCCGTCCGGTTGGCGCGCATTGCCGGGATCAGCCGCCGCGCGAGCTCGTTCGCTGCGATCACATTGACCTGGAAATGATCGCGAAGAAGCGTGGCGGGGGTATCCTCCATGGCGCCGACGACGCCGTAGGCCGCGTTGTTGTAGAGGGCCAGGAGCTTGCCGTCCGTGCGCTTCAAAGCGTCCGAAGTGCAGGCCTCGATCGATGCCTGATCGGCGAGTTCGAGCGGGATCGCCTCCACCCCCTCATCTCGCTCGAGCCGAGCGAGGTCCTCGTCCTTGCGCGCCGTAGCAATGACGCGCCAGCCGCGCGACTTCAGCGTGCGTGCGGCGGCAAGTCCGATGCCGGAGGAGCAGCCGGTGATGAGGATCGAACGAGGAATCATGAGACCTTGCCGAATGTTGCCCGCGATGAGGCCGCACTTGGCGCGATCTCCGGGTGCTTGTCCAAGGCGCTTGCGACAATAGTCAGTCCAGGATGCTCAGAACTGAGAACGAGCGGCTGAGCACCAGATTCTTCCAAGACTTGAATTCCTTGAAGGCGATGGTCCAATCACCCTCGTAGCGGATGGTGATGATGCCGATCCACTCGCCATCCTTCTCGACGATACGGGTCTCCGTGGCCTTCTGCGGCGGGCGCTCCTTGCCGATGGAGGCGCTGAAGACACCCAAGGCTCCGATCGTCTCGGCCGCGAGACGCTTGGCGATGATCGGCACGCCCTTGCGAGCATCCTCCTCGTTGGCATAGGCCAGTCCGATCTGGGCGACGCCTCCGGTCCCGATCCGGGTCGCAAGCAGGACGGCCACGCGATAGCCCGGCATGGTGACGCGGCTCGCACGCTTTTGGATGAATTCCGCGATGACCCGGCCGGCCTCGTCATCCGACTTCACGCCCGCAATCTTTGCAGAAAGTTCAGCATCTGTGAGCGGAATTTGCACGCCAAGCCCCGTAGCAGCCAGGACTTCAGCCTTGCCGCCGGCATTGCGCTTGGCCTCGCCAAGAATGGCCGAATAGGTCGGGCACATGGCGCACAGACGGGGCCTGTTGAGCGCGACCAGGGCCGGATCGAGCACGTCGGTTTGCGCACTGATTACCACGCGATCGCCAAGCAGCGCGATGCGCTGGGCGCGCCCGAGACCGCGGCCGAACGGATCATGGATGTCGCGTCTGGCCAGGTTGTTCGCGCCATCCTCGCCGAAGGACCAGACCGGAAAGGTCCTCACCGTCGACTTCTCGAACTTGCGCGCTTCCAATGCGCTACCCGCAC
>DAORNH010000334.1:449-918 GCA_035440865.1 Hyphomicrobiaceae bacterium | reverse complement strand
TTGGTCCCCAGCACGGCACTGATATCGGCCGGCGGATTGCCAGAGACGAGCCAGCCGCGCGCCTTGGAGAGGTCGATGCCAGTGAGGCGGAGTGCGTCCGTCGGGTCCTTCAGCGCCATGAGCGTGAACTGATCGAGGCCTCCGGTACCAGCGGCGCCGATCTTCGCCAGAGCATCGAGGTAGTCCGCGGGCGGCTGCCCTGGAAAGCCCTGGTATGTGAACAGCATCTGCTGCTCGAACGCAGCCCCAGGTGCCACGGCCGGCAACAGGCGCTCCAGCGCATCGAAGGCGCGGGCAGGCGCTGCCGAGGCGCAGATGCCAAGTGCTGCAACCGTCGAAATCAGGTGTCGCAACCGCATTTCCAGAAATCTCCGTGGATGACGTCAGTGCGCCGCTTCCCAGTTGTCGGCGGCCTTGGCGTCGACCTTGATCGGCACGCTGAGCTTAACCGCCGGCTCGGCGGATGTCT
>DAORNH010000334.1:0-439 GCA_035440865.1 Hyphomicrobiaceae bacterium | reverse complement strand
GGGGAGCTTCTTGTCGACCTCGCCCGCCGGCACTTCGAAGATGAGCTCATCGTGCACCTGAAGCAGCATTGTCGCGCCGAGCTTCTTTCCCTCGAGCGCTCCCGGCATGCGGATCATGGCGCGGCGGATGATGTCCGCGGCCGAGCCCTGGATCGGCGCATTGATGGCGGCCCGCTCCAGGAAGCCGCGCATCGAGGGGTTCTTCGTGTTGATCTCGGGATAGTGGATCTTGCGACCGAAGATCGTCGTGACGAAGCCCTGGGCGTGTGCCTCTGCCTTCGTGCGCTCCATGTAGTCGCGGATGCCGGGGAAGCGCTTGAAGTAGGTCTGGATGTATTCGCCTGCTTCCTGCTTGGAGATGCCGAGCTGGGCGGCGAGGCCGAACGCCGAGATGCCGTAGATGATGCCGAAATTGATGGCCTTCGCGCGCCGCCGTACC
>DAORNH010000333.1:0-4731 GCA_035440865.1 Hyphomicrobiaceae bacterium | reverse complement strand
CTTCGTGACTTCGTGAGCAACAACCAGATGGCGTCGGGTGCGGCCATGGGCGGTCTCGGCGCCGTCGTGCTCGGCACGGAGACCGGGCGGCGCATGGCGGCACGTGCGGCCAAGCTCGGTGCGCTCGCCCTCATCGGCGGCCTCGCCTACAAGGCCTACCAGAACTACTCGAAGGGCCAGCCTGCGCTCGGCGGACCGTCGACTCATGGTCTCATCGAGGCGGCGCCCGCTGGTTCCGGCTTCGAGCCGCAGGCGATCACCAATGAGACTGCCACGCTCTACATCCGCGCGATGATCGCCGCCGCAGCCGCCGACGGGCGCATCGACGAGGGCGAGCAGGAGCGCATCCTCGGCTCGCTTAAGCAGGCGGGGGTCGAGCAGGGTGCCTTCGAGTTCCTCGAGCAGGAGGTGCAGAACCCGGCCTCGATAGATGATCTGGCCGGCGCCGTCACCTCGCCTGAGGTCGCCGTACAGGTCTACGCGGCGGCCCGCATGTCGATCGATCCCGACACGGGCGAGGAGCAGGGCTTCCTCACCGAGCTCGCTTCGAAGCTCGGCATCGACGCTGATCTCGCCCAGCACATCGAGACGCTGGCGGCGGGCAGCGCCTGACGCACGCTTGACAGAGCGGGTCCGATAGGGCCCAAAAAAACGGACGGGGAGCGCTCCCCGTCCGTCGCTGTTTCCGGGAGCCTATCAGCATGTCGAAACCGATCGTCGCCATCATCGCGGCCGGAAACATGGGTGCCGCCGTTGCCGCGCGCCTCACGCAAGCCGGCGTGACGGTCCTGACGTCGCTTGTGGGTCGCTCATCGGCGAGCGAGGAGCGCGCCCGCGTGGCAGGCATGCGTGCAGCGAGCGACGCCGAAATCGCCTCAGCTGACGTCATTCTCTCGGTGCTGCCGCCACGCGACGCCATGGGGCTCGTCAAGCGCCTTTCCCCGGCGATCAAGTCCTCGGGCCGCAAGCCGATCTATGTCGATGGCAATGCCGTGAGCCCGGCGACAGTCGAGCAGATCGGCGCGGTTGCGACGGAGGCCGGCGCGCGCTTCGTCGACGGCGCGATCATCGGGCCGCCGCCAAAAGCAGATGGCTCGTCGCGAACGATTCTCTATGTCAGCGGCGAGCATGCCGATCAGGTGCTGCCGCTCGGCAAGCTCGGCATCGAGGTGCGCAAGGTCGCCGGCGGTGTCGGCGCGGCGTCCGCTCTCAAGATGTCCTATGCGGCGGTGACGAAAGGGCTGACCGCGCTCGGCACGGCCTCGCTCATCGCCGCATCCGAGGCAGGCGTCGCGGAGGAGTTGCGGCGCGAGCTCGAAGAGAGCCAGCCGGCGGTGCTCGCCTTCCTGACGCGGGGCGTGCCAGACATGTGCCCTAAGGCTTATCGCTGGGTGAACGAGATGGAGGAGGTCGGCACCTACACGGGCCGGCCCGCGGGCAACCAGATCTACAAGGGGATCGCAGCGCTCTACCAGGGCATTGCCGACGATATGGCGGGCGGGCGGACAGACGTGCGGACCCTCGAGGACTTCTTCACATCAGCGAAGCGCCGCTAAGGGGGCAGGCGAGGGCAGACCATGCCGATGAAGCTCGTCATGCTGGCTCGCAATCCGGGCCTCTACTCGCACAAGCGCATCATCGATGCGGCGCGCGCGCGTGGTCACACGATCGATGTGATCAACACGCTGCATGTCCACATGAAGATCACGTCCAACCAGCCCGTGCTGCGGCACGGCGGCAAGACGCTGCCGATCTATGATGCGGTGATCCCGCGCATCGGGGCCTCCATCACTAGCTACGGCCTCGCCGTGCTGCGCCAGTTCGAGGTGCAGGGCGTCTATCCTCTCAACGAGAGCGTCGCCATCGGCCGCTCGCGCGACAAGCTGCGCGCTCTGCAATTGCTGGCGCGAGAGGGCATCGGGCTCCCCGTGACGGCGTTCGCGCACGATCCCCGCCGGGCCGAGGACGTCATCCAGGAGGTCGGCGGCGCCCCGGTCGTCATCAAGCTGCTCGAGGGCACGCAGGGCATGGGCGTGATCCTCGCTGAGACCGACGCCTCGGCGAAGTCGATTATCGAAGCCTTCAGCGCGGCCAACATCTCGATCATGGTGCAGGAGTTCGTGCGCGAAGCGGGCGGCAGCGATGTGCGCGCACTGATCATCGGCGGCAAAGTGGTCGCGGCCATGAAGCGCTCGGGCCGCAAGGGCGACTTCCGCTCGAACCTGCATCGCGGCGGCAGCTCGGAGCCGGTCGAGCTCAGCGAAGCCGAAGTGCGCACGGCTGTCCGTTCGGCCGAGGTGCTCGGTCTCAACGTCTGCGGCGTCGACATGCTCCGTTCCGGGCGCGGGCCGCTCGTCATGGAGGTCAACTCCTCGCCCGGCATCGAGGGCATGGAGCGGGCGAGCGGCATCAACGTCGCCGATGCCATGATCGCCTTCCTCGAGGCAAAAGCACGGCGCGGCGATACGGGCACGAAGGGCACTGGATGAGCGGCCAGCGTTTCGTCTCGACCTGAGTACAACTATTCGCGACGCGCACGTCGGCCATTGTTGCGCCCGTGCGAACATGCCAGACTGGTACCATGCCTAAAAAACGCAGAAGTTTCGAGCAGGGTCACCGGCGCAAATATCTGGTGATCGTCGATGAGAGCCAGGAAGTGGAGAGCGCTCTCTACTTCGCGGCCTCGCGCATCGGCCATTCCGTCGGAGGCGGCATCAAGCTGCTCTATGTGATCGAGCCGCATGCCGATTACACGCACTGGGTCGGTGTGCGGCAGGTGCAGATCGAGGAGGAGCAGGCGAAGGCCAAGGCGCTGTTCCGCCTCTTCCGCATGAAGCTCACCACCGGCGGCTTCGACAATGTCGTCGTCGAGGAGGATGTGCGCGAGGGCAAAAAGGTCGAGACCATCCTCAAGGTGATCGACGAAGACGAGGACATCGGCATCCTCGTGCTCGGCGCCGCGGTCGACAATCGTGGACCAGGCCCGCTCGTCGCATCACTCGCTACGGGCAAGTTTGCCGGCACCTTCCCGATCCCGGTCGTGATCGTCCCCGGCGAGCTGAAGCTTGAGGACATCACCTCGATGGCGTAGTGCCCCGCCCGCTCGCCGCACGTCTGCATCCCAAAAAGTGGTGGGTTCGGGAGGCTCTGCCTCCCGACGGTGTGCGGGGCTGGTCGCTCTGGCCGCAGGGCGGCCATGCTTCCCTCCCCACTCGGACACAGCGGAGACGCTGTGCGCAGACCTTGTAATCCACCTAGAATGATTCCAAATAATCGGGTATCGCTCCCACGTTAGCGACGAAACCCGTGGAGGCGCGCATGTTCATCCAGACCGAGCCGACACCCAATCCCGCGACGCTCAAGTTCCTGCCGGGCAAGCCCGTGCTCGGCGACGGGACGGCCGACTATCGCGCACCCGCCGAGGCCTCGCTCTCCCCGCTCGCGCAGAAGATATTCGCGGTCGACGGCGTGAAGGCCGTGTTCCTCGGCACGGATTTCATCTCCGTCACCAAAGGAAGCGCCGAGTGGGCGCACCTGAAGCCGGCGATCCTCGGCGCGATCATGGAGCACTACATGTCGGGCGCGCCCGTCATCGCCAGCGGGGAGGGCGACGACGACGTGCCGCAGGGCTACTACGACCCGAAGGACGAGGAGGTCGTGAAGACCATCAAGGAGCTCCTGGAGACGCGCGTCCGTCCGGCCGTCGCCAATGACGGCGGCGATATCGTCTTCCACGGCTTCAAGGACGGCGTCGTCTCGCTGCAGATGCGAGGCGCCTGCTCCGGCTGTCCGAGCTCGACGGCGACGCTGCGCCACGGCATCGAGAACCTTCTGAAGCACTTCTGCCCCGAGGTTCAGGAAGTCCGGCCGGTTTGAAGGGCTGGGCCGGTTGGATGATGTGCGGCTTGCGCGATCAGGTGGCCCCGATCCGCGCCGCCGACGTCCTATAGCCCGCGCGCCGCTCGGGCGGCACGGGATGGCGCGCGGTCACCCGCTCGATCAGCAGGCGGACGGCATCGTTGGAGCCGGCCTTCTCCGCGCTGTCGAGGAAGAGTTGCTCGAGCACGTCCTGCTGCGCATGGCTGCCGCCGATCTGGAACATGGTGCCGAGCACGGGCCGCATCAGCTCGACGGCTCGGCGGTGATCGCCCTTGCCCCGAGCGACGATCGCTTCGCAGATGGGAAGCGAGATGCGCTTGACGAGCCGGCCGAGCGTACCCGGCTCGCTCTCGCCATAGGCACGCATCGAGGCGAGCATGCGCTCGGCCACGTCCCACCGATTGGTTGCCGCGAGCGCCATCATCCAGTGCGTCTGCGTGAAGGGCGAGCGGTTGTCGCCGATGCGCTTCTCTGCATGCTCGGCGATCTCGATCCAGCGTGAGCCGACGTCGACGCCCTGCCGCTCCAGGCGGAACAGCATCGAGGCCGCGTTCTGGAAATCGACGTAGAGGTCCGGCACGGCCTTGTTGAGGGCTGAATGGTGGTTGCGGTACTTCGTGTCGTAGAGGCGGAGCACCTCGTCGTACTCGCCGCGCTCGTAGTGGTAGAGCCCGAGATGCCACCACAGGTGATGCATGAAGTGATTGCCGCCGTCCCAGTGCGGCTCGAGGCTCTTCAGGTGCTCGATGCCCTCCGTCCGCCGGCCCTGCATTTCGAGGACGTGGGCGACGGCGTGTGCGGCCCACAAATCGGACGGATCGAGCTCGAGTGCGCGCCGACCGGAATTTTCAG
>DAORNH010000332.1:328-4733 GCA_035440865.1 Hyphomicrobiaceae bacterium | reverse complement strand
GAGAACGCCGCGTTGTCGCCGGCATAGACCAGGTCGCAGTGCAGCAGCATGGTGGTGCCGACGCCGATCGCCAGGCCATCGACGGCGGCGATCATCGGCTTCGTGACCTTCGGCAGGCGGCGGATGAACTCGAGAGAGGGCGTCGGGATGCCGGTCGCCCCCGCCCCCTTGGCACGTCGCACGAAATCGCTGATGTCGTTGCCGGCTGAGAAGGTGCCGCCGGCGCCCATGAAGACGTGCACGGCGATCCCGGCGTCCGCCTCGCCCCGGTCGAGCGCTGCCGACATCGCCTCGTACATGCCGGCGGTCAGCGCGTTCTTCTTGTCAGCCCGCGTCAGGCGGATGAGCTGCACCTCGTCGGCTACTCTGATCTCGATCTCACCGCTCATCGCTGTCCCCCTGCCAACACATGCCTGCTCAGAGGCTAGCGAACATTCAGCGCGAGGTCGATGGCGAGGTTGAGAGCGAGGTTGAGCGCCCGGGCTTGCTAACCTTGTCGCAGCCGTGTGTCGGTGCCCTCCGGCGCCCCGAAATGGTCGAAGTAGCGCGGGTCGATCCGCTCAACCGGGAGAATGACGAGGACGTCTGTCGTGCCGAAGGCGTGATCGACGACAGCTCCGTCACCGACAAAGGCGCCGAGCCTCAGGTATCCCTTCACCAGCGGCGGCAGAGCGCGAAGCGTGGCTCGCTCGTCGGCGCCGCCAGCCCCATCGCTGGCGGTCAGGGACACGTAACGGTCGGTAAGCGCCCGGCAGCGCAGCTCGTGCGGCGCCAGATGATGCCGATGCAGGTAATCGAGCGGCCGGCGATGCTTGGCGGGGTCGACGCCGGGGAAGCTCGCGCAGCCGATCATCATCTCGATGCCGTGCGAGCGGACATAGGCCCAGATGCCGTGCCAGAGCGCCTCGAGCGTGCGCCGATCCCGCTTGCCGCGCGCCACGCACGAGCGGCCAAGCTCCATCAATCGGAGGCGCGCGCCGCTGCCCGCGAGCAACGGCGAAAGATCGAATTCGGTCGACGTGTAGAGTGGCAGTCCCACCCTCGCCGCGACATCTCGCCGGAGCAGCCTGTAGGTGCCAACGATGCGCTCCGCGGCACCGGCTGCGCCCACGCGTTCGATGACCAGCAGGTGATCGCAGACGGCGTCGTAGTGATCCCTGTCGAGCCTGAGGCGCCGCGCCTCCTGCGTCGGAACAGCGCCCATCTCGTCGTAGAAGACCTCGTAGCGCAGCCGCTGCGCCGCCTCGATCTCAGCCTCCTTGACGGCGAGCCGGACCTCGAGCGGGCCGAAATGCCCGAATGATTGTCGCACGGCCGCACCAGCAGCCGGCATGTGTCCCGGCCAATCGCGCGTTTGTGCGTGCGGCATTTGAAACCCCATCGTGATCGCGTGGTCGTGGAGGCTTACCTGCCCAAGGTATCAACTTCGCGACAATCAACCGATCGTTGCCAGCGTATCGGTGTGCCCGACGACGGCGCCTGTCCGCGAGATCGATCTCCAGGCGGCAATTGCTGCGGCCGGAACGTCCCGGCGCTCGGCGACGGCGCTGGCGAACCCGGCGGCGAGATCGGCGAGGAGCGTGCCATCGCCGGGCCCGATGTGCCAAGGGCTGTCCCCTTCCGATATGCGATAGCCGTCGATTGCGAACTCCTTCGCAAGGATCGCCGGTGCATCCGGTCCCGCGGCCGGCCCGAAGCCCTTGTCGCCGTGCTGGTGCCGGCAGAATGACTGCAGCATATGGGAATCGGCCGTGTGCCGCGGCTCCCACGTCTGGACACCATTGAAGGTGAGGGTCGTGTAGAAGTCCGCGCCGCGCGCCGCGACGGCCGCGGCAAGCCGCCCGATGAACTCGGCCGAGACGAGATCGAAGAAAGCGGCGGCCGTGACGAGTTTCGGACGCTCGCCGAGCGCCCGATCGAGATCGCGCGCGAGGTCAGCTTCCCGAAACGTCACGGCAAGGTGCCGTGCGATACCGCCATCGATGCGCTCGATGGCAATGGTATCGCCGCTCTCCGAGATCGGGCGCCCCCAGGCGAGCAGCCGCTCGCGGGCGACTGCGAGCAATCGCGGATCATAGTCGACCAGGGTCCAGCGCTGATCGCGGCCGAGCAGCGGCGCCGTCGCGCGGATGTTGGAGCCGGCGCCGCAGCCGAGGTCGACGACGTCGATACGGTCTCGTGCGCCGAGGCGCGCGGCGAGGCGTGTCGCGAGCTTGGTCGATCGCGACCTGTGGTCGACGGGCTCGCGCAGTGCGAGCCACTCGGGCGAGAAGCTCATCGGGCAATCCTCGAAAGCGCGCCGACGATCGAACGGACGGTGTCGTCCCACGTCGGCAACGCGTGTCCAGCGGCAAACGACGCGTCCGACATGGCCGCGACTAGCGGAGCATTGCCAAGCACGCGACGCAATGCCTCGCGGAAGGCGACGACGTCTCCGGGCGGCACTTTGATGGCGGCGGCGTCCGGGCAAGTCTCCGCCGCAGCGCCTCCGGTCGTGCAGACGATCGGCAGGCCACGCGCCATGGCTTCGGCGAGCGCCATGCCGTAGCCTTCATAGAGCGACGGCATGACGAAGATGTCCGCCTCCGCATAGAGCCCCGGTATGCGCTCTTCGGCGACCGCGCCGAGCAATTCGATGCGGGCCGCCAGCCCATGCCCCTCGATCACCTGCCGCACGCGGGAAAACTCGGCGGCATCGCGTGCTGCCCCGGCAATGGTCAAACGCCACGGCAGCCCGATGAGGGCCGACAACGCTTCGACCAGCACGCCGTAGGCCTTCCGCGGCACGACAGAGCCGACCGCCAGCAGGCGAGGCGGGTCGCCGCGTCTAGGCGCACGCAACGCCCGGTCCGTGCCGGGCTCGGCGACCGTGATCTTGCCGGGTGGAACGTCGAAGTCGGTGACCAGCGTCCGCGCCGTCATCGGGCTCGAAACGATCACAGCTGTTGCGAGGGCGAGCGCCGTCCGTTCGCTCGCCCTGAGCCGCGCCGCGTCAGCAGAAGTGATCCCTGCTTCGAGGCACAAGGGATGATGGACGAGCGCCACGATGTGCCGCCCCCCCGTCGCCATGACTGTGACGAGCTCGGCCGGCATGGCTCCAAAGGCGAGGCCGTCGATCAGGAGCACATCGCCCGATTCTGCGGATGACGTAGCACGCAGTGTGTCAGCCAGCGCCGCGGCGTCCGGAGCGGGATAGGTCTCCGGCAGCTCGACATGCCGTGCATCCACGCCCTGCGCCAGCAGGCCCTGCAGAATGCGACGATCATAGGCATAGCCGCCGGTCGGGAGCGTGATGTCACCTGGGATGCAGAAATGAACTCGCATGTCTTTCCCGTCACTGCGCCTCAGGCTCGCAGCGCGCGGCACCGAGCACTGCTTCGACCGCGGGCAGGAAAGAGGCGCTTCGCACTGGCGCCCGGATCACGATCAATCCGTCTCGCACTGGCGAGTTCACCTGTGTCGTGTCGGTCGCGACCGGTCGGCCTCCGGTGATCATTGAGAGAAGCGACGGTTCCGGTGCCTGGACCAGCCGGAAGCCGATGTCCGTCGATCGCTCCTCCTGAGCAGCGATCGCATGCACGCTGTCACCATGACGCGAGTAGATCGTCAGCGTCCAGCCGCGCTCCGGGAGCACGGCAGAGACGGAGAGCGGCGCATTGCCGATATCAAAGCGGCAGACGGCGACACGTACGTCCGGGGACTGGAAGGGGAAGGACTGGCCGGATGGCGTTGGCCGCGCGAGCAACCGCATCTCGTTGACCGGCAGGTTTCCTGAGAGCCGCCGATAGGCCGTGGTTGCCGCGATATGGGGCACCGCGAGCGTCGCGACGATGTGGATGATGGCACCGAGCACGAGGGCCAGGGCAATCGCCGGCCAGCGTGGCCGTCGGACAACGAGCGTGCTCATCTGCAGGCAACCTTCTTGATGACGGGCAACGCCGCGATCTCGGTACCCGGTGCGGGCCAGCCGCCGCGAGGCTCCTGCACGTCGAGAACGAGGACGATCGGCCCGGCGCCGCTGGTCGGCAGCCAGTTGCCCGGCCGCGCCTCCCGTGAGAGCACGACCGCAAAGCTCCCGTTTGCGGCCCTGAGCGTCGAGTTCGCGTTGTAGGCGTGGCGACCGGCTGGGTTCGGGATCAGCGTGCCGCGATCGTCGTACACCGCGAGGCTCCACCACACGGAATTGATATCCGGCCCTGCGACCTCGTACTCGCAGGCCGAGTGCAGGCGATTGCCATCGCTGTCGATACGCGCCTGGAACGTCATCGCGAGCGCCGGCGAATGCGGAAGCTCCCCGCGCCGGGCGAAATGCGCGCGAGTGTAGGGATCGGCGTCGAAGCGGGCGGCGCCCGGCCAGTAGACCCACGAGCCGAACGTCCTGGTCGTGAGGCGGCTGCCGCGCTCG
>DAORNH010000332.1:0-282 GCA_035440865.1 Hyphomicrobiaceae bacterium | reverse complement strand
AGTACCAGGACGAGCACCAGATTCAACAGCATGTCAGCCTCCCGCCGCCAGGGCTCACGGGCCTCAGGGCTGCTTCGTCGCCGATGCGGCAGGCGCGGCGGCCGCGCGGCTCGGAGCGGTCACGTTGCCGGCTTCTGCGCGCCGATCAGCGGGTGGCGGTGGTGTCGTCGCGGGCTCGCCGCCGGCCGCGAGCCGCAGAGCCTGGCCGATGCGCCGCAGCACCTCCCGGGTCTGGTCGGGCATCACACCGTGCCGGCGCGTCGGCTGTGTCGTAGCGGTGGC
>DAORNH010000331.1:841-4752 GCA_035440865.1 Hyphomicrobiaceae bacterium | reverse complement strand
ATTGCTTCATTATCGAGGAGCGCCTGAAGCAACTCCTCGACATCCCGGTCTTCCACGACGACCAGCACGGCACCGCAATCATAGCGGCGGCGGGCCTCATCAATGCTATCGAGCTCACGGGCCGCGATCTCAAGACGACGAAGCTCGTCGTCAACGGCGCAGGGGCAGCCGGGATCGCCTGCCTCGACCTTCTCGTCGCCATGGGCCGTCCCCGCGCCAACGTCACTTTCTGCGATACCAAGGGGGTGATTTACCAGGGTCGTAAGGAGGGTATGAACCAGTGGAAGTCGGGCTACGCTGCGAAGACCAAGGCGCGCACGCTCGCTGATGCCCTCGATGGCGCCGACGCCTTCTTCGGCCTCTCGGCCAAGGGCGCGGTGACGCCGGAGATGGTGAAGTCGATGGCGAAGAACCCGATCATCTTCGCCATGGCGAACCCCGACCCCGAGATCACGCCCGAGGAGGTCGCGGCGACGCGCTCGGATGCGATCGTCGCCACGGGACGCTCGGATTATCCGAACCAGATCAACAACGTGCTGGGCTTCCCCTTCATCTTCCGCGGCGCGCTAGACGTGCGCGCGTCGACCATCAACACCGAGATGAAGATCGCCGCGGCCAAGGCGCTCGCCGAACTCGCCCGCGCCGAAGTGCCCGACCAGGTGGCGGCAGCCTTCCACGGCCGCCGCCCGACCTTCGGACCTGACTACATCATCCCGGCGCCCTTCGATCCGCGCCTGATCACGAATATCCCGCCGGCCGTCGCCAAGGCCGCGATCGAGACGGGCGTCGCGCGGAAGCCGATCGATATCAACGGCTACGTGGCACGCCTCTCGGGCCGCCTCGATCCTGTCGCGGGCTGGCTGCAATCGATCTTCGGCGAGGTGCGCAAGGCGCCGCGTGGCATCGTCTTCACGGAGGGCGAGGAGGATGTCGTCGTCCGCGCGGCCAACGCCTACCTCAATCTCGGCTTCGGCACGCCGACGCTGGTCGGTCGCAGCGATCGCATCAACACCGCCTTCAAGAATGCAGGCATAAAGCTGCGCGACGGCATCCGCGTGATCAACGCGCGCGAGAGCGAGCATAATGCCGAATACGCCGACTACCTCTATCAGCGCCTGCAGCGCCGTGGCTTTCTGCGCCGCGACTGCCAGCGCATGGTGAACCAGGACCGAAACGTGTTCGCTGCCTGCATGGTCGCCCTCGGCCACGCCGACGGCATGATCACGGGTGTCACACGCAACTGGACGACCGCCTTTACCGAGGTCAGCCGAGTGCTTGACGTGAAGGCCGGACACCGCGTCATCGGCGTATCGATCGCCATCTGCCGCGGCCGCACCGTGCTCGTCGCCGATACGAGTGTCGTCGAGCTGCCGACGGGCCAGGAGCTCGCAGAAATCGCCATCGAGGCTGCACGCGTCGCGCGCCGTTTCGGCATGACGCCGCGCGTCGCCATGCTCGCCTATGCCAACTTCGGCAATCCTCCCGGCGAGCGCTCGCAGCACGTGCGCGATGCGGTCGCACTCCTCGACCAGCGCGGCGTCGACTTCGAGTACGAAGGCGAGATGGCAGCAGACGTGGCGCTCAATAAGGAGGCCATGAAGCTCTTCCCGTTCTGCCGGCTCAGCGACACGGCGAACGTGCTCGTGATGCCGGCCTTCCATTCAGCTTCGATCTCGACGAAGCTCCTGCAGGAGCTCGGCGGGGCGACAATCGTCGGGCCGATGCTGGTCGGCTTGTCGCATTCGGTGCAGATCTGCCCGCTCGGCGCCAAGGACAGCGACATCGTCAACATGGCGGCGCTGGCGGCTTATAACGTCACGCCTTGACGGAGCGGGGCCCTGCTGCGAGAAGCCGTTGGCTCGGATCGGTTGCGCAAGACCGATTGGGCGGTTAATATATCAGTTGGCGCCCGGCCACCGGGTCGCCGGTCTATCGGACGTAAGGCGGACGAGCGCAGACTGAGGCGATGGCAGACGAGCAACCAACGAGCGACGCTCTCGCGGCTCGGTTGAAAACCGCGGGTTTGCGCCCGACGCGGCAGCGCATTGCGCTCGGCGAGCTTCTGCTCAACGGTCCCGATCGGCACGTGACAGCTGAAGGGTTGCACGCGGAAGCGTTGGCGGCAGGTGAGAGCGTGTCGCTCGCAACGGTCTACAATACGCTGCATCAGTTCGTCGGGGTGGGCCTGCTGCGCGAACTCGCGCTCAATGGCGACAAGGCGTACTTCGACACCAACGTGTCGAACCACAGCCATTTCTTCGACGAGCGGTCGGGGCGCGTCACCGATATCGACGATGAAGCAATCCGCGTCGAGGGTGTTCCGATACCTCCCGCAGGCATGGAGATCAGCCACGTGGACGTGGTGGTTCACCTGCGCCCGGCTTCCTCTTTCCCACGGCGGAAGACGACCGACTGATCCTCGTCGGTTTCGTGTCCGATGTCGTTCCGATACCAAAGGCAAGGCCATTCGGGGCGGTCGATGGGACCCTTTGCCCATCTCACCGCGTGGCGTATTCGGATGACCAGGGTTCTTTCGACGATGGGCATAAGGTTCTGAGAGCAGGGATTTTCAGGTAAATCCGACCTTTCACTGTGTTGAAGCCGAGAAGGCGGATTCCGACCACTGATTGTCCTGAAAGCGCCAGCAAGCCGTATTGTCGCAAGGCGAGATGCCTCGAATAAATTCCTTATGTTTCTGCGACTTAAGCCTATCATATGGTTTCTTGACACCCCGCGGCACCGTCACTATGGTGCGCCGCGTCGATGCCCGCCTTGCCGTTTGCCCTCCCCGGGAGCCCTGATGTCGAGCCAAGATCACACGCGCGATCCGGGCCGAGGTGAGATCAGCCCGGAGGATAGGGAGGCTATGAGGCGGCGCGCCGCCGACATCGGCCGGAGGCTCGACGAGGTGAAGGGTTCGCAAGGACCTGTCAAACACGAGGCCGCGGCGGGATCGTCGCTCGGCTACGCGTTTCGCTTCACCTTCGAATTGCTGGTTGGCCTGCTCGTCGGCGGAGGCGTCGGCTGGTGGCTCGATCAGCAGTTCGGCAAGGCGCCGTTGTTCATGATCGTGCTGGCGATGCTCGGTTTCGTCGGCGCTCTCGTGAACGTCATCCGCGCGGCCCAGAAGGACAAGGCCACGCGGGAAGCTTCGCTGCGTCCCGCGCCCTCAGTCAAGGACGACGACGAGGATCGGTGACGGCGGCTCGAATCGGTGTGGTTCGAAGGATTGTGGACTTTCGGTTTGCGGTTTGCGGGTTGACCGGAGCACTGGCTCCGGTCGTACGAGAGCGAGACGGGACGCGTTGAAGGACGGGTCGCAGGGCTTCGAGAGGCAGACGTGGCGGGACAAGATCACGGACCGATGCACCAGTTCGAGATCGAGCGGTTTGTGCCGCTCAATCTGCTGGGCTACGACATTTCGTTCACCAACTCCTCGCTCTGGATGCTGATCGGCGTCGGCACTGTCGCCGGCTTCCTCATCCTGTCCATGCGCGGCCGCTCGCTCGTGCCGACCCGCATGCAGTCGATGGCCGAGATCGTCTACGAGTTCGTCGCCGATACCGTGCGAAGTACATGCGGCGAGCATGGGATGAAGTACTTCCCCATCATCTTCACGCTGTTCTCGTTCATCCTGATCTCGAACCTGCTCGGCCTGCTGCCGAAGTCCTTTACGGTGACGAGCCACATCATCGTGACACTCGCGCTCGCGGTCGGCGTGTTCCTGTTCGTCACCTTCCTCGGCTTCAAGGAAAACGGCATCGGCTATCTCAAGATGTTCGTGCCCTCGGGCGTGCCGGCGCTCCTCTTGCCGCTCATCGTGCTGATCGAGGTCGTGTCCTACCTGATGCGTCCGATCAGCCTCTCGGTCCGACTGTTCGCCAACATGCTTGCCGGCCACGTGCTCCTCA
>DAORNH010000331.1:555-816 GCA_035440865.1 Hyphomicrobiaceae bacterium | reverse complement strand
CGGCCTCGGGCTCTGGGGCGGCTGGGCGCCGCTCGCGTTCATGGTCGGCTTCACGGGCTTCGAGGTGATGGTCGCCATCTTGCAGGCGTTCATCTTCACGCTTCTCACCTGCATCTACCTCAACGATGCCCTCCATATGCACCACTGAGCCGGGCTCTGTGGACGTTCGTCAACCAACACTCGCATACATGCCAAGGAGACACGCATGACCCCGGAAGTCGCAAAGCTTCTCGCCGCCGGCATCGCCTGCACGGGCCTCAT
>DAORNH010000331.1:0-538 GCA_035440865.1 Hyphomicrobiaceae bacterium | reverse complement strand
TTCGGCAACTTCCTCTCGGGCGCGCTGCGCAACCCGTCGGCCGCCGACGGCCAGCGTCTGTGGATGTTCGTCGGCGCCGCCATGGCCGAGCTCCTCGGCCTGCTCGCCTTCGTCGTCGCGATGGTTCTGCTCTACGCGAAGTGAGTTCTGGCGGCCGGCTCGAGCCGTCTTGGATCAGCCGGCGCATATAGAGAGCGTGCGGGTGCCCGCGCGCTCTCGTCGTTCGTGTCCGGCCGCACTGCCGGAGCGTACGGTTGCTTACCGCTGACGCCTTCTTGGAGTCGACGATGCTTTTCGCGCTTGCCGCTGCTGCCGGGGCCAAGGACGCGGGCGGAATGCCCCAGTTCAATCCCGAACACTTCGTGCCGCAGCTCTTCTGGCTGATCGTCTCGTTCACGCTGCTCTACTTGCTGCTCTCCCGCATCGCCCTGCCCCGTATCGGGCAGGTAATCGAGGAGCGCCAGGACCGGGTGCGGCGCGACCTCGACGAGGCGAACCGCATGAAGAGCGACACGGAAAAGGCTCTGGCGGCCTACGA
>DAORNH010000330.1:0-4761 GCA_035440865.1 Hyphomicrobiaceae bacterium | reverse complement strand
GTGCTGGCGGCACCCGCAGCGACGCGGTACTGCCCATCCGCGGCCTCAATAACGATGTCCCGGTCGTCTTCGAGCCGGGCGGGGCAGTGCCTGGTGACCGCATCGTCGGCGTGATGATCCCGGGGAAGGGCATCCGCGTCTTCCAGATCCACTCCCCGAGGCTCTCCGAATTTGAGAACCAGAGCTGGATCGACGTCACCTGGGACATCGACCCCGAGAAGCCCGAGCGCTTTCCGGCAAAACTGATGGTGACCGCGCTGAATGAGCCGGGCACGCTCGCCCAAATCGCCCAGGCCGTCGCCGATCGGGACGGCAATATCGACAACGTGCGCATGATGCGGCGTGCCGCCGATTTCACGGAGATGCTGTTCGAGCTCGAGGTGTGGGATCTCGGCCACCTCAACGAGATCATCCAGGCAGTGCGCTCGAAAGTCGTTGTCAGCAAAGTCGAGAGAGTGTTTGACTGAAGCGGTGGCGAATCGCGGGCTACTGAGCGTCGCGCTCCCTTGTCGCCGGATTTCAGCGTTTTGATCACCCTTGCTGCTGGCCTTTCACGTGGCCAGCGATCGTAGTGGCGTCGAGCGTGGCACCTCATGCGGGACTCGGCCCCTTGTCCTATCATTCAAGCGAGCAGCTCGAGCATCCGGGACATTTGACGCCCGTCGATCAGCCGATCGGGATCGATCGGGTTCTCCTCCCGCGGTTGATGTTTGCCAGCGGACGGACCAGCAAGGCCGTGGCGCGGATCCGCGGCATCGAGGCCAACCCGCAT
The DNA here is from genome assembly GCA_035440865.1 of Hyphomicrobiaceae bacterium. GTDB lineage: Bacteria > Pseudomonadota > Alphaproteobacteria > Rhizobiales > Hyphomicrobiaceae > DAORNH01. The sequence continues at coordinate 3,989 of DAORNH010000330.1, read as the reverse complement.
TCCGTGGCGCTCGGGCTCGCAATCGGCGTTTTCGCGGCATTCGTACCCCTCTTCGGCCTTCAGCTCGGGCTCGCGGCGACAGGCGCCTGGTTTCTCGGGGCGAATGTGGTCGCAGCACTGATCGGCACCTTCATCGGCAATCCGTTGACCTGGCCGTTGATGTGGGTTGCCTCCTACAAGGTTGGGACCGTGCTGCTCGGCCGTGAGGCGGCGACTGCCGATCTCGCGTCGACCATTGATCGCATCGGCGCGACGGTCGTGAGCCTGTCGCCCGGCACCCTGAGCGAGACGGGGCAGTTGCTGCGGCCCATACTCGAGGCCTTGACCGTCGGCAGCATCCCGCTCGGCCTCTTGGTCGCGGGGCTCGCTTACCTGATCGCACGCCGCCTGCTGCTCGGCGCCGGCGCGACCTGAGCGGGCAATGGTTGCGCGGCGCGCCGCATTCGCAATAACTGGCGCTTGCCTCGGGCTTGAATTGGCTGGCAGAAATGCCGGAGATCCGACCTCATCCCGCGAGCCTCGCCATGATCCCCGCGACCCTCGTCCAGTCGACCGCCGAAACCTTGATGGCCAAGGCCGCCATCGAGATCCCCGAGGATTATCTCGGTGGGCTCCGCGCTTGCGCCAAGAGCGAGAAGGGCGATCTTTCCTCGTTCGTCATCCAGGCGATGCTCGAGAACTACGAGGCGGCGAAGGAGGATCGGCGCGCCATGTGCGGCGATACGGGCGTGCCGCGCTGGTACGTGAAGCTCGGCAACGAGGCGGCGATCGCCGGTGGCCCGATCGCGCTCGAAGGGGCGCTCCGGCGGGCGACGGCCAATGCGACGCGCGCAGTGCCGCTGAGGCCCAATCGCGTCCATCCGCTCTGGCGGACCGACCACGACAACAACGTCGGCATCAACGCGCCCGAGATCGAGTACGCGTTCCACCCCGACGCCGACTGGATCGAGCTCACGACCGTGCACAAGGGCGGCCTCTTCGGCTCCGACTACCGCATGCTCTTTCCAGGTGACGGCATCGACGGCATCAAGCGCTTCTACATCGACACGCTGATCGCCTTCGGCAAGCGCGGCCTCGCCTGCCAGCCGGCCATCGTCGGCATCGGACTCGGCGGCTCCAAGGATACCTGCATGGTGCTCGGCAAGCAGGCCTCGTGCCTGCGCGTCGTCGGCTCGCGCAATCCCGATCCGAAAATCGCCGCACTCGAGGACGAGCTGAAGACGCTCGGCAACTCCCTCGGCATGGGCGCGATGGGCTTCATGGGCTCGTCGATGGTGATCGCGAGCCACATCGAGGTCGGCTATTGCCACACCGGCGGCATGCCGATGTCCGTCCACATGTTCTGCCTCTCGTCGCGGCGCGCGACGGCCCGCATTCATCGCGATGGCCGCGTGGATTTCCGTACGGACCCGCAGTGGTTCACCGACTACATGCGTCGCGCGACGGTCGGATGGGGCGGCGAGGCGCCGGCGGTCGCTGCGGAATAATTTGCCATTCTGCTCAATTTGATCGCAGTTCATTGTTGCCGGTCGGCATCATCACTTGCCGATCCGGCAGCTGTTGCAGTTCCGCGACTTCACAATCAGGCCTCGCGGCCTCATTTTCGTCGCGGTTGCTCCAGATGCGCTGACCGCGTGATTCGGAGTGTCTTGCGTGCGCTGCATCTGCGGGGGCGCGGTGTTCACGTCGTGTTAACCATTCGGCCTAACTCTGCGCCAAAAGGCGTTGGCCGACGGCGCTGGATTGAGTCGCGCCTTCTCAGCGGGAGTGCCTGACGTGCTTGAAAGAGGGATCGTTGGCCGGGGCGTGCTCGGAGCGCTCGCCGTCGGCCTGGCAAGCTGCCTTGCGGCAACTGGAGCGTCTTCATACGACGGCAGCAGTGGCTGGATGCGGTTCGGGTCCGCGGCGCCAGGCTATGCCACGTACGGCGCAAGCGCGGACCACACCGACCGCAGCTTTGCCAAGGAGTGGGAGGCCAAGCCGCCGAAAGGCTTCGCGACACTCTCCGCGCGCAACCTCGGTCCGATGAAGGCCGCGATCCAGCTTTACGCAGATGTCGTTGCCAAGGGCGGCTTTCCCGTCATTCCCGAGGTGCCGCTTCAGATCGGCATGAACCACCCGGCCGTCGGCGTGCTTCGCCAGCGCCTCATGATGTCGGGCGATCTCAAGGAAGCGGGTTTTGCCATCTCCGATGCCTTCGACGGCTATGTCGAGAAGGCCGTCCGCCGTTTCCAGGCCTCCAACGGCCTCACCCCCAACGGCATCGTCGACAAACGCACGATCGCGGCGCTCAACGTGCCCGCAGCGGCGCGGCTCCGACAGCTCCGCCTCAACCTGACGCGACTGAGCGAGTTCAGCCGCCCCGGCGGCCGCTACATCATGGTCAACATCCCAGCCGCCCAGATCGAGGTGGTCGAAGGCGATATCGTCGTCTCGCGCCATGCCGGTGTCGTCGGCAAGATCGATCGCCAGACGCCGATCCTGAAATCGCAGATCCACGAGCTCAACTTCAATCCGGTGTGGCACCTCCCGCCGACGGTGATCGAAAAGGACCTGATCCCGAAGGGCATGGAGATGTCGCGGCGCGGCCAGAACGTGCTCGCCAAGTACGGCATCGACGCCTACGGGCCGGACGGCCGCAAGATCGATCCCCTGCGCGTCAACTGGTCGATGGCGCGCTCACTCTCCTTCAAGCAGACGCCGGGCCCTGAAAATCCGCTCGGCTTCGTGAAGATCAACTTCCACAACTCGCACTCGGTCTACATGCACGACACGCCCTCGCACACCCTGTTCGGCCGCAATTTCCGTGCGGCGAGCTCGGGCTGCGTGCGCATCTCGGGGATCGAGCACGTCGCGGCCTGGCTGATGCAGGACCAGGGCTGGACGCCCGAGCGGGTCATGGAGATGAAGAAGTCCGGTGAGCGGCTCGACGTGAAGCTCAAGAAGCCGATCCCGCTCTACTTCGCCTACATCACCGCCTGGGCGACGGAGGACGGCGTTGTCCAGTTCCGCCGCGATCTCTACAACAAGGACGGAGTTGGCCCGACAGCGTCGGCCTACTGATCGAAGGCCGGCGGAGTTGGAGCGTGGGCATGGCGGGTGACGCAGAGGTGGGCCATAGCCCGAACCGCTCAGCCCCTGGCCCCATCCGCATCCTGCTCGACGGCATCGACGCCTTGTGCCGGATCGATGGTTGGATGGCGGCCGTCTGCCTCGCTCTTCTCACGCTGCTGATCCTCGCCGAGATCACCGTCAGGGCGCTCTCGCACTACTTTCCATCGGTCCCGGCCGATATTCCCGTCGCCTGGGAATACAGCTCCTACCTGATGGCGGCGACGTTCACGTTCGGCGCGGCGATGACGCTGCGCTCGGGCGGGCATATCCGCGTGACGCTGCTCCTTGCGCGCCTGCCCGTGCCACTTCGCCGTGCGGCCGAGGTGCTCGTTTCGGCGGCCGGTCTCATGATGGCAGGCTTTCTCACCTACGCGATGTTCCGCTTCACCTACGAGGCCTTCAGCCGTGGCCAGACGTCGATCTCGAGCGACACGCGGCTGTGGATCCCGCAGGCCATCGTAACCTTCGGGATCCTGCTGCTTGCGCTCCAATTCTTCGCGCGCTTCATCCAGGCGCTACTCGGGCTGCCGCTCGAGGACCAGCGGCTCAAGGTGACGACGCTCAGCGAGTGAGACGGCGTCAGTTGAACCAGAAGGCATAGGCGAGGAAATTGCCGCCGAACACGCGCTGCCAGTTGGCCCAGGTCGCCGAAGAGACGGTCTCACCCGGCTTGGTGTAGGGCAGCGCCGCGTGGCCCGTGATCCAGAGCACCAGATCGAACGGCTTTGGCTCCTCGAGCACCTGCTTCAGATCGAAGCCCTGCGACAGCCGCCAGTGCGGCAGCAGCTTCCTGCCGTCGAGCACTGCCTCCATCTCGTCGAGTGCGGCGAGCCAGCCCGCGACCTGCTCGTCGCCCACGGGCATGGCGACGACGG
>DAORNH010000329.1:4507-4865 GCA_035440865.1 Hyphomicrobiaceae bacterium | reverse complement strand
GGCTGGGTCGAGCGGCGTCCCGATCCCGACGACCGGCGCATCAATCGCATGCACCTGACCGATCGCGGCCGCCGCGTGCATGCCGCCATCTGGCCGATCGCGCTGTCGACGGTCGATGACGCCCTGGCGCGGCTTTCCAATGACGAGCGCGATGTGCTCGTCGAGCTGCTCGGTCGGGTAAAGGGCGAACTTGTCGAGCTTGCCGGCGCCGACAACGGACAATCCATTTCCGCCGAGGAGATCCTCGGTGCGAGCGATGACGACATGAGCGAGGCGCGAGCTTAACATGCGTAGTTGGGTCAGAGGTGTCCTGATCGTCGTGGTGCCGTGCCTCGTGGTGGCGGCGGCGCTCGGCTGG
>DAORNH010000329.1:0-4456 GCA_035440865.1 Hyphomicrobiaceae bacterium | reverse complement strand
GACATCTTGCAGGTGTCGTCGGAGGTCGCCGGCCGCATCATCGAGCTCAAGGTGCGTGAGCACGAGACCGTCAAGGCCGGCGACGTCATGGTTCGTATCGATCCCGATCCCTATGCCATGGCGCTGACCAAGGCGGAGGCCGAGCTCGATGCCATGCGCGCGCAGGTCGCGACCTTGATCGCCAGCTGGCACGAGGCCGACAGCGAGCTGAAGGAGGCCGACAGCCGGCTGACCTTCCTTGATGTGCAGCTCAACCGGCAGAAGCAGCTTGCCAAGAGCGGCGTGGTCGCGACGGTGAAGCTCGAGGATGCCGAGAGTAACGCGTCCCAGGCCCGCGAGCGCGTCGCCGTGATGCGCCAGAAGCTCGCGCGCGTCGCGGCCCAGATCGGCGGCGATCCGAAGCAACCGGTCGATATGCATCCGCTCGTGCGCGAGAAGATGGCGCTGCGCGATCGCGCCAAGCTCGATCTCGCGCGCACCATCATCACGGCGCCGGCCTCCGGCATCGTCGTCAATGCGAAGCTGCTGGTCGGCGAGCACATCAAGGCGGCGACGCCCCTGTTCGCGCTCGTCGCCGACAGCCAGCCCTGGGTCGAGGCGAACTTCAAGGAAACCGAGCTGACGAACGTCCGGCCGGGCCAATCGGCGACGGTGACACTCGACATCTACCCGGACATCGTCTGGACGGCGACGGTCGATACGATCAGTCCGGCGACGGGGGCCGAGTTCGCGCTGCTGCCGCCGCAGAACGCGAGCGGCAACTGGGTGAAGGTCGTGCAGCGACTGCCCGTGCGCCTCAAGCTGGTGCCGGTCGCGGGCCGTCCGCCGCTCCGCGCCGGCATGACGGCGACCGTCAAGGTCGATACTGAGCAGAAGCGCCGGCTGGCCCAGTTGATCGGCTGGGCCACAGCCGAGGCCAAGACGAGCCCGGCACCAGCGGCGAGCAAGTAAGGCGGCGGCTCGGCTGCCTCACGTTCGCTCCAGACTAGGGCCGTGCGTGCGGTCACGGATACAGGTGGCGCGCCAGCACATCGGCTGGCGGGCACCTTTCAGGAAACAGGTGTGCGGGTAGAACGTCGCGTCGATGCCTCTCGTTAGGAGTGCGTCGCAGGCCTGGCGGATGCGGGTGCGCTCGACGTCGATCCATGCGACGCCGGCCGACGCCAGGATCACTAGCGCGCCCAATGCGATCGCTGTGGCACGGAGCCAGCGCATCGGCTCAATAGCTCCGCGGCAGGCCGAGCACGTTCTGGCCGACGAATGCGAGCACCATGTTGGTCGAGATCGGCGCCGTCTGATAGAGCCGGCACTCGCGCCACTTGCGCTCGATGCCGTACTCGCGCGCATAGCCGAAGCCGCCGTAGGTCTGCAGGCACGCCTCCGCCGCCTTCCAGGCCGCATCCGCGGCGAGCATCTTGCCGATGTTGGCTTCCTCGCCGCAGTCGAGCCCGGCCTCGTACATGGCGGCGGCCTTGCGCACGACGAGCTCGGCGGCGATGAGCTCCGCATAGGCGCGCGCGATCGGGAACTGCACCCCCTGGTTCTTTCCGATCGGGTTGCCGAACACGACGCGCTCCTTGGCGTAGGCCGCGGCGCGTTCGATGAAGAAGCGGGCGTCGCCGAGGCATTCGGACGCGATCAGGATTCGCTCCGCGTTCATGCTCGAGAGGATGTACTTGAAGCCCTGGCCCTCCTCGCCGATCAGCGCGTCCGGCGGCACTTCTAGATTGTCGAAGAACACCTCGCATGTGTTGTGATTGATCATCGCGTCGATCTTCTTGATCTCGATGCCGCGCCCCTTCGCCTCGCGCAGATCGACGAGAAATACGCTCAACCCATCCGAGCGGCGCTTCACCTTGTCGGCGGGCGTAGTGCGGGCGAGCAGCAGCATGAGATCGGAGTGGAGGACGCGGCTCGTCCACACCTTCTGGCCGTTGACGACGTACTTGTTGCCGCGCTTCTCGGCCTTGGTCTTGAGCTGCGTCGTATCGGAGCCGGTGGTCGGCTCGGTGACGCCGAAGGCCTGCAGGCGGAGCTCCCCCGAGGCGATGCCCGGCAGGTACTTCTTCTTCTGCTCCTCCGAGCCGTGCCGAAGCACGGTGCCCATGGTGTACATCTGCGCATGGCAGGCGGCGGCGTTGCAGCCCGTTGAATGGATCGTCTCGAGGATCGCGCAGCCGGCGGATAGGGGAAGCCCGGAGCCGCCATAGGCCTCGGGGATCAGCGCGCTGAGGTAGCCGGCCTCCGTCAAGGCTTTCACGAACTCGCTCGGATACTCTGCCGCGTGGTCGAGCTTCACCCAGTAGTCGTTCGGGAATGCCTCGCAGACCTTGGCGACGCCGTCGCGGATGTCGGTCCACTGCTGGGCGATCGGCATCGTCAGGTCGGCTGCGGCGGGTGCGGGCATGGGCGGGTCCTCGGTCGGGGGAGAGGGAAACTCCACACTCGGATAGGGCCGAGAGGCCCGAACAGCAAGGTGTTGGTGTTGTCGAGCGTCCAGGCGTGGTAGGGTACTCGACTGCTGAAAATCGCGCTCGGATGAGGTTGGCTGCATGCCGGTCGAGGGTGTCGTCTATCGTCCAAGGCTGCGCTCGTTGGTCGGCGCCTATTTCGGTGCCGCGCTCCTGATACTCGGTGCGGTACTTTTTGCAGGTCTCGTGACGACGGTCCTCGGCACCAGGACCCGGCCACCCCGATCTCCCGCTGCACCCGCCTGGATTCCCTCGCTCTTGATGGCCTTGGTGCTCTTCGGCCCGGGCATCTACATTGCGAGCTGGAGCCGCCGCAGGATTTGGCTGTCGATGAGCGCGAACGCGATGAGCTTTCAGCTCGTCGACGCGTCAGTCCGGCGCAGCTCCGCGATGCCGAAGCTCCATCGCGCAACAATTGCGTTTGCGGACATCGCTTCGATCGAGAAGCGCCACAGTTCGTCGTGGCTCGGAAGCTCGGCCGAGGCGACGAATTGGCAGATCGCGCTTCGCGATTTCCGCCTCGGCTCCTGGGCGGCGTCTTCACCGATCCGTTCAACGTCGACCTCGACGCAGCGATGGCAGAGTTGGCTGCACGATCCAAAACGCCGATCACCACTCATGAGCCATAGCAGCGTCTGGTGCGGCGATGCGGGGTGGAGGGCCGCCCGAGGCGAACGAGCAGCCCGCAGGATGTCGAACCCGTTTCGGTGGTGCGTGGTGGCGAGCCAGCAAGGCCCGCTGGTGCGCTCTGCTGACGACTTCCTGATCCTGTGCCGCTCACGCGAGGAGGCGCAGGCCGCACTCGCGATGGTGCGGCTGTGGGAGAGCGGGAATGGCCTCACGCTGCATCCCGCGATGAGGCATATCGGCGATTGCCGGGTGCCGGGACAAGGGGTCGAGCCCGGCTCGGGGCCGGGCCAGGGCCCCTCGGCTACCGGTTTGGCGCTCGCCACCGCTACGTTCGCAAGAAGAACCTGGCCAAACTCAAAGACCGCATCCGGGCCAAGTCCGACCGCTCGCGGAGCGATAGCCTCGAGTGCGTCATCGCCGACCTGAATCCTATGCTGCGCGGTTAGATCGGCTACCTCAAGCACGCCTACCCGCGCGACTTCGCCGTATTCGGCTCGATGGTCCGTCGCCGATTGCGCGCCTTGCTGCGACGGCAGGAACAGCGGCCAGGCCTCGGCATCTGCCTCGACGATCACCTGCGCTGGCCGAATGCCTACTTCGCGAATGCCGGTCTGTTCGCTTCACACAGCCTGACAACTAGCGAGACAGTCTCGATGTCGAAACCACCGGCTGGAGAGCCGTAAACGGAAATCCGCCCGTACGGTTCAGTGGGCAGGAGCGGCGAAAGCCGGTCCCGCCCCCTATTGCCAATTGAGGTGTGGTCGCCGGAGGTGCGGCTGGGCATCCGAGCAGCTGGAACGATCCCTGACATTCGGCCGGCCGCTGCGCGGCGTCCGAGTTCCGGGACACCGAGGATCGGTACTCCCGCGCGACCCTCGTCTTCCCGCGCGACCTCGTCATCCTCGCGTAGGCGAGGACTGAGGTCATCGTGCTGTGGATACGCGGTGGCGGCTCCGAGGTCCACGGGGCGTCGGCATGACGGCGCGGGCGGGAAGGTGACTGCGGATCGTGCGGAACGGCCACGGATGCTGCCGTCCGAGGTTGTCGGCTTGCCGGCTGCGCGCTAAGCGTGCCGCATATTATGATGGGAGCCATATGCCGATCGTCCCGGCCACACCTGACGCGATTTCGGCCGCAGCGCGCCTGCTGGCCGAGGGCCGGCTCGTCGCTTTTCCGACCGAGACGGTCTACGGCCTCGGCGCCGATGCGACGAACGGCGCGGCAGTCGCAGCGATCTTCGCGGCCAAGGGGCGGCCGCGCTTCAATCCGCTGATCGTGCACGCGGCCGATGCGGAAAGGGCGTTCCGGATCGGCCGACCGACGCCGATCGCGGCGGCGCTTGCGGCGGCCTTCTG
>DAORNH010000328.1:0-4894 GCA_035440865.1 Hyphomicrobiaceae bacterium | reverse complement strand
CAAACCCCTTCGAGGTCCGCAATGTATTACCCATGTCTCGGGAATAAACCGTAACCGATGTGTCCGGAACGGACCGTACCGAAGTGGCGCGCCGGGAAGGATTCGAACCCACGACCTCCAGATCCGTAGTCTGGCGCTCTATCCAACTGAGCTACCGGCGCGTGCGCTGCACTCTCTAGGCTGGCAGTTCCGAAAACGCAAGCGCTTCCGCATGCTGTTCTGCGTGGCCTCCGGCGGCGGCGTGCGAGGCCAGGCATTTTCCTGCGCGAGGCTCGTCCGTGAGCGCCGTGGACCTGACGTGCCCGGAGCCCTGCGGGTCCGACATCCGATCTGCCCTGCCGGCCGTGTACCCCGGACCCCAAGGTCGCCACGATCCGGGCCGTCTATGCTGGCAGCCTCGATCACACACCAAGTTGTAACTGCTCGTCGCACTTTCCGTTGGAGCCGCCCATGAAATACATGCTAGCCGCAGGAGCCCTGCTCATGAGCACTGCCGCCGCCACCGCCGCGGACGTCGCCGCGACCTCGCGCATCGATGCCGTCACCGTCTATCCGCAGGGCGCCGAGGTGACGCGGCTCGCCAAAGTGAAGCTCGTGGCCGGCGAGCATGTCGTCCTGCTGACCGACCTCCCGGCGACCGCGGTTGCAAGCTCGATCCGCGTCGAAGGGCGCGCGACGGGCAAGCTCGACATCGCCTCGGTCGATACGCGGCGCACCTCGATTCCGAGCACCGACCCCGCGCGCGCGGAGGGCGAGCGGCGCCGGCTCGAGAAGGAGATCGAGGCACTCAACGACAAGCGCATCGAGGTCGAGGCCCGCATCCAGACCGCTGAGACGCAGAAGGCACTGATCGCCAAGCTCGTCGAACTCCCTGTCCATCCCGCGCCGGCGGGTCCTGGAGGGACTGCTGCGGCGACCGACTGGGGGCAGGTCTTCACGCTGATCGGCGCGCGCATGGCCGAAGCGCAGAAGGTGATCCAGGCGGGCCAGCTCGAGATCCGCGAGATCGCCCGCAAGATCGAGGACCTGCAGAAGCAGCTCGTCGCCTTGGCACCGGCACCGCTCGAGCGCACAGAGGTCAAAGTCAACGTCACCGCCGGCACGGCCCTCGAGGCCGATCTCGTGATCCGCTACCAGGTCGCCAACGCCGCCTGGACGCCGTTCTATGACGCCCGCCTCTCGACAGGAGCAAAGGGCGCCGCCGCCAAGCTCGCGCTGGTCCGCCGCGCCTCCATCGTGCAGAGGACAGGCGAGGACTGGGGCGACGTGACAGTGAGCCTCTCGACCGCGCGACCGGGCACCGGAACCGCGGCGCCTGTCCTCAATCCGATGGTCGTCGACTTCCAGCCGGAGACTCCGCCGGCTCCGCCGCCGCCGCGTCCCGTCGCGGCACCCTCGCCGTCGCCCTACGCCGGTCGCTCAATGGACGACGCAATGATGCGATCGGCTGCGCCGGCCGGTACATCTGCGCCGACAATGAAGGTTGCGCTCGAGGAGAGCCGCGCTGAGATCCTCGTGACCTCGTTCCAGGCTGTCTTCGTCGTGCCGGGCCGCCAGACCGTGAAGGGCACCGGCGAGCAGAAGCGTGTCCTCATCGACACGACCGACCTCGAGCCGCAACTCGTCGTGCGCACGACGCCGCGCGTCGATGCCAAGGCCTATCTCTACGCCAAGATGACGCTGCCGAAGGGCGCGCCCTACCTGCCGGGCACGGTGTCGCTGTTCCGCGACCAGACCTTCGTCGGAAGCGGCCGCCTGCCGCAGCTTGCCGGCGGCGAGGAGCACGAGCTCGGCTTCGGCGCCGACGATGCTGTCCGCGTCCGCCATGCCCTCGTCGAGGAGAAGCGCGGCGAGAGTGGGCTCATCTCGACCTCGAAGAACGACGAGCGCCAGTTCCGCATCGTCCTCAAGAGCCAGCACGAGCGGCCGATCCAGGTGATCGTGCTCGAGCAGATCCCGGTCTCGCTCAACCAGGAGATCAAGATCGAGTATCTCGGCCGCCTGCAGCCGACCAAGCAGAACGTCGAGGACAAGCGCGGAATCATCACCTTCGAGTTCCAACTCGCGGCGGGCGAGGAGCGCACGATCGACTTCGGCTACCGCATCGTCTGGCCGGCAGCGAAGCGCATCATCTATAACTCCGGAAAGTAATCTGCCCAGGGTGCATCGGCGCGGTAGCAGCACTGCTCGACTTGCACCAGTCATACAATGCCCGGCAATCCCTGCCGGGCATTGTCGTTCGAGGGGCGCCGTTCGAGGTGCGCCAATGCAGCTCACGCCGGCGCGAACTTCGGCACCTGGCCTTTGGCGCCGATGCCGACGTCGCGGGGTTTGGCGCCGACCCGCTGCAGCCCTTCGGCGAGTGTCGTCTTTAGCTCGCGGAAGTACGGAAGGTGCTCGACCTCGATCTCGTGCCGTGGCGTGTCCTTGAAGTCGCGGAGCACGCGATAGCGGCGTGCCTCGATGGAGGCCATCATGACGTCCTTCCCCGGCAGCGCGGCCCGTCCAAGCTCGAACTCGCGGAGCCAACGGATTTGGCCTTCCATGATCCAGTTGGCAGCCGTATCCGAATTGAAGAAGCCGAGGAAATAGAGCCCGCGCCAGTCGGGCGGGACGATCCGCATATAGAGGTCGAGGCCGTTGTTCCTGATCGGTACGACCTCCTTCGGGATGAAGTCGAGATCGAGCACGTAGCCGGTCGCGGCGATAAACGTGTCGAATTCCTCCGACGTGCCGTCGACGAAGTGCACGACCCGGCCCGCGATCCGCTCGATGCCCTGCTTCACGAGCACGCGCCGGTACTGGATGTGGTTGACAATGTTCGCGTTGGAGGTGGCGTGGATCTTCTGCGATTGCGCCGGAAAGCCGAGGCGACCCATGTCGCCGTGCACCGTCCAAACCAGCGCTTTAAGCACGCGATTGCGCACCGCCGCCGGCACCCACGGGTGGTAGAACGGCCGGATCACGTCCCAGAACGGCCGGCCGAAGATCAGCTTCGGAATGATCAATGGCCGCGAGCGGGCGACGAGCACACAGCTCTCCGCCGCCGAGCAGACGTCGGAGGCGATGTCGAGCGCGCTGTTGCCGACGCCGACGATGCAGATGCGCTTCCCTGCGAAGCGCGCCGGATCCTTGTAGTCGTGCGAGTGCAGGTATTCGCCCGTGAACTTCTCCTTGAAGTCGGCGACATCGAGCCGCTTCGTGAGGTGGCCCGAGGCGACGATCACGGCATCATGCTCGACCGTCTCTCCATTGCCGAGGGTGAGCCGCCAGCGCGGCGCCTCTGCCCGATAGCCCGGCGCGGGCCGGACGTCGCGGACGGGTGTATTGAAGCGGATCAACCGCATCAACCCGAAATGCTCTGCATAGCTCTTGAGATACGCCGCCATGTCGCGATGATCGGGGAACGGCTGCACTGTCTTGGGGAACGGGTGGTCGGCGAAGGCAGTGAGGTCGCGCGCCGTGTTGATGTGCAGCGTCTTGTAGGCGGAGGAGCGCTTGTTGTCGTTCTGGTAGCCCCAGAGGCCGCCTACATGGCTGCCGATCTCGTAGATCGTGACATCAGCGCCCGCCTCGAGCATGTGCTTGGCGCCCGTGAGCCCGCCGGCTCCGGCCCCGATGATTCCAATCGATTTCGGCATGGCGATCCCGGTCCAATACGTGTTCGTGCGATCATTTTTGCCGCGGATGGCGCGCCGCACAAGTGCCGACCTCCCCGCGAGAGGCAGGGCAGCCACGCACGTGCCGGATCGCGTCTTCGTGACCCTTTGGCAACGGCGGTCCCAACTGTCGCGCCCAAACGCCCGAATCCGCACTCCACCCGCCGGCAAATCGCGGTAGAAGCCATCCTATGATCTCTGACCTCACATCGCGCGTCCGGCGCGGCCTGCTCTTAGCCGTGGCGGCGCCTGTTCTCGCGACGACCGCCATGCCCGCGGCAGCGCAAGGGCTTGTGTCCGAGATCAAGGTCGGCGCGCTCTATCACGATCCGGGCGACCTCTGGTCGGGCTTCCGGCGCGAGCCGCAATCGGTGGACCTCAATCTCGAGTTACTGCTGGCGCCGCACTGGAATGTCCTCGGTGGCACGCTGCGCCCCGCGATCGGCGGCTCGATCAATTTCGAGGGCGGCACCAGCAAGGCCTACCTCGACGCACGCTGGGAGATCGAGGCGCCGTCCGGCATCTTCTTCTCGATCGGCCTTGGAGCTGCGATCCACGACGGCAACATCGATCCCATCGCCCCGGACAAGAAGGCGCTCGGCTCCCGCGTCCTCTTCCACATCCCGGCCGAGATCGGCTGGCGTTGGGACGGCCGCAACTCGATCTCGGTATTCTTCGACCACGTCTCGAACGGCTACACACAGGACTACAACGAGGGCCTCGACAGCTTCGGGGTTCGCTACGGCTACCGATTCTAGGCTCAGCCGCTCACTTCTTCAGCGACATGATGTAGTCGATGATCGCTCGCGTCTCCGCACGCGTGAGCCCGATCCCGGGCATTTCGGGATGCGGCAGGATGATCGCCGAGGCGAGCCGCTCCGGCGTCGTCTGCGATCTGTTGGCGATGACGCGGAAGCTCGGAACGTCGGGACGGCCCGGAGCACCGCCGTCGGGATCGGTGCCGTGACAGTTGGAGCAGAGCTTGCGGGCAAGCTCCGCCCCGTCCGCCGGGAGAGCGCTCTGCGCTCCGAGTGGCGCGGTTGAAAGCGAGAGCGCGAGCGCGCCCGCGACATCGCCGAGATGATCGGCGAGCTCGATCGAGGCCTCGATGGAGTCCATGTTCGTGCCCGAGCCGGTCATCAAGATGGCCATCAAGCCCAAGGACGCCAAGGGCTCGACCAACCTCGGCAAGGCGTTGAACCGCTTCTCGAAGGAGGACCCGACGTTCAGGACCT
>DAORNH010000327.1:285-4930 GCA_035440865.1 Hyphomicrobiaceae bacterium | reverse complement strand
ATCGCGCGGGTCGTGCTCAAGAACGCGCCGATCCTCGTGCTCGACGAGGCGACGAGCGCACTCGACAGCGAGGCGGAGGCAGCGATCCAGGAGCAGCTTTTCAACCTCATGACCGGCAAGACCGTGATCGCCATCGCCCACCGCCTCTCGACGATCGCCGCCATGGACCGCCTGGTCATCATGGACGAGGGGCGCATCGTCGAGGAAGGCAGCCACGATGAGCTGCTGCGCAGGGGCGGACTCTACGCGGGCCTTTGGGCACGCCAGTCCGGCGGCTTCATCGTCCGCGAGGCGGCACAGTGACCGAGGCCTCGGTCGGAGGGCTCTCGAGAGCTCTCCAGCTGAGTGAAATCGCTTCCCTCGCGATTGATCGCCACGCCATATGACGCCTGAGCCGGCGGTGATTCGCAGCCGGTCAAGGCCGAACTGGATGAAGCTGAATGCCCCAGACCGAAGACGGCAAGCCGAAGGCCATTCGTCTCGATGACTACGCTCCGCCGGCGTTCCTCATCGATCAGGTGTCGCTCGACGTGTCGTTGCATCCGACGCGCACGAAGGTGCGTGCCCGCTCAAAATTCAGGCGGAACCCGGCAAGCGCCGCCAAGGCGGCCGGACTCAGGCTCGATGGCGAGTTCCTCGAGCTCGAACAGGTTCGTCTCGACGGTCGGGTGCTCGCCACCGCCGACTACACGCTGACGAGCGATGCGCTCATCATCGCCAAGGTGCCTGATGACCCGTTCTCGCTCGACATCACGACATACTGCAATCCGGAGGCGAACAAGGCGCTGCAGGGGCTCTATCGCTCGCGCGGCATCTACTGCACGCAGTGCGAGGCCGAGGGCTTCCGGCGCATCACCTACTTCCTCGACCGGCCGGATGTGCTCTCCAGATACTCCACTCGCATCGAGGCCGACCCGCGCGAAGTCCCGGTCCTGCTCGGCAACGGCAACCTCGCCGAGACGGGCGTCCTCGACCGCGGCAAGCGCCATTATGCCGTCTGGAAGGACCCGCACCCGAAGCCCGCCTACCTCTTCGCGCTCGTCGGCGGCGATCTGCGCTCGATCACCTCGAGCTTCAAGACGCGCTCGGGGCGCAAGGTCGACCTCGGCATATACGTCGAGCCCGGCAAGGAGGATCGCTGCGGCTGGGCCATGGAGAGCCTGAAGCGCTCGATGCGGTGGGACGAGGAGCGGTTCGGGCGCGAGTACGATCTCGACGTGTTCAACATCGTCGCCGTCTCCGACTTCAACATGGGCGCCATGGAGAACAAGGGGCTCAACATCTTCAATGATCGCCTCGTGCTCGCGACGCCCGAGACCGCGACGGACGCCACCTACGAGCGCATCGAGGCCGTCATCGCGCACGAGTACTTCCACAACTGGACCGGTAATCGCATCACGTGTCGCGACTGGTTCCAGCTCTGCCTCAAGGAGGGGCTCACGGTCTATCGCGACCAGGAGTTTACGGCCGACGAGCGCGACCGGACCGTCGAGCGCATCACGAGCGTGATCGACCTGAAGGCGCGCCAGTTCCCGGAGGACGCGGGGCCTCTCGCCCACCCCGTGCGACCGGACACCTACATCGAGATCAACAACTTCTATACCCCGACCGTCTACGAGAAGGGCGCAGAGCTCGTCCGCATGATTGAGACGATCGTCGGCCCGGATGGCTTCCGACGCGGCATGGACCTCTATTTCGAGCGTCACGACGGCGAGGCGGCGACCGTCGAGCAGTTCGTCGCCTGCTTCGAGGCGGCGGCCGGCGCCGATCTCCGCCAGTTCATGACCTGGTACGCGCAGGCCGGCACGCCGGAACTCGTCTGCAAGTTCCGCTACGATCCGCGCAGGAAGATCGCCGAGCTCGCCGTCGAGCAGGTGATCGCGCCGACGCCGGGTGAGCCGAGGAAGAAGCCGCTGCACATTCCTGTTCGGATCGGGCTCGTTGGCCCGAACGGCGGCGACATGCCCCTGCGGCTCGAGAGCGGCGCGGAGGTCGCAGACGGCATCCTGCACTTGAGGAAACGAAGCGAGGTGTTCCGGTTCGTCGACGTTGCGAGCCGGCCGGTGCCCTCGCTGCTGCGCGGCTTCTCGGCGCCGGTCAATCTCTCTCTCGATCTCGACGACCAGGACCTCGTGTTCCTGATGGCCCACGACAGCGACCGCTTCAATCGCTGGCAGGCAGCCAACAGCTACGCCATGCGCCTCATGGTTGCCGCCGCAGCAGCCCTGCGGGCCGGCCGGCGCCCGTCGCGTCCGACGAGCTTCATCTCAGCCTTGTCGGAAATCGTCCGGGACGAACGCCTCGATCCTTCCTACCGCGCTCTCATGCTGCAGCTGCCGGCGGAGACCGACGTCGCCCGGGTCAACGGCCGCAATGTCGATCCGGCCCTCATTCATCGCGCGCGGCGAGCGGTCATCCGGGCAATCGCGGCGGCCCTCGCCGAGCCGCTCGAGGCCATCTACCAGGCCGGCGGGCGCGAGAAGGGTTTCAAGCCGGATGCTGACAGTGCGGGCAGGCGCAGCCTCAGGAACGCCGTGCTCGCACTGCTGACCGAGCGCGGGCGGGCGGCAGACATCGCCCGGGCCGAGAGCCATTTCCGCAAGGCCGACAATCTAACGGATGAAATCGCAGGTCTCACGGCGCTTGCCGGCCAGCGCGGTGACGTCCGAGATGCCGCGTTTGCCCGCTTCCATCAGCGCTGGAAGGGCGATCATCTCGTCATCGACCACTGGTTCTCGCTGCAGGCGGCCTCCCCCTTGCCGACGGCGCTGCGCGACGTCGAGCGCCTCGGACGCGACCCGCTCTTCTCACTGCAAAACCCCAACAAGGTGCGCGCGCTCTACGTCACCTTCGCGCAGAGCAATCCCGTGGGTTTCAACCGCCCGGATGGGCGCGGCTATGAGCTTATCGTCGACAAGGTGCTGGCGATCGACGGCTTCAACCCGCAGATCGCCGCGCGGCTGCTCGGCTCGTTCCGGAGCTGGCGGGCGCTCGAGCCGGAGCGGCGCAAGCTCGCGCGGCGGGCCATTGCGCGCGTTCTGAAAGCAGACGAGCTTTCGCGTGATACCTATGAGATCGCCTCGCGCATGCTCGAGGAGAGATGAGGATCAGCTCCCCTCGAAAAGGTCCGTCCGGCGTTTCAGGATCTGGTCGGTCTTGTACTTGCCGAGTTTGTATTCCCAGCCGCGCGTGCGCGTCATGATGGCTTCAGCCGTCTTCTTGGCGGCGTCCGTCGTGCCGGTCGCCTCGACTGCGACCCAGTGCGCGTCGCCCTCTGGTCGGAAATGCAGCGTGACGGCGATGCCGTCCTTTTCCTCGAAGCGGACGATGTGCGTGCCGGGCGCGATCGGGCCCGGGTTCACCGCCCGGACATCCTCGAGATCAAGCGAGGCAAGTGCCGCGCCGATCGCGTCGATCGTCTGGCCTTCCTTCATCTTCTTTCCGGCGGGGGCATCAACCATGGTGAGCTTGGCGCCGGGCGTCGCCGCGCGCTCGAGTTTCAAGGGCGGCTCGCCCTTTATCTCGATCGAGACCTTGGCGATCTTGCTCGTATCCTGCTCGAGGAATGCCGTCGGCACCCAGTCCTTGAGGTCGGCGGACGGGCGCGGGTCGCCGCTCGCGAGCCAAGCTTGCGTCTCGTTGATGCGGCGCACATAGGTGCCGGGCGCGCCGCCGAAAGCGCCGAGCTTCGACTTGCCGATCACGACGTCGGCCAACACCTCGTCCTTGGCAGACTTGATGCGAACGCGCTTCGAATTCGCCTTGGGACCGGCCGGATCCTCGAGCTCGAGGATGGCCAGACGGTCCTTGCTCTTGGTCTTCGCCTCAACGAGCTCGGCGAGCGCGACCTTCTTGAGGAGTTCGGCGATGCGGTCGATGCCGACCGGGTATCCCGAGCGCTCCTTGGCGCCCCAGATGTTACCCGAACGCGTGAGCGTCAGCGTCTTCCCCTGGTGGACGATCTCGACCGCCTGGATGTCCTTGAACTTCGAGGCGAGGTCTGGGACGAGCAGCTCGCCGGTCGCCTTGGGCAGCGTCCAGCGGTCGTAGAAGGTGTGGAGCGGAACGGCCACCGCGAGCGAGGCGACGGCCGCCGCCACGAGACCTGCGAAAACCTGCGGCTTGATCATGACGCGTCCCTCACGTGCCGGCCTGGCGCCGGCGGCGCATGGCCATGGCGATCATTCCCGCGACGCCGATCAGCAGCGGAATGGCATAGATGTTCCAGAACTTGAGGCGCGAGGCGAGGCTGTCGATGTCCGTCCGCTGGGCGAGTTGCACGTCGCGCAACTTCTTCCTGACGGAAACGAGCTCGCTCTTGAAGGTCTCGATCGCTGCCTTTTCCTTGTCGCCGATCTCGAGCTGGCCGTCGCCCTTCAGCGTCACGCCGGCAAGGCTCTTCTTCAGGACGGTGAAGCGCTCCTCGAGCTGCTTCTCCTCCGCCTTGAATCGCGCCTCGCTCGCCTTGCGGATTTCCTCGACCCGGTCGAAGGGACGCTCGGTCACGCCGCGACCCCGCAGCCCGATGAAGGCCTCGCCGCCGGCGAGGTTCTCGAGCGCGTTGATCACGAAGGCGCCGTTGTGGGCGAACGCGGTGGCCACCATCTGCCCGCGCCGCTCCTGCATGCGGACCCAGAAGAGGTCC
>DAORNH010000327.1:0-219 GCA_035440865.1 Hyphomicrobiaceae bacterium | reverse complement strand
CCCGCGTCCACGGGCTTCACGGGTACGGCGGGAGCCGCCGTGGGCGCCGGTGTCGCCGCCGGAGCCGGAGTTGGCGTCGGCGCCTTGGGCGCCTCGACGGTCTTCGGGGCATCGGCTTTCGGCGCGGGGGCCGCAGACGGTGCCGCAACAGCCTTGGGGTCGGCAGCCTTCGGCGCATCAGCCTTCGGTGCGTCGGCCTTGGGTGCGTCGGCCTTGGGT
>DAORNH010000326.1:1289-4932 GCA_035440865.1 Hyphomicrobiaceae bacterium | reverse complement strand
GTCGACGTCGGCAACCCGGCGAACAACGTCATCCCGGCGCGCGCCGAAGCCCGCAGCCGCTGCCGCGGGTGGCGCCGGCAAGGGCCTGAAGCCCATGCCGATGTCGCCCGGCATCATGATCGG
The DNA here is from genome assembly GCA_035440865.1 of Hyphomicrobiaceae bacterium. GTDB lineage: Bacteria > Pseudomonadota > Alphaproteobacteria > Rhizobiales > Hyphomicrobiaceae > DAORNH01. The sequence continues at coordinate 4,809 of DAORNH010000326.1, read as the reverse complement.
CCTCCTGATGGTCGCGGGCGTCAGCTGCTGCGTCGCCATGTCGATGCCGCAGGCGCACATCGTCGCCTACTGCGGCGATCTCAAGTATGGCGCGCAGCATGGCGCCGACATGCTCGCCGTGCTGCTTGGCTTCGGCGTGATCAGCCGCCTCGTCTCGGGCTGGGTCCTCGACAAGGTTGGCGGATTCCCGACGCTGATCGTCGGCTCGGCCTTGCAGGCGATCGCGCTCGCCCTCTACATTCCGTTCGACAGTCTGCCCGCGCTCTATCTGATCTCGGCGTTCTTCGGCATCGTCCAGGGGGGCATCGTGCCGAGCTATGCGATCGTCATCCGCGAGCACTTCCCGCCGTCGGAGGCAGGCGCCAAGTTCGGGCTCGTGCTCGGCAGCACGATCGCCGGCATGGCGCTCGGCGGCTGGGTTTCCGGCGCGATCTTCGACTATACGGGATCCTACAAGGCCGCTTTCGTACATGGCGTCGCCTGGAACATCCTGAACTTCGCGATTGTCGCCTGGCTGATGCTGCGCGCGCGTGCACGGCGCTCGGATGGGGCGCTGGTCGCGGCGTGAGTTCCGGGTCAAGTAGTGCAGTTGCCATTTTTTGGCAGCATTAAGCCTTGGCTTCATGTTAAGGCACGGCGATGTCTCGCTCGCAGCGCCTTCTCGACTTGATTCAGATCTTGCGTCGGCATCGCCGTCCGGTAGCGGGCGCAAGGCTCGCGGACGAGGTCGGGGTTTCGCTGCGAACGCTCTATCGCGACATCCCAGGGTGCGCACATCGATGGCGAAGCCGGTGTCGGCTACGTGGTGCGTCCGGGTTTCATGCTGCCGCCGCTGATGTTCAGCGAGGAGGAGATCGAGGCGCTGGTGCTCGGCTCGCGTTGGGTGTCGGAGCGCACGGACGGTCCGCTCGGCTCAGCCGCTCGCAACGCGCTTGCCAAGATCGGCGCGGTTCTGCCCGACGATCTGCGGGCAAGCCTCGATGCGTCGAGCCTGCTGATCGGCCCGAGCGAGCCTATCGCAGCTGGCGATGCGGAGCTCGCCTCGATCCGCGAAGCGATCCGTGCCGAGCGCAAGCTGCAGATCGCCTATGCCGACGGCAAGGGGAGCCCGACAAAGCGCACGATCTGGCCGTTCGCTCTCGCATTCTTCGATCGCGCGCGCGTCGTCGTCGCCTGGTGCGAGCTTCGCGACGGCTACCGCCATTTCAGGACGGACCGCATCACGGCGCTGAAGCCAACGGCCAAGCGCTATCCGAGACGACGCGCGGCCTTGCTCAAAGAGTGGCGCGAACTGGCAGGCGTGCCGGAGCAATGACAAGCTTTGACGCTACTGACATAAATTGACAGCATACCGAGCTAGAGGTTCTCCACCGCACCCGCTTCAGCGGGCGCCGAACACGGAGACCACCCATGCCAGACTTCAGCATTCTTCTGCTCCACGTCGAAAGCCCGGCCGTCAGCGCCAAGTTCTACAATGAGCTGTTTGACATCCCCATCGTCGAGCAATCGCCGACCTTTGCCATGCTGCCGCTGCGTGACGGCGTGATGCTCGGACTGTGGTCGCGCGCCTCGGTCGAGCCGAAGACCACAGGACACCCCGGCAGCAGCGAGGTGGCGTTCACGGTCGCGGACGCGGCCGCTGTCAGCGAAACATTCACGGCCTGGAAGAAGCGCGGACTTGCTATTGCGCAGACACCGACGCGCATGGACTTCGGCACCACTTTCGTCGCGCTCGATCCCGATGGGCATCGCCTGCGCGTCTTCGTGCCGGAGGCCGCATGAGCCAGCGCAGCTGGATCGCCGTAGCCTCGGCGGAACATGTGAAAATCGGCCGGGCACAGGGCTTCATGCAGGTCTGTCACGGGAAGGCGGCACCGCTGCGTCGCCTCTCGCTGGGCCACAGCATCGCGTACTATTCCCCGACCGAGCATTTCCGGGGCAAGGAGAAGCTGCAGGCATTCACCGCGATCGGGATCGTCGCCTCGGGCGCTCCCTATCAAGCCGACATGGGCGGCGGGTTCTGTCCTTTCCGTCGCAACGTGCAATGGGCCGAGGCGGACGCGGCGCCGATTCGACCGCTGCTCGGCCGACTAGCCTTCACGCGTGACGGGCAGTGCTGGGGCTATCAGCTCCGCTTCGGATTGTTCGAGATTTCCGGCGCCGACATGCAGATCATCGCTGCTGCGATGGGAGCGGCGCTGTGATGGCCGACGATCGCCGATGCAGCGCCGGCATGTCGTTTCAGCAGCGGGGTCTCTGGCATGATCTGGAAAGATGCGGAGGCGCATCACGCGGCCTTTGTCCGCGCCGGCGCGAAGACATCCGTTGCCGCCCCGGGGCTGTCGCCGAGTGGACGGGTTGCAACCGTTACCGCCGTTGGTAGGTTACAAGAGCCGGGGGAAGAGACAGCCACAGGCGGACGACGCAAGGCTACGGAGACGCGAGGTGACGCGGTACCTAATCTCGTTTGACGATGGCGCGATGGTTATACCTGAACAGGAGCTGCCGGCAGTCAGCGAGGCGGCGCATGCCGTAGTTCGAGCGGCTCAGGAGGCAGGGGTGTGGATCTTTGGCGGCGGGGTGGCAAGCCAGAGGGCGAGCATAGTGGCCGCAGATGGAACGGTCACTGACGGACCCTATCCGGAGACCAAGGCGGTTGTCGGTGGGTTCGTGATCATCGACGTGCCCTCACGCGAGGTCGCGCTGGAGTGGGCTGCCAGATTTGCTGCCGCGTGCCGATGCGCGCAGGAGGTTCGAGAGATCATGTTCGACCCGCTCGTCTGACGCAATGCGCCACACCAGAGAGCGTGCTGCTACCCGAGCTTGATCGTCACGAAATCGGCACAAGGGCGCGCCCGACGTCCATTGGCACAGCGGTCGGACCTCACCCGACACCGACGTCGGTCGGCGCGACGGTCGCGACGGCCGAACGACCAGCGGCTTTGGCGGACAATCGGACATTGAGCACGCTCGCTCGCGTCTTCTCCTCGAACACTCGGGCGACAGCCGCATCGATCCGTCATCTGCCCGTCAGCGTGCACGCGCTGCCGCGCGACCGCTCCAGAAGGGTCAAAATTTGGTGCTCATTGCCGTTCGATATCGCGATGGGGTCATTGACGGAGACTGGCATGGCTCACGGCCGCTTCTCACGCCTGCTCAACGCAACTTTCGCCGGGCTCGCGCTTGCCGCTGCCGCCGGGAGCGCCGCCGCGCAGTCTCCGTCGCCTGCCGCGCCACCGGCGACACTGACCGCCGCGGCGACGATGGAACGGCTCAAGGGCATGTGGATCGAAGGACCGGGCTTCGACATCACATATGGTGCCGCCTACGAGGCCTGCGCCACACGCTGCCTCGCCAACGCCCGCTGCCGGATGATCGAGTACTATCGCCCCGAGAGGAAGTGCAATCTTTACGACACGGTGCGACCGCGTCTCAAGGGCGGCTCCTCGGACGTCGCGATCCGCCGGCCCTAAGCACGCCGTGCATGGCGATGCCTCGGTGGAGGCCCTTCACACAGCGG
>DAORNH010000326.1:905-1279 GCA_035440865.1 Hyphomicrobiaceae bacterium | reverse complement strand
ACGACTTTCGGGCAAGACAACAAGCCGCTACCCGAGGAAACGCCACGCCATGGCCACGTCGCCGTTTGCCCGACTGTTCTCGCCCAATGCCATCGCCGTCGTCGGGGCCTCCGCCGATCTCGCGCGCATCAGCGGCCAGCCGATCGCGGCACTGAAGAATTCGGGCTTCAAGGGACCGGTCCATCTCGTCAATCCGAAGTACGGCGAGTTGCATGGCCTGAAGTGCTACCCGAGCGTTGCCGCCATCGGCTCGCCGGTCGATCTCGCACTGATTGCGGTTCCGGCTGCAGGTGTGCCTGCCGCGGTCCGCGAGTGCGGTGCCGCCAAGATCCCGTTCGCGATCATCCTGACAGCGGGCTTCCGCGAGGCGGGAC
>DAORNH010000326.1:0-887 GCA_035440865.1 Hyphomicrobiaceae bacterium | reverse complement strand
GCAAGCTCGAGGACGATCTCATTCGCGCCGTGAAGGAGACGGGCGTCCGCGTCATCGGGCCGAACTGCCAGGGTGCGCTCTCGGTGCCGTCGCGCATGTGGTGCGTGTTCGGCTCGGTCAGCCACGAGACCGAGCTGAAATCGGGTCCGGTCTCGTGCGCCTTTCAATCCGGCGGCTTCGGCTATGCCGTCGTCAATCTCGCCGAGGCGCAGGGCATCGGCTTCCGCAATGTCGTCTCGACGGGCAACGAGACCGACATCACCATGCCGGAGCTGCTCTCGGCCTTCCTCGACGATGAGGGCACGAAGCTGGCCTTCGCCTATCTCGAGGGCACGCCGGACGCGCGCCGCTTCCTCGAGGTTGGTCGAAAGTCGCTCGAGCTCGGCAAACCGATCATCCTCTGGAAAGGCGCGCAGACCGAGAGCGGCACCAAGGCCGCGGCCTCGCACACGGCCAACATGACGGGGAACTACGATCTCTATCGTGCCGCGTTCCGCCAGGCCGGCATCATCGAGGTGCAGGACGTCGAGGAAATCGTCGACATCGCCAAGGTCGCGGGCCAGGGCCGACTGCCCAAGGGCCGCGCCATCGGTGTGCTCTCGATCTCGGGCGGCTCCGGGATCGTCTATGCCGACCGGGCTGTGAAGGAAGGGCTGACGCTGCCGAATTTTTCGCAGTCCACTGTCGCCGCACTGAAGAAGATCATCCCGAGCTTCGGATCCTCGGAGAACCCTGCCGATACGACGGCCGGCGTCTTCAATGATCCCGCCCTCTTCACGAAGACGCTCGAGATCGTGCTTGCCGATCCGGCACTCGACCAGGTGTCGATCCTGCTCGCCTCGATCAGCGGCGAGCCCGCCCTGCGCGCCTGCCAGGCGATCGCCGAT
>DAORNH010000325.1:2484-4933 GCA_035440865.1 Hyphomicrobiaceae bacterium | reverse complement strand
TCGAGGAGCTTGCAAGGAGCGCCGAGGCGGAAGGCCAGAGCGTCAACTGGGTCGCCGTGAACGGCAAACTCGCCGGGCTCATTGCGGTTGCCGATACGTTGAAGGCGGGCGCGGGCGAGGTTATCGGCCGACTCCGGGAGCGGGGCATCGAGGTCGTCATGGCGACAGGCGATGCGGCACCGGCTGCAAATGCGGTTGCGGCAGCCCTCGGCATTTCGAGCGTGCACGCCACCATGCTGCCATCGGAGAAGGCGAAGCTCGTGCAGTCGCTGAAGGCTGCGGGCCGCCGGGTCGCCATGGCCGGCGACGGCATCAACGATGCGCCGGCACTCGCCGTCGCCGACGTCGGTATCGCCATGGGCACCGGCGCCGACATCGCCAAGGACAGCGCCGGTCTGACACTCGTCAAAGGCGATGTCGCCGGCCTCGAACGGGCGCTGGCCCTCGCCGTCGCGACCGCGAACAACATGCGCCAGAACCTCGCGCTCGCGTTCGGCTACAACGCTCTCGCCATTCCGGTCGCCGCCGGCGTGCTCTTCCCCTTCATCGGCATGATGCTCTCTCCGATGCTCGCCGCCGCGGCCATGAGCCTCTCGTCCGTTTCGGTGATCGCCAACGCGCTGCGACTTGGCGCCGCCAACCTGGAACGGAAAACCGCATGATGCTCGTGCTCCATGGCTACGAGTTCAGCGTCTACAATCGCATTGTCCGGATCGCGCTGATCGAAAAAGGGCTCTCATACTCGCGGGTCGAGGTGAACCCCTTCAGTGAGGATTGCCCACCGAGCTACATCGCGCTCAATCCCTTTCGCCGTGTACCGACACTCGTTCACGGCGACTTCGTGCTCTACGAGACATCTGCCATCACGCGCTATCTCGACGAGACCTTCCCGACGCCGCCGCTCCTGCCGATCGAGCCCTGTGCGAGAGCGCGCGTCGCACAGGTCATCTCCATCATCGACGGCTACGGCTATTGGCCGCTGGTACGTCAGGTCTTCTCGCACAGGGTCTTCCGCCCGCTGACGGGCAAGTCTGCCGACGAGGCCGAGGTGCAGGCAGGCCTCGCGAACGCCGGCCGCGTGCTCGCGGCACTCGAGGGCCTGGCGCGTGGCGGCGAGACCCTCGTTGGCGATGGTTGGACGATGGCCGACGGTCATCTCGCCGCCATGGTCGACTACTTCACGATGGCGCCAGAGGGTGCCGCGATGCTTGCCGACTATCCGCGCCTCGCCGAATGGTGGCGAGCGTCGTCAGCACGCCCAAGCGTCATCGCAACGAGGCCCGCCTTTCCACAGTACTGATGCGATCTGATGTGAGCCATCGGATCGGGTGCGAATAGAGATCGCTGCCTCCCCCGGGTGGGGGGCGACGCCCCGCCACCATCCAATTCTAGAACTTGCCCTGCGACGTCTTGCCGTCGGGGGAGAAGAGTTGCACGACGCCTTTGACGCCGGGCTGCACTGGCGCGGGCGCCGTGCCGACCAGCATCGAAGCCTCCGCCGGCAGCATCTCGATGCGCTGCGATTTCCCGTCGATGATCAGAATGGCGGTGCCCTTGAAGCCCGCCGACGGGATCGGCTTGTCCTCGACGTCGGAGAGGAAGATCACGACCTTCGTCGTGCCGTCGACGAGGAGCTCCGTGTGATAGACACCGGCATCGACGCGCAAGCCCCCGTTGCGCCCCTTCGCCGGCTCATGAGCAAGAAGTGGGGAGGCCAGCATCGAGCCGAGCACCAAGGCGAAGGATATGAGAATTCTTGCGGGTTTCATGGGTTTCTCCTGGTTGGTGATCAGTAGGCGTCAGCCGTCTCGGCGCCGCGCGGCAGCGTCTCGCCTGACTGGGTCTTGGCCCGCGCGTCGGCGACAAGCCGCTCGAGCGATTTCCGCCCGTAGCGCAGAAACAAGACCGGTGTGAGGAGCGCGTCGAGCGCCGTCGCGCTGACGAGGCCGCCGAAGATCGTGATCGCGACCGGATGCAGGATCTCCTTCCCCGGTGCGCCAGCATCGATTATCAGCGGGATCAACGCGACGCCCGCCGAGAGCGCCGTCATGAGCACGGGCGTCATGCGCTCGAGGCTACCGCGCATCACGAGATCGGGGCCGAACGGCATGCCCTCCCGGATGGCGAGATTGATGGTGTGGCTGATCTTCAGGATGCCGTTGCGCGTGGCGATGCCGGTCAGCGTGATGAAGCCGATCATGCTTGCGACCGAGAGCGGCTGGCCCGCAGACCAGAGCGCGATCACCGAGCCGATCAGGGCCAGCGGCACGCTCCCCATGACGATGAGAGCAAACAACGTCGAGCGGTAGCGGCTGTAGAGGATCGTGAACACCATGGCGAGCGACACGAGCGAGAGCAGCCCGATCGTGCGCATGCTCTCCTCCTGCGCCTGGAAGGTGCCTTCGAGGCTCGTGAAGTAGCCGGTCGGCAGGCGCGCGCCCGCGATCTC
>DAORNH010000325.1:0-2386 GCA_035440865.1 Hyphomicrobiaceae bacterium | reverse complement strand
GGTTGGGCCCGTCGGTTTCTTTCACGTCGGCGATCTGGCGGAGCGGCACCCACCCCCGTGGCGTCTCGATCAGGAGCTCGGCAAGCCGCTCGGTCGTGCGCAGCCGGTCGTCGAGACGCACGACGACGTCGAAGCGCCGGTTGCCGTCGATGAGGCGCGAGACGAGTCGACCGTTCGAAAGACGCTCCAGCTGCTCGGTGACGTGCGCCGGTTGCACGCCGTAGAGCGCCGCCTTCTTGTAGTCGACGGTGATGTCGAGCTGGGGAATGCGCACCTGCCGCTCCACCTGGAGATCGGCGAGACCCGGGATCGCCGCGAGGCGCTGGCGCATCTCCTCGGCGAGGCGGATCAGCGTGTCGAGGTCCTCGCCGAAGATCTTGAGCGCGATCTCGGCCCTGACACCCGAGAGCATGTGATCGAGGCGATGCGAGATCGGCTGGCCGACGTTGGTCGAGACCGGCAGCACGGCAAGGCGCGCGCGAATGTCGTTGACGATCTCGACCTTGTCGCGTGCCGACGCCTTGAGATCGACCTCGATCTCGGAGGAGTGGACGCCCTCGGCATGCTCGTCGAGTTCGGCGCGCCCCGTGCGCCGCGCGACGAGCTTCACCTCTGGCACCTCCATCACGAGCTTCTCGGCGATGAAGCCGACGCGGTGGCTCTCGGCGAGCGAGATGCCCGGCTGGAAGAGGAGATTGATCGTGAGCGTACCCTCGTTGAAGGGCGGCAGGAACGAGCGCGGCAACGCGACGAGCGCACCGATCGCCATCACGACCGCCGTCAGCACGCCCGTGATCAGCGTGCGGGGATGGCGGAACGCCCAGCCGAGGAGCCGGCGATTGGCGGCCTTCAGGACGCGTACGAGTGGCCCCTCGCGCTCGTCGAGCCGCTTCAGCGAGGGCAGCAGGTAGTAGGCCATCACCGGGGTGAGCGTGATCGAAACGACGAGGCTCGCCAGGATCGAGATGATGTAGGCGTGGCCGAGCGGGGCAAAGAGACGGCCCTCGATGCCCGAAAGCGCGAACAACGGCACGAACACCAACACGATGATCATGGTCGCGTAGACGATGCCGGAGCGCACCTCCTGGCTCGCCGAGACGACGACATCGAACGTCGAGCGCGGATTGCCCTTTTCGCGGTTCTCGCGGAGGCGCCGGAAGATGTTCTCGACATCGACCACGGCATCGTCGACGAGCTCACCGATGGCGATGGCGAGCCCACCGAGCGTCATCGTATTGATCGAGAGGCCGAAGGCATAGAACACGATCGCCGTCACCAGCATGGAGACGGGGATCGCGGTCAGCGAGATCAGCGTCGTGCGCGTGTTGAGAAGGAAGAGGAACAGCACGATCGCCACCACGGCGATGGCTTCGAGCAAGACCTTCTCGACATTGCGGATCGAGGTCTCGATGAAGTTCGCCTGGCGGAAGACGACGGTGTCGACCTTGATGCCCTTCGGCATGGTGCGATTGAGCTCGGCCATCGCTCGCTCGACTTCGCGGGAGAGCTTGACGGTGTCGATGCCCGGCTGCTTCTCGACCGAGATGATGACCGCGGGCGCGCCCATGAAGCCAGCTTCGCCCCGCTTCAACCGCGCGCCATAGCTCACATCCGCCACCTGATGCAGGTAGACCGATCCCCCCGTCCCGGTCCGCACGACGACATCGCGCAGGTCCTCGAGCTTCAGTGTGCGGCCGACGTTGCGAACCAGGAACTCGCGGGCGTACTGGTCGGCGAAGCCGCCACCCGTGTTGGTGCCGAACTGCTGGAGCGCCCGCTCGAGATCTGCCAGCGACACGCCGAGTGCCCGCATCGCCGGAGTGTTCGGCGAGACGCGATACTGGCGCACCTCGCCGCCCATCGGGATCACCTGGGCGACACCCGGGATCGTCAGCAGTCGCGGCCGGACGACGAAATCGGCGATCTCTCGCACCTCCATCGGGCTCGCCGTCTCGCTCGTCAGCGCGAACATGAGGATCTGGCCCATGATCGAGTTGATCGGGCCCATCTGCGGCACGACGTTGGCCGGCAACTGCGACTGCACCCGCGCGAGACGCTCGGCGATCTGCTGGCGGTTGCGGTAGATGTCCGTTCCCCAGTCGAACTCGACGTAGGTGATCGAGAGCCCGACGCCGGAAACCGAACGCACGCGCGTCACGCCCGGAAGCCCGTTCATCTGCGTCTCGATCGGGAATGTGACGAGTTGCTCGACCTCGGTCGGCGCCAGTCCTTCCGCCTCCGTCATGATGGTGACGGTCGGCCTGTTGAGGTCCGGGAAAACGTCGACCGGCAGGCGCACCGCCGTGAACACGCCATAGATCGTGAGAACCGCGGCGATCGCCAGGACGAGCAGGCCGTAGGCGAGCCAGGCCAGCGGATGCCGCCA
>DAORNH010000324.1:0-4992 GCA_035440865.1 Hyphomicrobiaceae bacterium | reverse complement strand
GAGAGCCAGTCCTAACGATGGAGAGCCCGCTATGGCGGACGCGCAACCAATCAGCCGCTTCCCGGTTCCCGATGTCAAAAGCCTGCCCGCGGATGTCCGCGAGCGCATCGAGAAGGTGCAGGAGAAGTCTGGCTTCATCCCCAACGTGTTCCTCGTGCTCGCCCACCGTCCGGACGAGTTCCGCGCCTTTATGGCCTATCACGATGCGCTGATGGACAAGCCCGGCGGCCTCACCAAGGCCGAACGCGAGATGATCGTCGTCGCCACCAGCGCCGCCAACCAGTGCCTCTACTGCGTGATGGCCCACGGCGCCATCCTGCGCATCCGCGCCAAGAGCCCGTTGGTTGCCGACCAGGTCGCCGTCAACTACCGGAAAGCCGACATCACGCCGAAGCAGCGCCGCATGCTAGACTTCGCCATGAAGGTGGCTCTCGCCTCGGCCGAAGTCTCGGACGCCGACATCGCCGCCATGAAGGAGGCGGGCTTCGCCGAGGCCGACATTTGGGACATCGGCGCCATCGCCGCCTTCTTCGCCATGTCGAACCGCATGGCCAACCTGACGAGCATGCGCCCTAACACCGAGTTCTTCGCCATGGGCCGGTGAGCCCGGAGGTCAGCGCTGGTGTCGGGGCGGTGGCAGAGCGGCAAACGCCATACCACCCCAAGCGTCATGCCGGCACTCTGTTCACGCTTTGGTGGCCGGCCCCGTCCAGTCGCAAGGAAGGCGCGTGTGGACGCGGTCATCTTTGCCGGGAAATGATCGGTGCCGCCGCCTGCCCGTCGGCAGGTCGATCGATAATGGGGCGCCACCTGGGGAAAGCGGGGACGATACGTTGCTCCGGCGCGTGGGCATCGAGAATCGCCTATATGTCGAATCGGACAAGGCCCCGATTCGATCGAGCGGGGCGCCACACCGAACCGGAGCCCGATGCGCTACCCGCCGTCCATTCTCGACGAGATCCGCGCTCGCCTCCCGGTGAGCCAGGTCGTCGCGCGCAAGGTGGCGCTGAAGAAGGCGGGTCGCGAGTTCAAGGGGCTCTCGCCCTTCAAGACCGAGAGGACTCCGTCGTTCTTCGTGAACGACCAGAAAGGCTTCTACCACTGCTTCGCATCGGGCGAGCACGGCGACATCTTTTCCTTCGTCATGAAGACGGAAGGTCTCTCGTTCATGGAGGCGATCGAGCGTCTGGCGGGCGAAGCCGGTGTGCCGTTGCCGAAGCCCGCTGAGCGCGACCAGCGGCGCGAGGACGAGCGCACGCGGCTCTATTCGCTTCTCGAGGCCTCGGCCAAGTTCTTCGAGGAACGGCTCTCGGGCCTCGATGGCGCAGAGGCCCGCCGCTACATCGAGAAGCGCGGCCTCGCCCGCCATACGCTCGCCGAGTTCAGGATCGGCTTCGCGCCTCCTGGCCGCTCGGTCCTCAAGGCTCATCTCGCCAAGGCCGGATATGCGGTCGAGGAGATGATCCAGAGCGGCATGCTGATCGGCGGCGAGGACATCGCGGAGCCCTACGACCGTTTCCGCAATCGCGTCATGATCCCCATCGCCGACGCCAAGGGCCGCATCATCGCCTTCGGCGGGCGCGCGCTCGATCCCGCGGCCCCGGCCAAGTACCTGAACTCGCCCGAGACGCCCCTCTTCCACAAGGGGAGCGTCCTCTTCAATGCGCACCGCGCGCGTACGGCCGCCTTCGAGAAGAGCCGCATCATCGCGGTCGAAGGCTATCTCGACGTGATCGCCTTCCACGAGGCGGGCATCAAGGAGTGCGTGGCACCGCTCGGGACGGCATTGACGGAAGAGCAGGTCGGTCTCCTCTGGCGTCTCTCGCCCGAGCCGATCCTGTGCTTCGACGGCGACAGCGCGGGCCGGAAGGCCGCCTGGCGGGCGATCGACGTGGCTCTCCCGCATCTGAAGCCCGGCGCGAGCCTGCGCTTTGCGTTCCTCCCGGACGGCCTCGATCCGGACGACCTCGTCCGCCAGAGCGGCGCCGACGCCGCTCGTGCCATCCTCGAGACGACGCGACCACTTGCCGACGTCCTCTGGGAACGGGAGTGGTCGTCGGGCGACTGGTCGACGCCTGAGCGGCGCGCGGGCCTCGAGCGGCAGCTTGCGGGTCATCTCGCGCGTATCGCCGACGGCGCCGTGCGCGGCCATTACGACGCAGACATGCGCGGCCGCCTCGCCAAGGCCTGGGGCCAGGGCCGCACGTACCCCGCTCGACCCGGACAGCTGTCCCATCGCGCCACGGGCAGCACAAGCGGATTCCGGCCGAAATTCGGGCAGGGACGCCCGGGGGGGCAGGGCTTCCCGAACCAACCTCCGCCGGGAGCATCCTCGAGTCTGCGCAACAGCCGCCTGGTTCAGGGCGGGCTCCAGGCACCGCCTTACCGCGAGGCCTTGCTGTTGCGAACATTGATCAATCACCCTTGGCTCCTCGACGAGGATGCCGAGCGGATCGCCGAGCTGCCGATGACCTCGGCTGTGACCGAACGGCTGCGGGACGCGCTCCTTTCCATCCACGCTGCCAACAATCCACTTGACAGGACCACGCTAGCTTCCCAATTGACCGCTCTAGGCTTGGGCAAAGTCCTCGATCTCGTCGAGCGCTCGATCACCCATCGCTCCGACAAATTTTCGGAGCCGGACGCGGATCGCGCGGCAGTGGAAGCCGGCTGGCATCATGCCACGGCCATCCACGATCGGCAGGTCGGACTGCGACGCGCTCTCGCCGCCGCAGAGCAGGCATGGCTGACAGATGCGAGTGCCGAGGCACTCGATCGGATCACTGCGCTTCAGCAGCAGCTGGCCTTGACCGAGCGGAGCGAGGATGCAGGTTCGGAAGGTACGCTTGGCGCCCGCCGCGACGGGGCCATGGCATGACCGGGGGAATTTGGCCGAGACGTGAGCGTTCCACGGCCAGCTGCCGGTCAACTCCGACGTGTGCCAGGCCGATGACGTTCACGATGGTGCCTATGACTGTGGTTCGGTTGCAGCACGCGCGTCTGGTCGAGCTGCCGCGTCCCGGCGACAGCGCAAGCCGGAACCGTCGAATGGCAAGCCAGGGGACAGCCCAGATGACAGCAATGAGCATCGCACCGGATCGTGCTGACACCATCGCCGACCCGCCGGGCTCGGCGACTGCTGCTCGAAAGCGTCCGCCGACATCGAGTTCCATCGAACGCTAGATCAGCATTCAGTTCACCTCGTCGAGCCGGCCGAGGCCCTCGGTCCGCATTGGGCGCTTAGCGCATCATCATCCTTCTCCCTGGAGACTTGCATGGCCACCAGCACCGCGAAATCCGAGGAGCAGACTGCAGCCGACGGCGCGCCGACAGAGCGCGACAGCCCGCTGCTCGATATGTCCGATCAGTCGGTCAAAAAGCTCCTGAAGCTCGGCAAGACGCGCGGCTATGTGACCTACGACGAGCTCAATGCTGTCCTCCCCTCCGAGGAGGTCTCCTCGGAGCAGATCGAGGACACCATGGCGGCGCTGAACGACATGGGCATCAACGTCGTCGAGACGGAGGAGGGCGAGGAGGCACAGCCGGCCGCCGACGCCGCCGACGATTCCGCCGACGAGGAGTCCCGCGCGGTCGTCGCCCAGAGCGTACCCGTGCGCGCCGAGACCCGCAGCGAGGCCGGTGACCGCACCGACGATCCCGTCCGCATGTACCTGCGCGAGATGGGCTCGGTCGAGCTCCTGTCCCGCGAGGGCGAGATCGCCATCGCCAAGCGCATCGAGGCCGGCCGCGAGGCGATGATCGCGGGTCTCTGCGAGAGCCCGCTCACCTTCCAGGCGATCATCATCTGGCGCGAGGAGCTCGACCAGGGGAAGCTGCTGCTGCGTGACATCATCGACCTCGAGGCGACCTACGAAGGCCCCGAGGCGAAGGCAGCCCCTCCGCCGCTCGTCATGCCGGGCGCGGGCGTGCCGCCGCCTGCCGCGGCGGAACCCGCCGAGGACGGCGAGGAGGGTGACGCCACCGCGCCCCCGCCGGGCGAGATGGACGACGAGGACGATTACGAGAACGCCCTCTCGCTCGCCGCCATGGAGGCCGAGCTCAAGCCTAAGGTTCTCGAGACCTTCGACCGCATCGCGGGAACTTACAAGAAGCTCAGGAAGCAGCAGGACAAGAAGCTCGAGCAGCAGGTCGCGGGCGAACAGGGCTCACGCCAGCTCCAGAAGGCCTATGACAAGCTCCGCGAGGAGATCATCGCGGACGTGAAGAGCCTGTCGCTCTCCAATAACCGCATCGAGCTGCTGGTCGAGCAGCTCTACTCGATCAACAAGCGCCTCGTCAGCTTCGAAGGCCGCCTGATGCGCCTCGCCGACAGCTACGGCGTCGCGCGCGAGGACTTCATCGGCGAGTACTACGGCAATGAGCTCGACCAGACGTGGCTCGAGCGCATGGGCAAGTTCGGCAAGAAAAGCTGGGTCAACTTCCTGAAGCACGAGCGGCGCCAGGTCGAGACGATCCGCGGCCAGATCCACGAGCTCGCGAGCGAGACGGGCCTCGAAATCGCCGAGTTCCGCCGCATCGTAAAGCACGTCCAGAAGGGCGAGCGCGAGGCGCGCCAGGCGAAAACCGAGATGGTGGAGGCGAACCTCCGCCTCGTGATCTCGATCGCCAAGAAGTACACGAACCGCGGCCTGCAGTTCCTGGACCTCATCCAGGAAGGCAACATCGGCCTCATGAAGGCGGTCGACAAGTTCGAGTACCGCCGCGGCTACAAGTTCTCGACCTATGCGACGTGGTGGATCCGCCAGGCGATCACGCGCTCGATCGCCGACCAGGCCCGCACCATCCGCATCCCCGTGCACATGATCGAGACGATCAACAAGATCGTGCGCACCAGCCGGCAGATGCTGCACGAGGCCGGCCGCGAGCCGACGCCCGAGGAACTCGCCGAGAAGCTCGCCATGCCGATCGAGAAGGTCCGCAAGGTCCTGAAGATCGCCAAGGAGCCGATCAGCCTCGAGACGCCGATCGGCG
>DAORNH010000323.1:0-5023 GCA_035440865.1 Hyphomicrobiaceae bacterium | reverse complement strand
CGCCCGGGCGAGCAGCCGGTCGCCATTGCGCCGCAGCCCGTGCCGACGACATCGCCGCCCCCGGCCGTGACCCCAGTCCCGCCGCCCAAGGCCCCGGGCCCCGTCGCGCAATCCGGGTCGTGCGCGGATGCCTGCCGCGCCCAGCATGAGCAGTGCCGCATCGCCTCGAAAGGCGATCCGCGTTGCGGCCAGATGCTGACGGCCTGCCTGCAGCGCTGCATCAGCAGCAAGGGGCGCTGAGGCCCGGAGCCGACTCGCCACATCGACACATGAGCGGGGTGCGCGATCCGCGGCCCCGTTTTGCTTTTCTCGTCCGAGGTCGATAGTCTGCCGCCACATCGCAACGAGGATGATCATGGCCGTGGCAGCATCGTTTCCCTTCGCCGGCAGACCCGACGCGTCGAGCCCCGCGCTCGCAGCCCCTGACGCCACCTCCGGCTTCCTCGGCACTCCCGGCACCGGCGTGCGCAGTATGGTGCCGGCCTTCACGCGGGAGCAGGAGCTCGCCGCCTACCGCGAGATGCTGCTCATCCGCCGCTTCGAGGAGCGCGCCGGCCAACTCTACGGCATGGGGCTGATCGGCGGCTTCTGCCATCTCTACATCGGCCAGGAGGCCGTCGTCGTCGGCATGCAGATGGCGATTCGCCCGAGCGATCAGGTGATCACAACCTACCGCGATCACGGCCACATGCTCGCCTGCGGCATGGACCCGAAGGGCGTCATGGCCGAGCTGACGGGCCGGCGCAGCGGCTACTCGCGCGGCAAGGGCGGGTCGATGCACATGTTCTCCAAGGAGAAGAACTTCTACGGCGGCCACGGCATCGTCGGCGCCAACGTGCCCCTCGGCGCCGGCCTCGCCTTTGCCAACAAATATCGCGGCAACGACAGCGTATGCCTCACCTATTTCGGCGACGGCGCCGCCAACCAGGGCCAGGTCTACGAGAGCTTCAACATCGCCAAGCTCTGGTCGCTGCCGGTGATCTTCATCATCGAGAACAACCGCTACGCCATGGGCACCGCGATCGAGCGTGCGGCCGCCACGACCAACTTCTCGCTGCGCGGCTCCTCATTCGACATCCCCGGCGAGCAGGTCGACGGCATGGACGTGCGCGCTGTGAAGGCCGCCGGCGACAAGGTCGTCGCCCATGCCCGCGCTGGCAACGGCCCCTACATCCTCGAGATGATGACCTATCGCTACCGCGGCCACTCCATGTCGGACCCGGCCAAGTACCGTACCCGCGAGGAGGTCGAGCGCGTCCGCGAGGAGCGCGACCCGATCGAGCGCGTGAGAAAGCGGCTGCTCGACGGGCGCCTCGCGAGCGAGGACGAGCTGAAGGCGATCGACGGCCAGATCCGCCAAATCGTTACCGTAGCAGCCGAGTTCTCGCAGTCCGATCCCGAGCCCGATCCGAGCGAACTCTATACCGACGTGCTGATCGCGAGCTGAGACCGCATGTGCCTCGTTCTCTACTTCGGCAGCGAGCGGCCGATCGAGGTGCAGGCTATCGCGACAGCGTTCGGTGACGTCGGCCTCGTTGCCGACGTCCGGCCGGACGTGCACGCGGTCATCGGCACTGCCCACTCTGTCCGCGTGACGACGGAGTGGGACGGTTGCTGCTGCAGCGCACTCGACGATTTCAAGGCATACTTCGACCCGGGCGAACCCGACGACGTCGATCAGGACCGCAAGCACACGGCGATGCTCGCCGCGCTCGCGAGGCTCATCGAGAGCCTTGCGCAGCTCCGCGGCACACGTCTTGTCGCTCTCTGGGACGGTGGCACCTTGTTGCCCGCCAAGCTGATGCCGCCGCTCGATGTGACGCCGCTCGATGTATCGGTCATTTCCAACGAGACCATGGCGTTCTCGCTCATCTATCCGTTGCGAACGGCCTGAAGCCCCTGCCCGGCAGATCGGGAGTGCCTCGGTGTGCGTAAGATGCGCAGGTCAGCGTGCCTTGCCGGGTCCAATTTCGACCACCATCTGACGGCAGCGGGTGGCTTCATCGCCCGGCGCCATGAGGACATGAAATGCAAGACGCCACCCCTGCGAGCGAGCACGGCGCTATCGGTGCAGGCGCCCGCGCCGTCGTCTCGCTCGCCAACGTCTCACTTTCGCTGACGAGCCGCGCGGGCTCGGTCGACATCCTGCGCAATGTCTCCCTGGACATCGGCGAAGGCGAGACGGTCGCCGTCGTCGGACCGAGCGGCTCAGGCAAGACTTCCCTCCTCATGATCATTGCCGGCCTCGAACGGGCAACGCGCGGGAGTGTCAGCGTCGTCGGCCAGGACTTCTCGGCGCTCGGCGAGGACCAGCTCGCCCTTGTCCGCGGCGCCGCGATCGGCATCGTCTTCCAGTCGTTCCACCTCGTGCCGACCATGACCGCGCTCGAGAATGTGGCGCTCCCGCTCGAGCTTGCCGGCCGCCGCGATATCGTCCCATTGGTCGAGGCGCGCGTGCTCCTCGGCGAGGTCGGGCTCGGCCATCGCGTCGATCATTTCCCGGCCGAGCTCTCGGGGGGGGAGCAACAACGTGTCGCCATCGCCCGCGCCCTTGTGACGCGGCCGAAGCTGCTCCTCGCCGACGAGCCGACGGGCAATCTCGATGGGCAGACCGGCGAGACCGTCGTCGGCCTGCTCGTCGACCTGCAGAAGCGGCGGCGGACGACACTCGTCCTCATCACGCATGATCACGCGCTGGCGCGGCGCTGCGGCCGGACAGTCCACATGGCCGACGGTCGCATCGTCTCACGGGTCGCTACCGGTGCGCTCGCATGACCATTGCAACTGAAGGGCTCACCACGCGGGCCACTGGATGGCGTTGGCCTGTTGTGCTGACGCTCGCGCTCCGCGAGCTCCGCTCAGGTCTCTCGGGCTTCTACGTTTTCCTCGCCTGTATCGCGCTCGGCGTCGCCGTGATCGCGGGCGTCGGCGCACTCTCCGATGCGCTCCGAGCGGGGTTCGAACGGCAGGGCGAAGCACTGCTCGGCGGCGACGTCACTCTCGCCCGCTCGCACAAGGCTGCGACCGAGGCCGAGCGCCGCTGGATTGCGACCCACGGCAAAGTCAGCGAGGCGGCGACGCTGCGCTCCATGGCCCGCACCGCCGCCCCAGCCGCGGGCGCAGACGAGCAGGCACTGATCGAGCTCAAGGCGATCGACGATCTCTACCCGCTTTCCGGCACACTCACCCTGTCCTCCGGCGTCACCGCGAGCACGGCGCTGGCCGGCCGCGGCGCCGCCGTCGAGCCAATTCTGCTCGACCGGCTCGGCATCAAGCTCGGTGATCGCATCAAGCTCGGCCGCACAGAGGTCGAGGTCCGCGCCACCATCGTCGCCGAGCCGGACAAGATCGCCGACCGGCTGACCTATGGCCCACGCGTCCTCGTCTCACTCGATACGCTGAAGGCCTCGCAACTCGCCGAGCCCGGCAGTCTCGTGCGCTGGCGCTACGCGCTGAAGCTCGCCGCCGCTGGCCCCACAGCCGACAATGCCGACCTTGTCCGCTTCCGAGACAAGGCGAAGGCAGATCTCCCCGAATCCGGCTTCATCATTGCCGATCGCCGCGATCCCTCGCCCTCCGTCTCACGGACGCTCGAGCGGCTCCGCCAGTTCCTCACCCTCGTCGGCCTCACCTCGCTCATCGTCGGCGGCGTCGGCGTCGCGAGTGCCGTTGCGACCTACATGGACCGCCGCCGCAAGGTGATCGCGACTCTGAAGGCGCTCGGCGCGCGCCAGCGCACGATCACGGCGCTGCATCTCGTGCAGATCCTCATCATCGGGCTCCTCGGTATCGGCATCGGCCTCGGCCTCGGCATGCTTATGCCGCTGGCGCTCGATGCAACGATCGGAGCCGCGCTGCCGATCCGCGGCGAGTTCGTGATCTCCGCCCGCAGCGTGCTGACGGCGATCGCCTACGGGCTACTGGTGACGCTCCTCTTCACTGTCTGGCCGCTCGGCCGCGCCGGGCGCATCCGCGCCGCCTCGCTCTTCCGCGACGATGTGCAGCCGGCCCGCACCTCCCTGCCCTGGACGAGCATTGCATCACTCATCGTGATCGCAGCGTTGCTCGCCGTGCTCGCCATCCTCTCGTCGGAGGATCGGCGGATCGCGAGCTTCTTCCTGCTCGGCATCGCTGGCGTGTTCGCCGTCTTCCTCGGACTGGGCCAGCTCGTCACGCTGGTCGCTCGCACGCTGCCACGCCCGCGCCGACCGGAGCTCTCGCTCGCCCTCGGCAGCCTCGGCGCGCCGGGCGGCCTCACGCGCTCCGTGGTGCTGGCGCTCGGCTCGGGCCTCTCCCTCCTCGTCACGCTGTCGCTTGCCGACGCTTCGATCCGCGACGAGCTCACTGCGCGCATCCCGAAAGGCTCGCCCAACTACTTCATCCTCGACCTCCCCCGCGACGACCGCGATCGCCACGACGCCATCGTGAAGCGCCACGTCGCGGCGGCTGAAGTCCGTCATGCGCCGATGCTGCGCGGCCGTCTCGTCAAGCTCGGCGACCGTCCGGCCGAGACCGTCAAGGCGTCGCCCAAGGCGAGCTGGGTACTGCAAGGCGATCGCGGCCTCACCTACGCCGAGGACGTGCCAGAAGGCTCGAAAGTGACCGCCGGTGCCTGGTGGCCGAAGGACTACCAGGGCGAGCCGCTCGTCTCGTTCGAAGGCGAGCTCGCCAAAGACCTTGGCTTGAAGATCGGCGACAGCGTCACCGTCAATATCCTCGGCCGCGACGTGACCGCACGCATCGCAAGCTTCCGCGAGCTCAAGTGGGAGAGCCTCGCCATAAACTTCGTCATGGTGTTCTCGCCGAACACGCTCTCCGGCGCACCGCACAACCTGCTCGCCACGATCACGCTACCCGCCGACACCGCGCTCGTCACGGAAGCCGCGATCGCGCGCGATCTCGGCCGCGAGCTACCCGGCACCACGGCAATCCGCGTGAAGGACGCGATCAACGCCTTCGGAACGCTGTTCGCAAAGATCATGACGGCCGTTCGGGTTGCCGCCGGCATCACGCTCGCGGCAAG
>DAORNH010000322.1:0-5026 GCA_035440865.1 Hyphomicrobiaceae bacterium | reverse complement strand
GTTCTCGGCGAGCCCGCGCTTCTCGAGATGGGCGAGGAGACGCCCGACGTGATGGTCGAGCTCGGCGATCAGCCCCATGTAGGTCGGGATCACCGTCTGGCGCACCTCCTCGCGGGAGAAGTTGACGCTCTCCTCGTGCCGCATGAAGGCGGCGATCACCGGGTGCGGATCGGCAAGCTCGGCGGCGCTGCGGTTGGCGGGAAGGACGTCGCGCTCGGCATACATCGCGTGATAGGGCGCGGGTGCGATGTAGGGCCAGTGCGGCTTGATGTAGGAGACGTGCGCCATCCATGGCCGAGGATCGCCCGCGACCTGGTCGAGGAAGGCGATGGCGCGGTCCGTCATGTAGGCAGTCTCGGAATGCTCGGCCTTGACGCGCGCGGGGCGGCGGGCATTGCGCATCGACCAGCCGGACTGAACGGAGCCGTCTGCGCCCTCGACCGAGTTCGCCCAGCTGTGCCAGGGGTTCGCGCCGGAGTAGCCAAGCTGGCGGAGCCAGCGATTGTAGGCCGGATCAGCGCCCGCGAGCTTACCGTCGACCTCCGGATGGAGTCCGTCGTCGCGCTCGAAGGCCTCGAAACCGCATTGGAGATAGGGGAGCCCCGGGTTGGTACCGGGATCGATGCCGAGGCGGGCGAGGCTCTCCGTGTCCGGCTTGAAGTGCGTCTTGCCGACGAGCACGGAGCGGTAACCGTGCGGGCGGAGATAGTCGCCCATCGTCTTCTCGTCGATGCGCAGCGGGAAGTTGTTGTACGTGGCACCGTGTGTGAGATTGTAGCGGCCCGAATAGAAGCTCATGCGCGAGCCGCCGCAGACCGGCGACTGCACAAAGGCGCGGGAAAAGCGCGTACCGCGAGCAGCCATGCGATCGATGTTGGGCGTGCGGATCGTCGGGTGCCCGGTGCAGGCGAGATAGTCCCAACGGAGCTGGTCTGCCATCAGGAAAAGGATGTTGGGCTTCCCGCTCATCTCGCTATGCCCCAGCAGTCACGGTGCGCCGGGACGCCGCCATGACCTGCTGCGCAATCGGCAGCGCGGCAAGTACGATGGCGATGAGATCGGTCCCCCCGCTCGGCATGGCGAGCAGGATGCCGGCGAGCGCCAGGAGCAGCCGCAGCGGCATCGGCATCGGCGCCCAGCCATATCCGACGAAAGCAATACCCAAGCATATCGTGCCGAGGAGACACGTCCCGAACGTCTGAGCGAAGGCGAGCCATGTGAAGCCCGGAAGGACGAGCAGCAGCACGGGGCTGTAGCAGAACACGAACGGCACCATGATTTTCGCGTTCGAGAGCTTGAAGGCGGTGAAGCCCGTCTTCCACGGGTTCGAGTTGGCGATCGCTGCCGCCGCGTAGGCCGAGGTGCAGACGGGCGGCGTCACCTCCGAGATGATGCCGTAGTAGAGGACGAACATGTGGGTCGCGAGCGGTGGCACGCCGAGGTTCGAGAAAGCGGGCTGCGCCACTGTCACCAGCATGATGTAGAGCGCGGTCGTCGGCACGCCGGCGCCCATCAGGATGCAGGCGATGCCGATAAAGAGCATCGACAGGAAGAGCGTGATGTCCTTCAGCGACAGCATCTCGAAGGGCAGCAGACTCGAGAGCCCGAAGATCAGCTCGCCGATGTCCTTGGCTGCCCCCGTCACCATGAAGCCGAGCCGAAAGGCGAGCCCGGTGAGCGTCACGACGCCGATGACAATGCCGACCGCCGCGCAGATGGCGCCGACCGCGAGGGCCGCGCGCCCGCCCTCGTGGAAAGCTTCCAGGAACTCGCGTGGATGCACCCGCTTCATCGGGTTCAGGAGGCCGACGACGATCGCTGTGGTGATGCCCCAGAAGGCCGCCATGTAGGGCGTGTAGCCCGAGAAGAGCACATAGAGGAGGACCAGCAGCGGCAAGAGCGCCGGCCAGCCGCGGGCGAGCACGGGGAGGAGGCGCGGGATCTCGTGCGCCTCGTGGCCCTTGAGGCCAAGCCGCTTCGCCTCGAAATGTACGATCGTCAGCACGCCGAAATAATGGAGGAACGCCGGCACGGCCGCCGCGATCGCGATCTGGCTGTAGGGCATCTTCAGGTATTCGGCCATGATGAAGGCGGCGGCGCCCATGATCGGCGGCGTCACCTGTCCGCCCGCACTCGCCGCGGCCTCGACGCCGCCCGCGAAGTGCCCCGGATAGCCGAGGCGCTTCATGTTGGGGATGGTCAGCGATCCGGTCGAGACGACGTTTGCGACGGCCGAACCCGAGATGGTGCCGAAGAGCGCCGAGGAGACGACGGAGACCTTCGCGGGACCACCCATGAAGCGCCCGGCGACGATGGTCGAGATATCGACGAACAGCTGGCCGAGACCCATGCGCTGTGCAACCGCGCCGAACAGCACGAAGTGGAAGACGACCGTCGAGACGATCCAGAGCGCCACGCCGAAGATCCCCTCGGCGGGGAAGTAGATGTTGTTGACGAACTGCTTCCAGGTGACGCCAGGGTGCTTCAGGATCTGGAAGGGCATGTGCGGCCCGAAGAGGGCAAAGGCGATGAAGACGAGGATGATGATCGGCAGCACCCAGCCGACGGTGCGCCGCGTCGCCTCGAGCACGACGACGGTGAGGATCGTTCCGAGCACGACGTCGATGTCGGCGGGGTTGCCCTGGCGCATCGCTTGCGCCGCGAGCTTGTAGGTCTCGCCGAGGACCGAAAAGTCGAAGCCTTCCCAGGAGATGCCGATCCAGAGCGCCGCGAGGCCGCCGGCGATGCCCATTGCCCAGTCGATCAGGGGGACGCCGCCGGGCGTGAGCCAGCCCGATGCCGGGGCGGCGCCGCCTTTCGCGCTGAAGCGCTGTGCCGGATAGAGGATGAATACCATCAGCAGCACGCCGGTGAGGTGGAACCCCATGTGCCAATGGTCGATGGGAATTCCGGTGCCGGCGGTGATGTAGTGGTAGATCGCGAACACGATCAGGAAGAGGAAGACGAACGTCGCCGTCCACGGCGCAATCGGTCGCGTCAGCCGCTCACTCTCGAACTCCTGCTCGATTTCCTTGGCGCGGCGCGCGTCGATCATCGGCTCAGTGGAGGGAGCGGTCATGGGCGGTCCTGATGGTATGGCAGGCGAGTTCACGGGGGCCTGCTGCCAAGCCGGTTGGCAAGCGGCGAAAGATGCGCGGGGCCGGACCGCAAGGACCCGACCCCGCGTGCGTCAGTCGGCAAGGCCGGCGAAGCTTACTTCAGGAGCCCCTTCTCCTTGTAGTACTTCGCCGCCCCCGGATGGATCGGCGTGCCGACGGCCTTCAGCGCGTTCTCGAGCGTGATGTTCTTCGCCTGCGAGTGGCCCGCATCGAAGAGCTTGCGCGAGTTGCCGTTCCAGAGTGCCGCGGTGATGTCGTAGACCAGCTTCTCGTCGACGGAGCTGCTCACCACCCACTGCGCGCCGACTGCGACCGACTTCGCGACGTAGCCGACGCCTTCGTAGCTCTTCGCCGGGATGTCGGCGGCGTAGTAGTAGGGCACGGCCTTCAGGAAGGTCGCCCGCTCCTCATCCGAGAACGAGTAAAGCTCGATCCCCTTCGTCGCGGCGAGCTGCGAGATGGCGGCCAGCGGCATGCCGCCGACGATGAAGAAGGCGTCGAGCTGACCGTCGGCGAGGCGGTCGGCGCTCTGCTGCGGGTTGAGCTCGGCGGCCTGGATGTCCGCCTTGGTGATGCCGTAGAGCTTCAGGAGCTCGAGCACGACGACCTGCGTGCCGGAGCCGGCCTGGAAGATGCCGACGCGCTTGCCCTTCAGCTCCTTGATGGAGCCGAGCTTGGCGCCCTTCGGCAGCACGAGGTGCATGTGCTCGGGGAAGAGGTTGGCGATCACGCGCAGCTTCGCGAATTTCTTATCAAACTTGGCGAGGCCGTTGTAGGCCTGGAAGACGATGTCGGCGGAGGCGAGACCGGATTCGATCTGGCCGGACTCGACTGCGGTCACGTTGGCGACCGACGCGTTGGACGATTGGGCGATCGCGACGAGGCCCGGGACGCCGCACGAGCCGCCCTTGTCGCAGGGCGTGGAGCCGGGCGGAGCAGAGATCGCATTGGCGATGAGGCCGCCGATCGGGAAGTATGTGCCGCCGGCACCGCCTGTGCCGATGCGGAAGAACTTCATGTCCTGCGCGACGGCGAACGTTGCGCCGAGCGCGACGGCGAGGGCCGTCGACAACGCGGCTGCTTTACTGAGAAGCGTCAAGGTCACTCTCCCTGGGTCCCGTAGTCCCTGTCCGGGGTCGGCGCCGACAATCCGGCGGACCCCAGGCGGTCGGCCGATTGGGGCCGACGCGCTGGCCCATCATCATAGAGCCTTGAGCGCGCCTGTGAAGCGGCTGTGTCAGCATGGAGGCGGGCGACCTACCAGCCGGCCAGCTTTGCGCGGCGGACGATTGCAAGAAACTGTTGCCCGGCCTCGCTCGGGGCCGCGGAGACCGAGCTCTCGGTCAGCCGAAGAATATCATCGATGCTGATCGCGCTGCCGCCGTCGACACCCGCAAGCCGCTCGGCAAAAGCCGCGGCGGCAATGGCCAGCCCGTGTCCGCGGAGCGCGGGGCTTGCCGGCTCGTCGAGGCGCGTCGGCAATCCGAGCCGGACCAGGCGACGCTCCGGCACAGCTTTTCCGGGAGCCAGGAAGGAGAGGACGACGGTTGCGGTCTCGACCGGGTCAGACCGGGTAACGCGCTTTGCCGAGAGTGCCGAGGCCGCGCTATCGGGACCGACGGCCGCTTCGGCATCGGCAACGACCGGCGTCAGCTCGTAGACCGATGTCACGCTGGTGCCACCGTCGAGCCGGACCGCTCGGCGCTCGGCCGGCGACACGGCCCGCCTGGCCGCGGTCGCCGCAACGGAACGGGGTTCATCGCCGAGGCGGCGATAGCTCTTTACGCGTGCCGGGTTGAACGCGACTTCGGCCTTGGCGGAGGTCACATGGGCGTCTGGCCGGTCAGGAACCGAGATCGTGACGACGAGCAGGTAACTCGGGGCTCTCCAAGGGTTCTGCACAAGGG
>DAORNH010000321.1:0-5041 GCA_035440865.1 Hyphomicrobiaceae bacterium | reverse complement strand
CCTTGAGCCAGGACGGCGAGCGTCTGATCAGCCGCGAGGTGATCGTCAATGACGAGACCGGCGTGATCGCCGACCAGTTCTACGCCGAGCGCCTGTACACGCGCGAATCGATCACGAAGTTGCTCGAGAAGACCGGCTTCCGCAACATTCGCCATCACGGCACGGCCGAGGCCGTCTCTGACCGGGATCAAGATCTCGGCATGATGGCGCGGCGCATTCTACTCACGGCCGATGCGCCGCAGCTGCCTGCCCGCAAGGCGCGCGGCAAGGTGCAGGCGATCGACCTCACCGTGCTGCTGGGCGACCCGCGGCTTCCCGACCAGGTGAAGCGCAACGGCACGTTCAACCCGGAAGACCTCGATACCGTCCGCAAGCTCAAGGATGCGCTCTCCGAGCTGCCGGCTTACAAGGTGCGCTATCTCAACAATCACGGAACGCTCGACCGTGATCTCTCGGAGCTGAAGACCGACCTCGTCTTCAATCTCTGCGACGAGGGTTTGAACAACGACCCCTTCAAAGAGCTGCACGTTCCGGCGATGCTCGAGGTGATGGGCATTCCCTACACCGGGGCGGGGCCGTCGGCGCTGGCGGCCTGCTACGACAAGGGCCTCGTGCGCGCCGTCGCTCTGACGCTGGACGTGCCGGTGCCTCTCGAGACCTATGTGCGGCCGGGCGACCAAGGCGCGACGCTGCCGTCGGTCTTCCCTGCGCTGCTGAAGCCCAACCAGGGCGACAGCTCGCAGGGCATTACCAAGGACGCCGTCGTCAGGAACGAGAAGGCACTGCTCGACTACCTCGAGAAGCTTCGCACTGATTTCCCGAAGCGCGGCGTGCTCGTGCAGGAGTATCTGACGGGCGCTGAATACTCCGTCGGCCTCATCGGCAATCCGGAGCAGGGCCTCCGGGCGCTGCCCATCCTCGAGGTCGACTTCTCGAGGCTCGATCCGAAGCTGCCCAAGATCCTGGGGTACGAATCGAAGTGGGAGCCTGATAGCCCGTACTGGACGCAGATCCGCTATCACGAGGCGGCGCTGGCGGACAGCTCGCAGTCTCAGCTCATCGAGTGGTC
This sequence comes from Hyphomicrobiaceae bacterium, assembly GCA_035440865.1. Classification (GTDB taxonomy): domain Bacteria; phylum Pseudomonadota; class Alphaproteobacteria; order Rhizobiales; family Hyphomicrobiaceae; genus DAORNH01. The sequence continues at coordinate 3,972 of DAORNH010000321.1, read as the reverse complement.
GATGCGCCTCTTCGAGCGGCTCGGCTGTCGCGACTACGCGCGCTTCGACTGGCGCGCGGATGCGAGAGGAGAGATCAAGCTCCTCGAAGTGAACCCGAATCCGGGCTGGTGCTGGGACGGCAAGTTGAACATCATGGCCGGCTTCCAAGGCGTCCGCTACACGGAGCTGATTGCCCAGATCCTGCAGTCGGCGGAGGAGCGACTCGGAATCGTGGCGAAGTCGCAACCGGTCGTCGCCACTGCCGGGGCGACGCCGAACGGATCCGCAGGTGCGTCTCAAGCGACGCAGAGCGGGGTATCACCACAGCCGGGAACGTCCGGCAGCTGAACCTGTCCGCTTAGACCAAGTCGAGAAGCTGAAATGGGCGCCGCGAGAGAGGTCTCGCGGCGCCCATTGTCATTTGTCGAGATCGTTGCTCAGGCCGCTCCGCCTGCGCTCAGGCGGGCTTGCGATCGTAGAGCCAGGGCAGGGAGCGCCGCTGGCGCCCCTCGAAGGCGGCGATCTTCTCGGTGTGCTCGAGCGTCAAGCCGATGTCGTCGAGACCGCCCAGCATGCAGCGCTTGCGGAAGGCATCGATCTCGAAGCCGATCTCGCGGCCGTCGTGGCGACGGATCGTCTGCGCGGCGAGGTCGATGGTCATGGTGGCGCTTGCGGCGCTTTCCGCGTCGGCCATCAGTTGCGCCACGTCACCTTGCGGCAGCTTCACGGCAAGAATGCCGTTCTTGAAGCAGTTCGTATAGAAGATGTCGGCGAACGAGGGCGCGACGATCGCGCGGATGCCGAAGTCGAGGATCGCCCACGGCGCGTGCTCGCGCGAGGAGCCGCAGCCGAAGTTGTCGCCCGAGACGATGATCTGAGCCTTACGGTAGGGCTCCCTGTTGAGCACGAACGCAGGGTTCTCCCGCCCGTCCTCGTCGAAGCGCATCTCATGGAAGAGGTGCTTGCCGAGGCCGCTTCGCGTGATGCCCTTCAGGAACTGCTTCGGGATGATCATGTCGGTGTCGACGTTGATCACGGCGAGCGGTGCCGCGAGACCCTTGAGAACCGTGAACTTTTCCATGGCTGTCTCCCTCAGGCCCAGCTGCGCACATCGACGAAGTGGCCGGCGATCGCGGCCGCCGCCGCCATCACCGGGCTGACGAGGTGCGTGCGCGCCTTGTAGCCTTGCCTGCCGACGAAGTTCCGGTTCGAGGTCGACGCGCAGCGCTCGCCGGGCGGCACCCGGTCCGGGTTCATGCCGAGGCACATGGAGCAGCCCGCGTTGCGCCATTCGAGGCCGGCCGCCTTGACGATCTCGGCGATGCCCTCCTCCTCGGCCTGCTGCTTGATGAACTGCGAGCCTGGCACGACGATGCCGGCGACGTGGCTCGCGATGCGCCGTCCCTTGAGCACCTTAGCCACCTCGCGCAGGTCCTCGATGCGGCTGTTGGTGCATGAGCCGATGAAGATCTTGTCGACTTTGATCTCGGCAATGCGCGTGCCGGGCGTGAGGCCCATGTAGGCGAGTGCGTTCGCCATGGCTTTGCGCGCGTCCGCGTTCGGGGCCGCCTCGGGATCGGGGACGGTGCCGTCGATCGAGGTCACCTGCTCGGGGTTCGTCCCCCAGGTCACCATCGGGGCAATGTCCGGGCCGTTGAGGACGACCTCGCGGTCGTAGCGCGCGTCGGGGTCCGACGGCAGCTGGGACCACATGGCCACGGCCCGTTCCCAATCTGCGCCGCGCGGCGCGAAGGTGCGGCCTTTCACATAGGCGAAGGTCTTCTCGTCGGGCGCGACGAGGCCCGCACGCGCACCGCCCTCGATCGCCATGTTGCACATGGTCATGCGGCTCTCCATGGAGAGCGCGCGCACGGCTTCGCCCGCGAACTCGACGACGTAGCCCGTGCCGCCGGCCGTGCCGATCTTGCCGATGATGGCGAGGATCAGGTCCTTCGACGTGACGCCGAACGGCAGCCGGCCATCGACTCTGATGCGCATGTTCTTCGACTTGGTTGCGAGCAGCGTCTGCGTCGCGAGCACGTGCTCGACCTCCGACGTAGAGACGCCGAAGGCGAGCGCGCCGAATGCGCCGTGCGTCGCCGTATGGCTGTCGCAGCAGACGAGTGTCATGCCTGGCTGCGTAACGCCCTGTTCGGGGCCGATCACATGCACGATGCCGTTGCGCTTGTCCTCGACGCCGAAAAACGTGATGCCGAAATCGCGGCAGTTCTTGCGGATCGCGGCGAGCTGTTCCTTGGCGTCGTCCTCGGCGGTCTCGTCCGAGCGACCGTCAGTGGTCGGCGTATTGTGGTCGGCGACGGCGAGCGTCGCCTCCGGCCGGCGGACGCGGCGGTTTGTGAGCCGCAGCCCCTCGAAGGCTTGCGGCGAGAGCACCTCGTGGATGAGCTGCTGGTCCACATAGAGGATTGTGGTGCCGTCGTCGTAGGTGTGCACGACGTGGCTGTCCCAGATCTTATCGTAGAGGGTGCGGGGCGCCATGGTGTCCTGGTTGTCGGAAGCTCCGGATCTGACTTCTTCTGCCACCCCGGCGCCGCACCTCGCAAGAGGCGAGCGCCGCGAGCTGCTCATGGTAGACAGTCATGTCCGGTGATCGCTATGTTCGATGAGCGAGGAATGACTGACATTGGCGGAGCGAAGGCGAACCATATGGCTGAGATCGATCGCAGAGGGTTCCTGCTCGCAGGCGCCGGCACTCTGCTCGGGACGGCAGTGACGCCGGCCCGGGCGCAGCAGCTGACCGGCACGGTCACGCTGATGGCCTATGGCGGCATCTTTCAGGACAATTACGTCGAGACGGTCGTCGGGCCGTTTACGAAGGCGTTTCCGGGCGTCACGGTGAAGTATGCGCCGGGTGGCACCTCGGCGCAGATGCTCGGCACGATCCGCGCCCAGAAGGCCGATCCGCAGGTCGACGTCGTGCTCATGGACGTCTCGACCGCCGGCATCGCCAACACCGAAGGGCTGACTGACAAGATGTCGGCCACCGACGTGCCCTCGCTCGCAGAGCTCTATCCGGAGGCGCGTTACGGCGACTTCGGGCCGGCCGTCACATTCGATCACCTCGTCCTCGTCTACGACACCGAGAAGCTCACCCCGCCGCTCGCCAAGCTAGCCGATCTCTGGCGGCCGGACCTCAAGGGCGGGCTCGCCATCTCGGCGCCGCCGAATATCCAGGGTCTCGCGCTCACCGCGATGGTCGAGAAGATGCTCGGCGGCGACCATACGAAATCGATCGACAAGGCGATCGCAAAGCTGAAGGAACTGGCGCCCTCAGTACAGACATTCGAGCCCAATCCGGACGGCTATGCTCTGGTGCTCAACGGTGTCGTGAAGGCGGCGACAGGGTGGAATGCGCGCGCCCAGCTTATCCGCGACCAGACCAAGGGCAAACTCGGCGTGCTGCTGCCACCGGAAGGCAGCGTCTTCCAGATCAACACGATCAACCTCGTGAAGGGCTCGAAGTCGCGGCCGGCCGCGGCGGCCTTCATCAATTATGCGCTGTCGCAGACGGCGCAGAAGGCGTTCACCGAGCGCATGTTCTATGCGCCGACCAATGGAAAGGCGACGATCGCTCCGGCGGCGATCGCGCGCACGGCGGCGGCCGCGGACAATCGCGCGCGGATGATCCCGGTCGATTGGGCCGAATTGGCGAAAGTGCGCGACCAGTGGAACAATCGCTGGCGGCGCGAGATCATCGCGGCTCGTTGATCGGATCGGCGATGTCCCAACATGTCGAGCTCGTCGGGCTCGCCAAGCAGTACGGCGCGACCGTCGCGGTCGACGGCATCAGCTTGGACGTCGCAAGGGGTGAATGCGTCGGCTTGCTCGGTCCCTCGGGGTGCGGCAAGACTACGACGCTGCGCATGGTCGCGGGGCTGATCGCGCCGAGCGGGGGCAGCGTCAAGGTTCTCGGGCGCGACCTTACACATGTACCAGCTCACAAGCGGAACATGGGGTATGTGTTCCAGTCG
>DAORNH010000320.1:4558-5079 GCA_035440865.1 Hyphomicrobiaceae bacterium | reverse complement strand
CAAGCCGATTGCGCCGCCCGTCGAGACGGCCGCCCAGACTCCAGGCCTCGGCGAGGCTCCGCAGTCGGCATTCCAGGTGTCGGGGCCGCCGGTCCTGCCGGCGCTCCGCTCCGTGGCGCCGCGGCCAGAAGACTTCACGCCGAATGCGGCCTTGAACGCACTTCTCTCGCGTCCATCGGAACGCTCGGAGCGTGCGCAGGAGCTGCTCGGCCGCCAGCCCATGCTCGCGACGCACCCGCTCGTCTCCGGCGACATGCCGATGTTCATGCCGCACCGTCCGCCGCGGCCGGAGAAATCCGAAGGCGGCCTTCACTTCACCCTGAAATCGGACTTCGAGCCAAAAGGCGATCAGCCGCAGGCAATCAAGGAGCTGGTCACCGCGGCGGTTGCGGCCGAGCGCAATCAGGTGCTGCTCGGCGTCACCGGTTCGGGCAAGACTTTCACGATGGCGCACGTTATCGCCGCAACGCAGCGACCGGCGCTCATCTTGGCGCCGAACAAGGCGCTCGCGGCGCAGCTCT
>DAORNH010000320.1:3656-4361 GCA_035440865.1 Hyphomicrobiaceae bacterium | reverse complement strand
GTGCATCTACGGCATCGGCTCGGTCGAGACCTACACGGCGATGACCTTCGCGCTGAAGCTCGGCGAGCGCATCTCGCGCGATCAGCTGCTCGCCGACCTCGTCGCGCTGCACTACCGTCGCAACGACGGCAACTTCCACCGCGGCACCTTCCGCGTGCGCGGCGATACTGTCGAGCTGTTCCCTGCCCACCTCGAGGACCGGGCCTGGCGCATCACGTTGTTCGGCGACGAGGTCGAGAGCATCATCGAGTTCGATCCGCTGACCGGCGCCAAGGCCGGCGAGCTGGAGCTCATCAAGGTTTACGCCAACTCGCACTACGTGACGCCGAAGCCGACGCTGCAACAGGCGATCAAGTCGATCAAGTCCGAGCTGAAGCAGCGCCTCGACGAGTTGCACGCAGCCGGCAAGTTACTCGAGGCGCAGCGGCTCGAGCAGCGTACGCTGTTCGACATGGAGATGATGGAGGCGACCGGCTCCTGCGCCGGCATCGAGAACTATTCGCGCTATCTGACCGGCCGCAATCCCGGCGACCCGCCGCCTACCCTCTTCGAGTACCTGCCCGACAACGCGCTGGTATTCGCCGACGAGAGCCACGTCACCGTGCCCCAGATCGGCGGCATGTTCCGCGGCGACTACCGGCGCAAGGCGACGCTCGCCGAATACGGCTTCCGCCTGCCCTCGTGCATGGACAATCGCCCGCTCCG
>DAORNH010000320.1:2660-3567 GCA_035440865.1 Hyphomicrobiaceae bacterium | reverse complement strand
ACAGGTGATCCGCCCGACCGGCCTCGTCGACCCCGTCTGTGAGGTGCGCCCCGCCAAGACCCAGGTCGACGACGTCATCGACGAGGTGCGTGAGACCGCCAAGAAGGGCTATCGCACGCTCTGCACAGTGCTGACGAAGCGCATGGCCGAGGATCTCACCGAGTACATGCACGAGCAGGGCATCCGCGTCCGCTACATGCATTCCGACATCGAGACGCTCGAGCGCATCGAGATCATCCGCGACCTCCGCCTCGGCGCGTTCGATGTACTGATCGGCATCAACCTGCTGCGCGAAGGCCTCGACATTCCCGAGTGCGCACTCGTCGCCATCCTGGATGCCGACAAGGAAGGCTTCCTGCGCTCCGAAACGTCACTCGTGCAGACCATCGGTCGAGCGGCCCGCAACGTCGACGGCAAGGTCGTGCTCTACGCTGACAGCGTCACCGGCTCGATGGAGCGCGCGCTCGCCGAGACCAATCGGCGCCGCGAGAAGCAGCTCGCCTGGAATGCGGCGAACGGCATCACGCCCGAGAGCGTGAAGAAGAGCATCGCCGACATCCTGCAGTCTGTCTACGAGAACGACCGGGTGACCGTCGACGCAGGCCTCGCCGAGGATGGCGCGCCGCTCGTCGGACACAACCTCGCGGCCGTCATCGACGACATGGAGGCGAAGATGCGCGCCGCCGCGGCCGATCTCGAGTTCGAGACGGCGGCGAGGCTCCGCGACGAGATCAAGCGGCTGCGCGAGACCGAGCTCGCCGTCGCGGCCGATCCGATGGCGACGCAGGGCCAGGTCGAGGATCAGGCGGGAGCATTCGAAGGGGCCCGCCGCTATGGTGGTGCACCGAAAGAGAGGCGAGGGGGCACCGCCCCCTCGACCCCCGCCAGGGTCTCGGACCCTGGACCC
>DAORNH010000320.1:2322-2637 GCA_035440865.1 Hyphomicrobiaceae bacterium | reverse complement strand
CGAGGCCGTGCAGCCGACCTATGCCCAATCGACGACCCGCCCAGCCTCCGGCGCGGGCACCGCGAGCCGGGTGCGCAAGCCGACCCTCGACGAAATGACTGTCGGTCGGACCGAAGTACCGGTGCAGCGCGCGGTCACCTCGGCCCGCCCCAACGCCTATGACAATGGCAAACGGCGCGGCCGACCGAGGAAGACAGGCCGGCCTGGGGCTTGAGGGCCTTGCAGGCAATCATTTCGCACTTCGAGCGTCACGTGCCGGTTACATTTTCGATAGCCGAGTATGAATTGAGGAACGAGCCAGTGGCCACAATTCTG
>DAORNH010000320.1:1008-2291 GCA_035440865.1 Hyphomicrobiaceae bacterium | reverse complement strand
TTTCGTCGGACGATGTTGCCGAAACGTTTGATGCCTTGCTCAGGGAAATGCAACTGATTACATCCAGGTTGACCACCGAAGACTGGGCCGTACTTAAGACAATCATGACCGATCCAAACGGTCAATTGCGAGTGGATAGCATATTCGATGGGTTCGAAAGAGAGACGCCAGCTCATGAGCTCATGAGGAAATTGAGAGAGGCCCAGTTCGTGCGGCCAGCAAATGGCGGACGCTGGAAAAATGATTCGATAATTCAGATCAAGCCATTTGGCAAATTGATGTAGTTGCAGATTGGCCCAGAGAAACTCGCAGCTGACGCAGCAGGAGTCCCCAGGGCTGCTTCCGGAATTAAGTCCGTGCCGCCGGCGACATAATCGTGAAGCAGATGTGATGCCTGCACGAATGCGCAAATCTCATTTGTTGCGCCCCGTGTCAATCGCTGAGGATTTATGCTCCTCTGCCATTCTGAGGCTCCTTTTCATTAGAGTGGTTTTGCCAACGCCTCGCAACCCAACAAGCATGTAACTCTTGGCATGACGTCCTTGGGCGACCCGGTCCATGTATAGATTCGTTATCTCATATTGTGGGAGTTGGGTCTTACATCGCTAAGGCATGCAAACATCCCTATTATTTCAATTGGAGTGCCGGTATCGGGCCAAAGCGGTGAAGCTGCGAGGCAGTGAATTGAACAGTGATCAAGGCGGCGATGCCCGCTGGTGACACCAGTACTCGATATTATCTCGCAGAGAAATGGTGCGATGTGTCGGCAATGCTGGCATTGCCGAGACGTGCGCTCACTCCAGCTCATTGCCGTGTGAAATCGCATAATACCTATCCCTGCAGACTGGCTGGTCATCTAGGCAATTCATGTACGGTTCTGTCGGCGATTCGGTCGGGAGCGCGCGGCTGCCACGCCGGCTGCCACCCAGGCCGGTCGCTCGGTGGTCGCGATGGTTGTGCGCGTCACGCGGCGCCACTGGGAGCCAAATCGGGGGAACGGAATTGAACAAGGCAACTGCAGAATTCATCGGCACTTTCACGCTCGTGCTCCTCGGCTGCGGGTCGGCGGTCATCGCCGGCAAGGCGGTCGGTGTGCTCGGGATTTCCATCGCATTCGGCCTCGCGCTGATCGCCATGGCGTACGGCATCGGCCCGGTCTCGGGGTGCCACATTAATCCGGCGGTAAGCCTCGGCGCGCTCGTCGCCGGTCGCATGAGCCCCGGCGACTTCGTCACCTACGTGATCGCTCAGTGCCTCGGTGCGATCGCCGGCGCGGGCGTGCT
>DAORNH010000320.1:584-982 GCA_035440865.1 Hyphomicrobiaceae bacterium | reverse complement strand
CAGGCCATTCGCTCGCGAGCGCGGGACTTGGTCAAAACGGTTGGGGTGCGGGCTATCTCGGCGAGTACGGCGTCATGTCGGCGTTCGTGTTCGAGCTGGTCGCCACATTCTTGTTCGTGACCGTGATCCTCGGCTCGACCCACAACAAGGCGCCGGGTGCCGTGGCTGGTCTAGCTATTGGCCTGACGCTAATCGTCATCCACATCGTCGGCATCCAGGTGACCGGCGTTTCGGTCAATCCGGTGCGCAGCTTGGGCCCGGCCGTGTTTGTCGGCAGCACCGCAATCAGCCAGCTCTGGCTCTTCATCGTCGCGCCGATGCTCGGAGCCTTGCTCGCGGGCATCGTATCGAAGAGCGGCCTTCTCGATCCGACATCCTGATCGCGGGACGTGGCGGGG
>DAORNH010000320.1:0-548 GCA_035440865.1 Hyphomicrobiaceae bacterium | reverse complement strand
GAGAAGCTCGAGCCCCGCCCGCTCACCTTCCGGCGCGCGACGGCGCTGGCAACGCGTAGGCAAGCAGCCCGAGCGCCGGGAGCCAGGCGCAAAGCTGGAACACGCCGACGACGCCGGCACGGTCGGCAACGAAGCCGAGTGCTGCCGCGGCAATGCCCCCGAGCCCGAAGGCCAGTCCATAGAAGAGCCCGCCGACGAAGCCCACGCGGTGTGGCACGAGATCCATGGCGTAGATCAGGATCGATGCGAACGCGCTCGACATGATGAGGCTGATCAGGACGGCGAGGACGCCGGTCCAGAACAGGTCGGCGAAGGGCAGCAGCAGGGCGAAAGGCAGGGCGCCGAGGATCGAGATCTTGATGATCCGGTCGCGCCCGATGCGGTCGCCGATCATGCCGCCGATGATCACCCCGATCGCGCCCACGACCAGATAGAGGAACAGCATCACCTGCGCGAACGGAACCGAGACGGCGAACCGCTCGATCAGGTAGAACGTGTAGAACGAGGTGAACGCGGCCGCGTATGCGTTCTTCGAGAACAGCAGGACG
>DAORNH010000319.1:0-5138 GCA_035440865.1 Hyphomicrobiaceae bacterium | reverse complement strand
ACTGCACGACGCTGACGCCGAGGTTGCCGAGGCCCGCATTGAGCGCGAGCGCGTTCCCCTTCTCGGCCTTCGGGAAGAAGAACGAGATGTTCGACATGGAGGAGGCGAAGTTGCCGCCGCCGAAGCCGCAGAGCAGGGCGAGCACCAGGAACAGCCAGTAGGGCGTATCCGGATTCTGCACGGCCCAGCCGATGCCGAGCGCCGGGATGATCAGCGACCAGGTCGCAAGTGTCGTCCACAGGCGCCCGCCGAAGATCGGCACCATGAACGAGTAGAAGATGCGCAGCGTCGCGCCGGAGAGGCCCGGCAGCGCCGCGAGCCAGAAGAGCTGATCGGTCGAGTACGTGAAGCCGATCTGCGGCAGCTTGGCGACGACCACCGACCACACCATCCAGACTGCGAACGAGAGGAGCAACGCCGGGATCGAGAGCAGCAGGTTGCGCCGCGCGATGGCCCTGCCTGTCGTCCGCCAGAAGTCGCGATCTTCCGGCCGCCAGTCCTCGATTAGTTTGGGACTGAGCGCACCGACGTGCTGCGGCTGATGGATCTCCTGCATCTCGGGAAGCTCGGGCAGCTTCTTCAGCTCGGCCCCGAGCGCTTCGCGCTCCATCGTGCGGATCGAGGTGTGCATCCACACCAGCGACACGGCGACGATGCCGAACAGCAGCATGAAGCAGCTCTGCCAGACGCCGGTGAGGTCGTTGAGCAGGCCGAACAGGATCGGCAGGATGAAGCCGCCGAGGCCTCCGACCAGGCCGACGACGCCGCCGACCGAGCCCACATGCTTCGGGTAGTAGACGGGGATGTGCTTGTAGACCGCGGCCTTGCCGAGGCTCATGAAGAAGCCGAGCACGAAGGTGAGTACGATGAAGGCATAGAGCCCCGTCTCGAGGCGGAACGCCATCGGCCCGCGGATGCCCTTCACGACGTACTCGGTCGGCGGATAGGACAGGAAGAAGCAGCACAGCACCGAGACGCCGAAGGTCCAGTACATCACGCGCCGCGCGCCGTACTTGTCGGAGAGATGCCCGCCATAGATGCGGAAGATGGACGCCGGCACCGAGTAGAACGCGCCGATCATACCTGCCGTCTGAATGTCGAGGCCGTAGACGCCGATGAGGTAGCGCGGCAGCCAGAGCGCCAGCGCGACGAACGCGCCGAACACGAAGAAATAATAGAGCGAGAAGCGCCACACCTGCACATTGCGCAGGGGCTCGAGCATGGCCGACAGCGGCTCGGGCTTCGCACCCGTGCGCCGCCGCTCGGAGAGCTGCGGGTCATCCTTGGTGAGCAGCCAGAAGAGAATGCCCATGACGGCGATGGCGATCGCCCAATAGTTGGCAACCGTCTTCCAGCCGTAGGCGACCATGATGAAGGGTGCCGCAAACTTGGTGACCGCCGCGCCGACGTTGCCGGCGCCGAAGATGCCGAGCGCCGTGCCCTGCCGCTCCTTCGGGAACCACTTTGAGACGTAGGCGATGCCGACCGCGAAGGAGCCGCCGGCGATGCCGACGCCGAGCGCCGCCAGAAGGAAGGTCGGGTAGTCGTAGGCGAAGGTGAGGAGCCAGGTCGCAACCGCGGCCGAGAGCATCACCGCCGTGTAGACGATGCGCCCGCCGTACTGGTCGGTCCACACGCCGAGCATGAGGCGGATGAGCGAGCCGGTCAGGATCGGCGTGCCGACGAGCAGCCCGAACTGGGTATCGTTGAGATTGAGGTCCTTCTTGATCTGGACGCCTATGATCGAGAAGATCGTCCAGACCGCGAAGCAGATCGTGAAAGCGAGCGTCGAGAGCCACAAGGCCCGTTGTTGCTCGGATGTGCCCGGTGTGCCGGCTGCCATGATGGCCCCCTCGTTCGGATCGCGTCGAAAAGAACGGATCGAGGGTGGTCATCACGCTTCCGTGACGGAGTTGACGGCCGTCAAACGGGTCGTGCCGCGCCGGAGATTCAAGAGCACTCGCGGTACAAGTCAGGAGATCACGACCACTTGGTTAGCCTCCATTTCGAATTGCATCGGTGATTTGCTTGATTATAATCAAGTCGATCCTTGCATTGATGATTGGATGAAGATTGCGAGGCGGAGGAGCTTCATGCGTGGCGAGGATCTCGAGGAGATGCGGGGCCTCCGCATCTTCGATGGCGTCTCGGAGCGGCAAGTCGAAGCGATGCTCGCCGTCTCGTTCCTGCAGCGCTTTCCCCAGGGCGTCGAGTTGCTGCGCGAAGGCGATCCGGCCGACTTCCTGCACGTCGTGATCGAAGGGAAAGTCGAGCTGTTCTCGACCTACCGGGAGCGCGAGACCACCGTGTCCGTGCTCGGATCGGGACAATGCTACATCATGGCCGCCGTAGTGCTCGATCGGATCTACCTGAAGTCGGCACGCTCACTGACCTCGGCGCGTGTCCTGCTCATTCCGGCGGATGCCGTGCGGCGCTGCTTCGCGGAGGATCCCGCATTCGCACGCTGTCTCGCGACTGAACTCGCCGAGGCCTACCGCATGGTAGTGAAGGAGCTCAAGAATCAGAAGTTGCGCTCGGGGCTCGAGCGCCTCGCCAATTGGCTGCTCGCCTACCAATCCGAGACGGGCGGAGCGCGACGCTTCGAGCTGCCGTTCGAGAAGAAGGTCCTGGCCGCGCGTCTCGGTATGGTGCCGGAGGTCCTCTCCCGCTCGTTTTCGGCGCTCGCCGCCTACAAGGTGAGGGTCGACGGTCCGCACGTGGAGATCGCAGACAGCGAGGCGCTCGCCAAGCTCGCCCGCCCGAGTGTCACGATCGACGACCCGTCGACGTGACGGCTGGTGCGAGGGACTCGCTCGTATCAACCATGTATCGGTCAAGTGAATGAACGCTCATACAAGGTATCGACATTGAAGAATCAAGCATTTTTCGTAACGGAATCACCTGGAGACATGGAGAATTCCTTTGACGGAGTGGACGAAGCGCGCTGATACTTCACGCGTCAGTCGGCTTTCGGCTGTGCCGGTCGCGCCCGCGACCGGCGGGATGCGATAAGCCCCTTTCTATTCCGACTGGGGGCCCCAACCTGGAGTTAGGCTATGAAGAAGCTTCTGATCGGCGCCATGTTTGCCGCACTGCCCATGATCAGCGCTGCCGGCGCTGCTCCGACCGCGGTCACCCCGAAGCTCAGCACGTCGTCGGTCACCGAGGCGGCCTACTGCCGGTGTGGCGTTCACCGCTACTGCCGCCGCTGGGATTACGGCACATGCGTCAGCTGGGGCTCGCGCTGCAGGCCGTGCGGTGGCAGCTACGGCTACTGATCCTACCTCCTGGTGCCGGTGCGCGACGGCTGTTGCGCACCGGCAATGCCGCCCATGACTTGACTAGCCTGGTTACAGCGGGAGCCCTGGCACCTTCTACTGTGCTGTACTTTTCGATTGACGACATCGACATTGATTTATTGACGCCGCACATCTGTGCTGGAATGTTTCAAATGCTCGCCGGCGGCTCTGCAAATCGGGTCTGGCCGGCACACTTCGATTTCCCGCTCTCGGCCTCCTCGAGGCGCAGCGAGCCGAGCACACGATAGGCGCGAACAGCATGCTCAAACCGATCATAGGCCTCGCCGTCGCTGCCGCTGTCGGCGCGGGCGGCTACTACTACTATTCGAAGCGCCAGAGCCCAGAGGCCAGCGCCACCGCGAAGATCGTGGCGCCAGGGCCGGCCACGGCGTCCAAGACCGACACCAAGAAGTCCGACAGCAAAGGGCGTGTCATCAAAGTGAACGATCCCGCCGCACGCGCGCCGATGGCCCGCTCCAAGAACGAGGCGCCGATCGAGCTCGGCGACCAGCCGCTGCGCCTCGTGCTCGATCCGCCGAAAGGTGCCGCGCCGCAATCGCTGCGCTCGACGGCAACCTCACTCAAAGCCGAGCAGGAGGTGCATCTCGTGATCGTCAATCCGCGTGTCACTGCGGCGACGAGCGTCCTCTATCACGTCTATCTCGATCTTCCCGGCGACGGCACCCAGCCGAGCGAGCGCCACTTCGTCGGCTCGATCAATTTCTTCGGCGCGGTCAATTCCAAGTCCGAAACCGGCATCAGCTTCCCGATCACCGATCTCGTCAAGGAGCTCGGCGACAAGAAACTTCTGCTCGACGCCACCTCCGTCACGCTCGTCCCCGGCGAGACGCCTGACAAGGCCGCCCTCGCCAAGGCCAAGCCGACGGTCGAGAAGATCGAGATCATCGTCGAGGATTGACCCTCCCCCATTCTGAGCTCACTGCCCTGGAGACACTCATGTCACTGCTCACGCGCCGCTCATTCTTCCTCGCTGCAACGGCCACGTCCGCGATCATTCCGTTCGAGATCTGGCTCGCCGAGTACGGCTATGCCCAGTACTACGGCAACAATCCACCGCCGAAGAAGAAGACGCCGCCCAAAGGCAACACCGGGCCGGCGCCCGATCCGGCACCCGCACCCGGCAACCTGCGTCGCCCCGAGGCGACGACGCCCGCGGGCAAGGCGAACCTCGTCAAATATGCAGAGGCCGTCCGCCGCATGCGCGCGCTGCCGGGCAGCGATCCCAAGAGCTGGACCTTCCAGTGGTACATCCACGCTGTCAACTCGCCGCAGAGCGAGGATGACGCCAACGAAGCGCAGCAGCGCGCCAAGGCCGCCGAGATCGCCCGCCTCTACGGCAACAGCCAGACGCCCGAGCGCGAGCTCGCCGAGGCCACCTGGGGAACCTGCCAGACGCACTTCGGCGGCGATGGCGACAACTTCCTGCCCTGGCACCGGATGCAGACTTTCTTCTTCGAGCGCATCATCCGCTCCGTGCTGCAAGACCCCTCGTTCGTGCTGCCCTACTGGAACTACACCTCCGGCTCGAAGGCACTGCCGGTCGAGTTCCGCCAGCCGAACGACCAGCGCCTCGCCTCGCTCTACATCCGCAATCGCTCCGCTAACGCCAACGGAGGCCGCGCCATCGATGCGGGCCAGCCGAGCAACCGCACACTCAACAATCGATTCCTCTCCAATCGCACCTACTCGAACCGCGGCCAGGTTGCAGGCTTCTGCCAGCAGCTAGACCGCGAGCATCACGGCGGCGTCCACGTGCTCGTCGGCGACGAGCGCAACATGGGCGATATCCCGACGGCCGCCAACGATCCGATCTTCTGG
>DAORNH010000318.1:4931-5227 GCA_035440865.1 Hyphomicrobiaceae bacterium | reverse complement strand
CCAGCGCCCGCCAAGGCCGATCCTCCTGCCGCCGCAGCTGCAACTACTCCACCGCCCGCGGCAGCCCCACCCGCTCCGCCGCGCCCGCCGACGCCGGACGAGCTCTACATGGCCAAGCTCGATGCCGCAGTGGAGCCGCTGCGCGCCATCCAGCTATCGGACGATGTCGGCCAGAAGCTCCGCACGGCGGTGAAGTCGCTGCAGTCGGGCGACCCGGGTCCGGCGCGGGCACTGCGCGGGCAGCTCACCGACCCGACCACGCGCAAGCTCATCGAGTGGCTCGTGCTGCGCGCGGG
>DAORNH010000318.1:0-4856 GCA_035440865.1 Hyphomicrobiaceae bacterium | reverse complement strand
GCAGCGGCCCGAGGAGCAGCTTTTCCAGTCGGGCGGCGAGGCGCCGAAGATCAAGGCCTTCTTCGCCAGGGGCGAACCGCGCACAGGCGCCGGCTGGGCAGCCCTGGCATCTGCCCACATGGCCGAGGGCGACGAGGCAAAGGCCAAGGCCGCCGCGATCAAGGCCTGGCGCCACCACGACCTGCCGAGCACGTTCGAGACGGGATTCCTCGAACGTTTCGGGAAGTATCTCACCGAGGCCGATCACCGCTGGCGCCTCGATCGCATCCTGATCGACGACGTGCGCTGGTCGAGCGACCGGGCCGACAAGTCCGCCCCCGCGCGGCGCCTCATCGCGCTCTTGCCTGAAGCCGAGCGCCCGCGCGCGGAGGCCCGACTCGCGATCTATCTCAAGGCAAGCCTCGGGCCGCAGATGATCGCGGCTCTGCCCGCCGATCCCGAAGGCCAGACCGACTGGAGCCTCGCCTATCAGCGCGTGCAGCTCCTCCGCCGTGCGGGGCAGCACGAGGCGGTGGCCAAGATCCTGATGTCGCTGCCGGCGGATTCCTCGCTGCTGGTGAGCCCTGACGACTGGTTCGCGGAACGGCGCCTCGCCGCCTACGAAGCATTAAGGCTCGGCGATGCCAAGCGCGCCTACGACCTCGCGAAGCCCATCGCCGGCCTCTCCGTCAATCCACAGAAGGATGCGACGTTCCTCGCGGGCTACATTGCGCTCGTATTCCTCAAGGACGCCAAGCTCGCCGCCAATGATCTCGCCGCGTCGCTGAAGGCCGCCGACGGGCCGCTCACACAGGCGCGGGCCGCCTATTGGCACGCACGCGCGCTCAAGGCATTGGGCGATGCTGCGGGCGCCAAGGCAGCACTCGAGTTGGCGGCACGCAGCGTCGACACGTTCTATGGCCTGCTCGCATTGCAGGAGCTCGGCAAGACGGCCTCACCCTTCCCGCGCTATCCGACGGAGCCGACCGCCGACGAGATCGTCCGCTTCGTCTCGCTCGATGCCGTCCGCGCAGTGATCGTCGCCCGCAAGGCGGGGCTAGACCTCTCGGTGACACGCGCTTTTCTCGGCCATCTGCGCTTCGTCCTGAAGTCGGAAGGCGAAGCCGCACTCCTCGGGCATCTCGCCGAGATTGTCGGCGACACACAGATGGCCGTCCGCATCGGCAAGGCGATCATCGCGCGCGGGCAGAACCTCGTCTATTTCTCCTACCCGACGCACCCGATGCCGGCCTACACGCCGCTGCGTCCGCCGCCCGAGCTCGCCTTCCTGCTCGGCATCGCGCGCCAGGAGAGCGAGTTCAACCCGTCGACCGTGTCCGGCGCCGGCGCGCGCGGCCTCCTCCAGGTGATGCCGATCACGGCCGCGCACATCTGCCGCGACTATCGCATCAAGTGCGAGACGCAACGCCTGCTCACCGACAAGGTCTACAACGCGACCATCGCCAGCGCCTACATCGGCGACCGTCTCGGCGAGTTCGGCGGCTCCTACGTGCTCACGCTCTCCGGATACAACGCCGGGCCCGGCCGCACGCGGCAATGGATCCGCGAGTTCGGCGACCCGCGCGATCCCGCCGTCGACACGATCGCCTGGATCGAGCGCATCCCCTTCGAGGAGACGCGCGAGTACGTGAAGAAGGTGCTCTCGAACATCCAGATCTACCGCTTCCGTCTCGGCGAGGAGGGCGCTCGGATCAGGATCGTCGAGGATCTCGCGCGCGCAAGGCGCGGCGCGGCGCCCTGATGGAGCGCCGCACCGAGCTGATGAGGGTCAAGGCGATGCGTTCAGTCTCTTGAGCGCTACCAGCGCCTCAGGGAGTCCGGGCGCGGCTGCAGCCGATTTGTAGGCTGCGACGGCGTTGGCGGCCGCACCACGACCCTCGTGGGCGATTCCACACTGATAGTGCGCGAGCTTTATCTGCCGAAGGGCTTCCGCGTCGTGCGGGCCGTCGTAGATCGCAGCCTTGCAGTCGGATAGTGCTGCATCGAAGCGCTTTGCGATGTTGTGTAGCATGGCACGATAGAGATACGCATCTGCATCGTCCGAGCTGCTCTTGAATATCTGGTCGAGGTCGCTCAGAGCTTTTTCGGGCTCTACGTTGCCCGTGATGCGTGCCCGCGCACGCCACAAGAGTTGATCGTATTCCGAGACCTCTTTTTTTGCGGCTTCGGTCTCCAAAAACTCGACGACCTCACGAGCGTGCTTCGCAGCCGCAGCCAAATCGTTCGTTGCCGCAAGTAACGTCACCAAATCCAACCTGTCCCGGATTGCGAGCACTCCGGATTTTTGACCGCGCAATTCGATCACATGTGCCAAATCAGCGATTGCGCGCTGATAATCGCCGAGCAGGCGATAAATCTTGGCTCGCTCGATGCGAGCGGTAAGGTGGTCACCGTCCAGCTCGACAACCTTGCCATAGTCGTAGAGCGCGAGCACCAGACCGTCAAATTTTTGCAGCTCCTGGGCTCGAGCAACATATAGCTTGGCGATACCAGGATCGTTTGGGTACCGACGAATTCCAGCAGTCAATAGTGACAGTCCCTCCAGGCGCCTGTTCAAATCGAACAGAGCGACGGCGACCCAGCGTCGGGTCTCGTGCAGATCGGGGGCCAGCTCCAAGGCTTTCGTACCGTCGGCAATCGCAAGCTCCGTCTTTTCCAAGTAGAGGTGAATTGCGCCGCGAAGGTCATAGAGGGGCGCAAATTTTGGATCCACCGCAAGTCCAGCGTTCACATCAGCGCGCGCCTCATCTGTGCGGCCCATGAAGAGGTTGCCCATTGCGCGCGCCACGAGGACTTCGAGATCCTTGGGATTTGCCTTGAGAGCCTCGGTGCATGCCTCAATTCGCGATTGAGGTTCGAATTGCTCCAGACATTCCTCACGTGGCCCGGCGATGGCCACGCCGGAGAAGAACCAGAGGGAGCTGGCGGAGAAAATCAGAACGCGCATCGACAGTCCCCGCGATGGACCAATTGGACGTCACACGCTGAAGCCAAGGCAGCCCGCCAACAGTTTGAAGCTGCCCTTCACGCCCATCTTGCTTCCGCCAGTTCGCGGAAGTCAACTTTGGCAGGCTCGCTCACGCCTCCGTCACGCCGCCTCGATGCGCTTCAGGGCGGCTTCGAGGCGCGTCGCCATCTCGCTGAAATGCGCGCGCCGCTCGCGGTTCTCCTCGACGACCTCGGCCGGCGCCTTGTCGACGAAGGCCTTGTTGGCGAGCTTGTCGTCGACCTTCTTGATCTCGACGCGCGCCTTCTCGATCTCCTTGGCGAGGCGGACTTTCTCCGCCGCCATGTCGATGATGCCGGCGAGCGGCAGTGCGACCGTCGCCTCGGCGAGCACGAACTGTGCCGAGCCTTTTGGCGGCTGATCCGCGAACGAAAGGGCGTCGAGCCGGGCGAGCCGCTTCACCGTATCCTCGTGACGTCCGGCGCGCGCCTTGGTCTCGGGGGACGCGCCCGTGATCACGACGACGATCTTCGCGCCCGCCGGCACGTTCATCTCGGTCCGGAGCGAGCGCACCTCCTTGACGAGCTGCATCACCCAGCCGATTTCGGCGTCCGCCGCAGCGTTGCCGAGGCCGGCGAGCGTCGGCCAGTCCGCGAGGCAGAGGAGGCCCGCGCGCCTAGGGCCGGTCTCGCCCGTCTTCTCCCAGAGCTCCTCCGTGATGAACGGCATGAAGGGGTGAAGCAGCGCCAGGATCTGGTCGAGCACGTAGGCCGCCGTCGCCCGCGTCTCGGCCTGCGCCGCGGGCGAGCCCGAGGCGAAGATCGGCTTCGCGAGCTCCAGGAACCAGTCGCAGTAGACGTCCCACACGAAGGCGTAGATCGACGCCGCCGCCTCGTTGAATTTCATCTCCGTGATGCCGGCAGTGACCGCTTTGGCCGCCCGCTCCGTCTCGCCGATGATCCAGCGGTTGAGCGTCTCGGTCGCGGCCTTCGGGTCGTAGCCCGCGACGCGCTGGCAGCCGTTCACCTCGGCGAAGCGCACAGCGTTCCAGAGCTTGGTCGCGAAGTTGCGATAGCCCTCGATGCGCTGGACCGAGAACTTCACGTCGGCGCCCTGCGCCGCCATGGCCGCGAGCGAGAAGCGCAGCGCATCCGCGCCGTAGGCAGCGATGCCCTCCGGATAGTCGCGCCGCGTCTCCTGCGTGATCTTCTTGGCTTCGCCGGGCTTCAGGCCGCCGATGCGCTTCTGGATGAGCGCATCGATCCCGATGCCGTCGATGAGGTCCAGGGGGTCCATCACGTTGCCCTTGGACTTCGACATCTTGGCGCCCTGGCCGTCGCGGACGAGGCCGTGGATGTAGACGTGGCGGAACGGCTCCTTCCCCATGAACTCGCAGCCCATCATCATCATCCGGGCGACCCAGAAGAAGATGATGTCGAAGCCGGTAACGAGTGTGGATGTCGGATAGTAGCGCGCGAGCTCCGGCGTCTTGTCCGGCCAGCCGAGCGTCGAGAACGGCCAGAGTGCCGAGGAGAACCAGGTATCGAGGACGTCGCTGTCCCGTTTGAGGTCGGCGGCTTTTCCGTAGTAGCGCGCCGCTGCCGCCTTGGCATCCGCCTCGGTCATCTCGACGAAGACATGGCCATCTGGCCCATACCACGCCGGAATCTGGTGGCCCCACCAGAGCTGGCGCGAGACGCACCAGGGCTCGATCGCCTCCATCCAGCGGAAATAGTCGTTGGCGAAGCGCTCAGGAACGAACGTCGTCTTGCCCGAGCGGACCGCGGCCATCGCGCCTTTGGCGAGCTCGGCCGCGTTCACATACCACTGGTCCGTGAGCCACGGCTCGACCGGCACGCCCGAGCGATCGCCGTGCGGGACGGCGTGCGTCGTCGCCTCGATTTTTTCG
>DAORNH010000317.1:4258-5289 GCA_035440865.1 Hyphomicrobiaceae bacterium | reverse complement strand
GGCCTCCAGGTCTCGGACGAAGCCGTCTCGCGCATGCAGTGCGAGGGCGGCGCCACAGGCTACGTCGACATCGTCGCCCGCCTCCTCGCCGCGACATTCGGAACCTCGGAGCCGCCCGCCGAGAAGCCGGTCGCTCCGCCGGCCGATGCCGCCTGGCCCGCTTCGAAGGAGGAGGAGCGCCGCCCGCCCGACCCTTTCCCTGGGACGAGGTGATGGCAGCGGGGCTCGGTATGCTCCGTCTCCCGCCTCGTGACTTCTGGTCGGCGACCCCGCGCGAGCTGGCCGCCGCCATCCGCGGCCTCACTGGTCAGGCTGCCCCCGCCCCGCCACCCGACCGCGCCGCGCTCGCCACGCTGATGCACCGCTATCCCGACTGACAGCCAACGACGAGACCTCCATGGACGAGCAAGGCTCCGGACTTACCTTCGACATCACGGCCGACGCTTCCTCACTCCGCCGCGAGCTTGCCGACGTCTCGCGCCTCGGCCGCCAGTTCGGCTCCGTGCTGACGAACGCCTTCGAGGGCATCGCGCTGCGCGGCCGCAGCCTCAGCGACGTCTTCCGCACAATGGGGCTCTCCCTCTCGAAGCTCGCCTTCAACGCGGCAATGAAGCCGTTCGAATCCGCCATCGGCTCGATCTTCCAGAACCTCCTCGGCGGCTTCTCGATTGGCGCCCCGACGGCAACCCCGGCGCAGGCCCTTCCATTCCCGTTCGCCAAGGGCGGCGTCATCGCCAGCCCCGTGAGCTTCCCGCTCGGTCGCGGCGCCACGGGCCTCGCCGGCGAGCGCGGCGCGGAGGCGATCATGCCGCTTTCCCGCGGTCCCGACGGCCGCCTCGGCGTCGCGGCGTCCGGCCAGCGCAGCATGACGGTCACCTTCAACGTCGCGACACCCGACGTCGAGGGCTTCCGCCGCTCCGAAACGCAGCTCTCCGCCATGCTCGCCCGCGCCGTGAGCCAGGGCCAGCGCAACCTGTGAGGCGATGATGTCCTTCCATGAGATCCGCTTCCCGACAGACATTTCGCTCGGC
>DAORNH010000317.1:0-4227 GCA_035440865.1 Hyphomicrobiaceae bacterium | reverse complement strand
GTCGTGCTCGGCTCCGGTCACGAGGAGCGCAACGCCCGCTGGTCGGCCTCGCGCCGCTCCTACAATGCCGGCTACGGCGTCAAATCGATCGACGACCTCTACTCCGTCGTCGAGTTCTTCGAGGAGCGCCGCGGTCGTCTCTACGGCTTCCGCTGGAAAGACCATAACGACTGGACATCATCGCGTCCCGGCGTGCCTGTCACTGCCCTCGACCAGGAGATCGGCACAGGCGATGGCAGCCGCGCTGCCTTCCAGCTGACGAAGCGCTACGGCAGCGCGCATGCCCCCTTCGCCCGCGACATCCGCAAGCCCGTTGCCGGCACGGTCGTCCTCGCCGTTGCAGGCGCGCCGCAAACGCTCGGCACGGACCACTCCATCGACACGACGACCGGCCTCGTCACTTTCCTCGCCGGTCACATCCCGGCTCCCGGCGCCCTGATCACCGCCGGCTTCGCCTTCGATGTCCCCGTCCGCTTCGACACCGATAAGCTCGCTGTCAATCTCACCGGCTTCCGTCACGGCGCCATCCCCTCAATCCCAATTGTCGAGATCCGGCTGTGAAAACGCTTCCTCCCGGCCTCCAGAGCCACCTGGACAGCGGCGCCACCACGCTTTGCTGGTGCTGGCGCCTCACGCGCCGCGATGGCGTCCGCCTCGGCTTCACCGACCACGATCTGAGCCTCACCTTCGACGCAACGACCTTTGAGGCCGCTGCCGGAGTCACGGCTAGCGAAATCCGCGAGAGCGTCGGCCTCGGCGTCGACAACCTCGAGGTCTCGAGCGTCCTCTCGTCCACCCATCTCGACGAGCGCGGTCTCGCTGCCGGCCTCTTCGACGATGCGACTGTCGAGATCTTCCGCGTCAACTGGGCGACCCCCGACCAGCGCCTCCTGATGCGCAAGGGCTCCCTCGGCGAGGTCCGCCGCTCGGGCCAGGCCTTCACCGCGGAAGTCCGCGGCCTCGCCCACTATCTGCAGCAGCCGAAAGGCCGCCTCTTCCAGTACAGCTGCGATGCCGACCTCGGCGACACGCGCTGCGGCGTCGCACTCACGTCCCCCCCGCTGCTCGTACCTGGCACCATCACGAGCGCGGCGAGTCCGCGCCTGCTGACCGTCTCCGGGCTCGACGCCTACGAGGCCGGGTGGTTCGATCGCGGCCTCCTGCGCATGACAAGCGGCGGAGCGATGGGCGAGGCCGTCGAGGTGAAGCGCCACACCGTCGGCACCACTACGGTCGAGATCGAGCTCTGGCAGCCGCTCGCCGTCGCTCCGGCCGCCGCGGACACCTTCGACATCATCGCCGGCTGCGACAAGACCTTCACCACCTGCCGCGCCAAGTTTTCGAATGGGCTCCGCTTCCGCGGCTTCCCACACATGCCCGGCAACGATTTTGTCGGCTCCTACCCGCGCGCCGATCATCGCAGCGCCTCGACGGAGGGCCCATGATCACGTCCACGCGCGCCGACGTCATCGCCGCGGCTCGAACCTGGATCGGCACGCCCTACCACCATCAGGCCTCACTCCGCGGAGTCGGCACGGATTGCCTCGGCCTGATCCGCGGCGTCTACGAGATGATCATCGATCGCGCGGCGCCACCACTCCCCGCCTATTCGCGCGACTGGAGCGAGGCGACGGGCGGGGAGAGCATGCTCGAGGCCGCCCGCATTCACCTGATCGAGCGCGATCGCGGCCTCGCGCTTCCCGGCGACATCCTCGTCTTCCGCATGCGCTCGGGCGCCATCGCAAAGCACGCCGCCATCCTCGCCACCCGCTCGAAGATCATCCACGCCATGGAAGGCGTCGCGGTCGCCGAGGTTCCCCTCTCCCCATGGTGGAGCCGCCGCATTGCCGGCGTCTTTAGCTACCCAGGGATCACAGCCTGATGGCAACTCTCGCTCTCGCCGCCGCTGGAGCCGCCGCCGGTAGTGCGCTCCTGCCGGCCGGGTTCTCGATCCTCGGTGCCACGATCTCCGGCGCAGCCATCGGCTCGCAGATCGGAGCCTTCGCCGGCTCCTTTGTCGATCAGGCGCTCTTCGGTCCGTCGGGCCAAACTCGCGTCCTCTCCGGCCCGCGCCTCTCCGACCTCCACGTCACCGCCTCGACCGAGGGCGCGCCGATCCCGCGCCTCTATGGCCGCGCCCGCCTCGGCGGTCAGATCATCTGGGCAACCGACTTCGAGGAGGAGATCGTGCGCTCCTCTGAAGGGAGCGGCACCGGCAAGGGCGCCCCCCGTCCAGCAGCCCCCAGCGTCACGACCGTCGAATACCGCTACTACGCCAATGTGGCGATCGCACTCGCCGAAGGCGAGATCTCCGGCATCGGCCGCGTGTGGGCCGACGGCCGCGAGATCGACCTCGCCGACCACACCTGGCGCCTCTACCACGGCAGCGAGACGCAGCTCCCCGACAGCCTGATCCTCGCCCGTGAGGGCCCTGACAATGCGCCGGCCTATCGCGGCACGGCCTACATCGTCTTCGAGCACCTGGCGCTCGCGGCGTTCGGCAACCGCATCCCGCAGCTTTCCTTCGAGGTCTTGCGCAGCGTCGATCCGGTGAACCGGCTCATCCGCGGCGTCGTGCTGATCCCCGGCTCCGGCGAGTTCGTCTACGCCGTCGATCCCGTAGTCCGCGTCGCCGGTGGCGGCGCGAGCGCTCCCGAGAACACCTCGACCCGCCAGGGCGGCACCAACTGGAGGGTGGCGCTCGACCAGCTCGAGGCGACGCTCCCGAATGCGCGCTCCGTCTCGCTCGTCGTCTCCTGGTTCGGCAGCGATCTTCGCGCTGGCCAATGCGAGCTGAAGCCGGCCGTCGAGATCGCCGACAAGTCGACGAGCCCGCGCTCCTGGTCGGTCGCCGGTCTCGCGCGCGCAACAGCTCCCGTCGTCAGTCTCAGCGATGGCCGCCCCGCGTACGGCGGCACGCCGGACGACCAGAGCGTCGTCGATGCCATCCGCGACCTCAAGGCGCGCGGCCTCGCGGTGACGCTCAACCCGTTCATCCTGATGGATATCGCGGCCGGCAACTCGCTCGTTGATCCCTACACCGGCAGCGCCGGCCAGCCCGCCTACCCCTGGCGCGGTCGCATAACCTGCGACCCCGCGCCGGGCCGCCCCGGCAGCCCCGACAAGACAGCCACTGGGGCAACTCAGGTCGCGAGCTTCATCGGCACCGCCACACCCGCCCACTTCGCAATTTCAGGCGACACCGTCACATACGCCGGCCCCGCCGAATGGTCGCTCCGCCGGATGGTGCTCCACTACGCGCATCTTGCAAAAGCTGCCGGTGGCGTCGATGCCTTCCTGCTCGGCTCGGAACTGCGCGGCCTCACGACCATCCGCTCCGCCACGTCGGCCTATCCCGCCGTCGCCGCCCTTGCGAGCCTCGCCTCCGACGTGAAGTCCGTGCTCGGCCCCGCCACCAAGGTCAGCTATGCCGCCGACTGGTCCGAGTACTTCGGCCACCAGCCCGCCGACGGCAGCGGCGATGTCCACTTCCATCTCGATCCGCTCTGGTCGTCCGCCGGCATCGATGCCGTCGCGATCGATCTCTACTGGCCGCTCGCCGACTGGCGCGAGGGCCGCGACCACCTCGATGCCGCAGACGGCACACGCTCGATCTACGACCTCGCCTATCTGCGCTCCAACCTGCGCGGCGGCGAAGGCTTCGACTGGTACTACGCGAGCCCTGCCGACCGTAACGCGCAAGTCCGCACTCCGATTACCGACGGCGCCGGCAAGCCCTGGGTCTTCCGCTACAAGGACCTCGCCACCTGGTGGCAGAGCCAGCACTTCGACCGCCCCGGCGGCAGCGAGAGCGGCACACCATCAAGCTGGGTGCCCCAGTCGAAGCCGGTCTGGCTGATGGAGATCGGCTGCCCCGCCGTCGACAAGGGCCCGAACCAGCCAAACGTGTTCGTCGACCCGAAGAGCGCGGAAACGGCGCTCCCCTACTTCTCTCTCGGCACGCGCGACGATCTCGCCCAACGCCGCTATATCCAGGCGCTCGTCGAAGGCCTCGATCCGAGTGACGCGGGCTATGTCGCCGGCGCCAACCCCACCTCCTCCGTCTACGGCGGGCCCATGATCCCGCTCGATCACGTCCATGCCTACGCCTGGGACGCGCGCCCCTACCCGGCCTTCCCCGACAATGCCGAGACCTGGGGCGATGCCGCGAATTGGCGGCTTGGGCACTGGCTCAATGGCCGCATGTCCGCCGTATCGCTCGAGAGC
>DAORNH010000316.1:1183-5319 GCA_035440865.1 Hyphomicrobiaceae bacterium | reverse complement strand
GAGAGCAGGCCGCGCGGCGGTCGCGGCACGGCATAGAGGAGAACGAGCCCTTCCTCGCTGAGCCGCTCGGCGAGGAACCGGTGCAGCGCGCCGTACCGTGTCCTCGCCTCGGCAAACGACACGGCAAGGAAGGGGATCTGATCGGCAAGGTAGATGGCACCCTCCACCTCGAGGCTCGCCATCGGCAGCTCGACGATGGCGAGCGACCCGGCCGTCACCGCTGCCTTGAGGGTTGGGCCGTCGCCGAGCGCCAGCGCCGTCTCGGCAGCCTTCTGGATGCGCAGCCGCCCTTCCGTCGCACCCGCGACACTGCGCATCAGCTGGTCACGTGGATTGTCGCGGCCGACGATCGCCGGACTGACCTCGAGCATATCGAGCGCGTCTTGTCCGGCGGCGGCCGGCGCTCCCGCAAATGCGACGAGAGCTGCCAGGAGCCAATGTCGCGCGCCGCTCGATGCCATCGTCAAGCCTCTCCGTAACGCGCCGCACCCTGCCCCGACTCTGTCGTCGGGCTGGACGGCACGACCGACGCGCCCAGCCATTCCGTCACGACCAGCACGGCCGCGAGTGGCACGATCCAGCCCGCCCACGCAGTTATCGCATAGACCGCATCGAACGGCAGGTCGAGAACCACAGCGGCAACCGTTGCGAGGCGGAGCCAAATGGCGCCCGAGGCAATTGCGGCCATCGCCAGCATGGCGCGCCGGTGGAAGGCAATCCGGCGCTGCCGGATCGCAGCTACTCCGATGGTGAGCGCCGCGAGCCAGGCGATCGCCTGGCTCGCAAAGCCGAGGCGGGCCACAATCGTCGCCTCGCTCGCCAATGCCGAGGGCAGCGCAGTCGTTGCGCCGACGAGAATCGCCACGGCCGCAAGCCTGCCGAGCGGGCGATGCCAGCGCGGCTGCGCACGCAGCAGCAGTGTCACCACGATGGCGATCATGGCGAGCCCTGATGCAGCCATATGAATGCGAAAGATTGACGGCACGCGCTGGTCGAGCAGCCACAGCTCGATCGGAAGTTTCACGAGGCCCGCCGCGGTCGCGATCGCGACGAGGCCCACAAGAATTGGACAGATGGCTATGATCGACTTGAGCATTGCTGCAGCCGCGACACCCAACATCCGACGCTTCCTTCGCCAGGCCGCAGTTCAGGCGCCAATTGTGGCGATTTGCTTGCTGCTGTCGAGCGCCTCTGCGCTGCCGCAGCCCGCGCCTGCCGATCTCACCGGCCGCTGGACGAGCAAGCGGCTCGGCATGAGCTTCGACATCACGCGGTGCGGCGCGGACTGGTGTGGCGTGAAGCTTGGGCCCGACAAGAGCTGCGGGCCGGTGGCACTCCGCCTGGCGCCCGTGCCGCAAACGGCGGGTGAGCTCAGCGGCAGCCTTTCGATCGACCCGGCCGCGCAGACCTACATGGTCCGCGCAACCCTGCTTCCGGCGAGCGTGGGCTCAGCGCAGACCCTTCGCCTGATCGGCAATCCGAATGCGCCGCCGCAGCCCTTCACGCGGATCATCCAATTCCACGACGTGCTCTCCCGCGTGTCGGACGCGATGTGCCAGGCCGAGGCCAAGGTCACCTGACGACGCGGTACCGGGCGGCTCGCGCTCAGAGCGGCAGCGCCTTGGCGAGTTCCTTCAAGTGCCATTCGGCATCACCGAATTGCGCCTCGCCGAAGGAAAGCCGCTTGTAGTAGTGGCCGATGGCGAGTTCGTCCGTCATGCCCATGCCGCCGTGCAGCTGGATGGCCTGAGCGCCGACGAAGCGGGCCGAGCGCGCCGTCTGCACCTTCGCCATCGCGACGATCCGGCCCGCATCTGCCGCGCCCTCATCGAGCGCCTGGAGCGCGGCATGCGTCGCGGCCCGCGCCTCTTCCGCCGCAACGCTCATGTCGACGAGGCGATGCTGGAGCACCTGGAACTTCGAGAGCGCCTGGCCGAACTGCTGGCGCGTCTTGAGATAGGCGATCGTCTGCTCCGTTACCGCCGCCATGGCGCCGGCAGCCTCTGCGCAGACGGCGGCGATGCCCCAATCGTGCACGATGTCGATCTGCGCCGACACGGCATCGGGCGCTCCAAGCAGCGCAGCCCCATCGACGGATACGCCGGAGAGGCGCAAAGCCGCTCCTGGCCGCCCGTCTAGCGCCGGCGCGTTGGTGCACGTGACACCTCCGGCATCACGCGGGACGAGAAACAGCCGGATCGGTCCCTCCCCGCCACCGATACGCGCCGACACGATCAGCTGATCGGCCGCGTGCGCCGACAGCGCAAAGGTCTTCTCGCCGTCGATCACGTATCGTCCACCATCGCGACGCGCCGTCGAGCGCACGTAGTCGCGCGCGAAGCCGCCACGCGGCTCAGCGTGGCAGAACGCGAGCAGCAAGCTGCCGTCCGCGACCTTCTGCAGCAGCCCTTGCTGATCGGGACGCCCGGCGATCCGGATCGCCGTCGCACCGAGCGCAATGGTCGCCAGGAGCGGCTCGAGCACGAGGTGACGCCCAGCTGCCGCCATGACGATGCCGAGCTCCGTCACCCCGCCGCCCGCCCCGCCAAGCGCCTCGGGAATGGCAACGCCGAGCCAGCCGAGCTCGGCGTACGATTTCCAGGCTGCCCGATCGAACCCCTCGCCCTCGCCTTTCGTCAGGCGCCTGAAGTGCTCGAAGGTGTAGGCCGACGACAGATAGTCGTTGAGGCTCTCGTGGAGCAGCTGGCGCTCCTCGGCGGAAAAGCTCGGCATGGTGTCCTCCGGGGCGATCAAAGCCCGAGCGCGCCCTTGGCAATGATGTTCTTCTGCACTTCGCTCGAGCCGCCGTAGATGGTGGCCGCACGTCGGAGAAGATGCTCGTAGATGAGACCAGGAGATTCCTCAGGCCCGATCTGCTCGCCGTTCCAGCCAGCCTTCAGCGCATCGCGCTGGAAAGCGAGGCCATGGCGACCGAGCACGTCGACGGCGGTCTGCAGGATCGCCTGCTGCACCTCGGTACCGCGAAGCTTCAGGGCAGCGGCCCCCATCAGCGAGGGCGCGCCGTTCTCGCGCGCGGCCGCGAGCTGGTCGGCCATCAGCGCCTTGACGGTCGCGAGACCCACCTCGAGCTCGGCGATGCGACGGCGGAAGAGCGGGTCCTCCGTGATCGGCTCGCCGCCCTCCTCGGTCTTCGCCATGAGGCGGCGAAGCTGGTCGAGGTAGTGCTCGAGCTTGGCGACGTCGACGTTGCCGACGCGCTCGTTGGCGAGCAGGAACTTGGCGTACGTCCAGCCCTTGCCTTCCTCGCCGATCAGGTTCGCGACCGGCACGCGCACGTTGTCGAAGAACACCTCGTTGAGGTGGTGGCCCATGTTGATCCCGATGATCGGGCGCACCGTGATGCCGGGCGTGCGCATGTCGATCAGCAGGAACGAGATGCCGTCCTGCTTCTTGCCGGAGGCATCGGTGCGCACGAGGCAGAAGATCCAGTCCGCCCAATGGGCCATCGACGTCCAGATCTTCTGGCCGTTGACGACGTAGTGGTCGCCCTCGCGGAGAGCGCGCGTCTTCAGGTTGGCGAGGTCCGAGCCCGCGCCCGGCTCCGAGTAGCCCTGGCACCACCAGATGTCGTTGCGGATGATGCCGGGGAGGTGCTGGCGCTTATGCTCGGCCGAGCCGAAGGTGTAGATCACCGGCCCGGCCATGGTCGGACCGAAGGTGATCACCGGCGGCGCGCCGGCACGACCGAGCTCCTCCTGGAAGGCCAAAAACTGCTCGGGCGCCCAGCCGTGTCCGCCGTGCTCGGTCGGCCATTTGCCGGTGAGCCAGCCGCGCGTGCCGAGCCGCTTCAGCCAGTGGTCGTACTCGGCTTTCTCGAGGTGCTGGCCGCAGAGCTGCTTCCGGCGCGTCTCGGCGGGCAACTCACGCTCGCAGAAGGCGCGAACCTCGGCGCGAAAGGCGGCGAGGCCTTCGTTTCCGGCAACCGTTCGGATGAACATCGGGCGTCCCGTCGTCGCTGACTGTCGCTGACCTGCAAACGGTAGTCGCGGCTCGCGTCGCTGACAACATTTTCCGATCCGTTCGTTGAGCGAGCGAGGGCCAGGGCCGTGCCGGAGGCACGCTTCCGGCGTGACGCGCTCCCGCTGGCGGGCACCCAGCAGGCCACCCGCCTTTTC
>DAORNH010000316.1:0-1151 GCA_035440865.1 Hyphomicrobiaceae bacterium | reverse complement strand
GAGTTGGCTGCGCTGCGGGGGGGCAGTTCTCCATTCTGGTTCCCAGGCCGGAGTGCGGAGGGCCAGGGCCCTTACCCCTCGAGAGGGTACGCCGGCTCTCGCGATGCTTGGCAGGGGAAACGATTGCGGGTTGGATTAACCTCGCACCCCGAGAATTGTACTGCGATGAACCTGATATCTGCCTTCAGTAGCCGAGATAGGAGCGACGGATGCCCTCATCGTTCTTCACCTCGGCGGCGGTGCCCGACATGACGACGCGCCCGGTCTCGAGTACATAGGCGTGGTCGGCGAGATCGAGGGCGAGCGCCGCGTTCTGCTCGACGAGCAGCATCGACACTTTCCCATCTTCGTTGATGCGCCGCATAATTCGAAAGATCTCCTGCACGATAAGCGGCGCGAGGCCGAACGAGGGCTCGTCGAGCAGCATCAGGCGCGGCGAGAGCATGAGCGCGCGGCTGATCGCCAGCATCTGCTGCTCGCCGCCCGAGAGCGTACCGGCCTGCTGGGAGAGGCGCTCCTTCAGGCGCGGGAAATACTCGAGCACCCGATCGAGGTCGCGCCTCACGCCCGCGGCGTCGCGGCGCGTGTAGGCGGCGATCCTCAGGTTCTCCTCGACGGAGAGCGTCGTAAAGGTGCCGCGGCCCTCGGGCACGTGCGCAACGCCGAGGCGGACGATGCGCTCCGTCGCCCGCCCGGTGATCGTCTCACCGGCAAGCGTGACGCGGCCCTCGGCGCGGACCATGCCGCAGATCGCGCGCAAGGTCGTGGTCTTGCCCGCTCCGTTTGCGCCGAGCAGCGCCGTGATGCCGCCCTCGGCGAGCGAGAAGGAGACGCCGTGCAGCGCCTGCGTCTGGCCGTAGAAGGCCTTCAGCCCCTCGACCTCGAGGAGTGTCACGGGCCGGCTCGCCGGTGCTGCGCTCATGCCACGGTTCCCGTGCCGAGATACGCCTTGATCACGTCTGCGTTGCGCTGCACCTCGGCAGGCGTGCCATCGGCGATGCGCCGGCCGAAATCGATCGCGACCACCTTGTCGGAGACCGACATGACGAGGCTCATGTGATGCTCGACCAGCAGTACAGTCACCTGCTGCACGTCGCGCACACGGCGGATCTGCGCCTTCAGTGTTTCCACCTCGTCGTGATTGAGGCCGG
>DAORNH010000315.1:0-5325 GCA_035440865.1 Hyphomicrobiaceae bacterium | reverse complement strand
GGGCGGCGAGCGTGCCGGCGCGGCGCTGCGGGCTCAGTCCCGCTCGAAACAGCGCCTCGCAGACGTAGATGTTACCGAGGCCGGCGATGATGCGCTGGTCGAGCAGGAAGGCCTTGAGCGGGCTCTTCCGCCCGCTGGTGGCGCTCGCAATCCAGTCGGCGGTCAACTCGGGTCCGAGCGGCTCGATTCCGAGACCCTTCAGGTGCGCGTTGTCGGCGAGCGCGTCGGCGGCGCAGAGGTCCATGAAGCCGAAGCGGCGCACGTCGTTGTAGGTGATCGTGGCCCCGCTCTCGAGGTGCAGGACGACGTGATCGTGCGCGGCGAGGCTGCCGTGATCGTGCGTGAAGTCGCCGATGATTGCTTTGGCATCCCCCACCGGCGAAATCAGTACACGCCCCGTCATGCCGAGATGCAGGATCAGCGCTTCACCGCTGTCGAGGTGCGCAATGATGTACTTGGCGCGCCGCTCGAGGGACGAGACGGAGCACCCCGTGAGCCGCGCGGCGAAGCGATCGGGCAGCGGGAAGCGCAGGTCCGGACGGCGCTGCTCGACCCGCGCGATGCGAGCACCGACGAGCGTCGGCTCGAGGCCGCGCCTGACCGTCTCGACCTCGGGAAGTTCAGGCATGGGGAGGTCCGCTCCCGCTCATCACACCTTTGCCTCCCAAGTGGTGACGATCTCGCCAGTCGTGGGGTCCTTGCCGTCCTTCAACACGATGCCTTGGGCCGCGAGCGCGTCGCGGATGCGGTCGCCCTCCTTGAAGTCCTTCGCCTTGCGGGCGGTGAGGCGGGCCGCGATCAGGCGGCGGATCTCGGCCTCGTCGATCGTCATGCCAACGGGGCGCCATGACTTCCAGTCAGCCGGCGAGAGCTGAAGGAAGCCCATCAGCCGCGCCGACGATTTGAGCGCGGCCGCGGCGCCCTTCGAGCCTTTCGCGGCGTCTGAGCGGAGCGCGTGGAGTGCTGCGATCGCCGCCGGCGTGTTCAGATCGTCGAGCAAGGCATCGAGGACGGCCTGATCGACTGCTGCGCCGTCAGTCGCGTCAGCCGTCAGCTCGTACCAATGGTCGAGCGTGCGGCGCGCCTCGACGACGCCCTTCTCGGACCAGGGCAACGGCTGGCGATAGAGCGAGGCGAGGAGGGCGAGGCGGCCGGCTTCACCCGGCGCCCGGTCGAGCAGCTCGCGCACCGTGATGAAATTGCCGAGCGACTTCGACATCTTCTCGCCGGCCTCAGCTTCGAGGAAGCCGTTGTGCATCCACACGTTGGCCATCACGGGCGTGCCGTGGGCGCAGCGCGACTGTGCGATCTCGTTCTCATGGTGCGGAAAGACGAGGTCGATGCCGCCGCCGTGAATGTCGAACACCTGGCCGAGGTGCCGCCCCGCCATCGCAGAGCACTCGATGTGCCAGCCTGGCCGGCCCGCCTCCGCGATGCCGCACGGCGACGGCCAGGCGGGCTCGCCGGACTTCGAGGGCTTCCAGAGCACGAAGTCCATCGCGTCGCGTTTGTAGGGTGCGACGTCGACGCGGGCACCGGCCTGCATCTCCTCCAGCGTACGGTTCGAGAGGCGGCCATAGTCCGCCATGCTCGGCACGTGGAAAAGTACATGACTTTCGGCGACGTA
The DNA here is from genome assembly GCA_035440865.1 of Hyphomicrobiaceae bacterium. Classification (GTDB taxonomy): domain Bacteria; phylum Pseudomonadota; class Alphaproteobacteria; order Rhizobiales; family Hyphomicrobiaceae; genus DAORNH01. The sequence continues at coordinate 3,698 of DAORNH010000315.1, read as the reverse complement.
GGCGTGCCCGCGTTGGACGAGCATCTCGCAGAGTGTCTTCATCTCCTCGATGTGGTCGGTCGCGCGCGGCTCGACCGACGGCGGCATGCAGCCGAGGCCGGCGACGTCCTCGTGCATCCAGAGCGTCGTGCGCTGCGTGAGTTCGCGGATCGTGACGCCCTCTTCCACCGCGCGCGCGTTGATCTTGTCGTCAACGTCGGTGATGTTGCGTGCGTAGGTGACGTGGCGCTCGCCGTAGACGTGGCGGAGCACGCGGAACAGGAGGTCGAACACGACCATCATGCGGCCGTTGCCGATGTGGATGCGGTCGTAGACGGTGACGCCGCAACCGTAAACGCGCACATTGGCCGGGTCGATCGGCGTGAACGGCTCCTTGCGCCGGGTGAGCGTGTTGTAGAGCGCGAGCGCCATGCGGGCCTCCCGTCAGAAGTGATGTGTCCCAACCTTCGGGCGAGCGGCCGATCAGGGCAGGCTCGTCGGGCATCGGGCGAGGGGCTGTGTCACACGATTTGCGATGCAACGCCAGACTGCCGCGGCGAGGCGCGCGAGAATCCGATCCGGACCAGATTGGCAACAAGAAAGTCCGAAATACTCACATTTCATCCACAATCACGGCCTGAAAGAATCACAATCCGCATCTACGACTTTGGATTAACGGACGTTCATGTGGGCGTCCGGCCGGCGCGGGGCCGGCGATCTCGACTTTCGGCGGCGTCTCGGACCTAGCAGTCCCGAACGTGCGTCCGCCATGCCGTCGGGCTGTCAAGGGGCACGCTGCCAACCCAACTGCCCGGCGAGGAGCTGGCGATGCTGATGCCGAAGGAACTGACATTCGGTCGCTTGACCTATGCTCTCGCCGGTTTTGCCATCGGCGGCATCGTGCTAGCGCTGGCACTGCATTCTGCTCAGACGCGTTCCAGCCGCATGCCGGTTTTCGGTAGTGCAGCGCCGCTTGTTGGCAAGGTCGAGGAGGTTGGACGGCGGCTCGCGGCCGAGGTGCGCGAGGCCTCGCGCATCGATCACGACGTGCCCTACGTTCCGGGTGACTATCCAGCACCGCTCCAGTCGGCGACATGCTACGCGATTCCGATCGCGGCCTATCGCGTCGAAGGCTTCGACGAGGCGCGCGCGCTCGACGAGGTGCGTGGAGTGCTCGCTCAGTTCGGTCTCGGTGATCTCAAGGTCGTCGTCTCGCGCGAGCCGGTGCTGGTCGGAGGGCGTAGATACATGCGCGTGATGGCGGGCACCTTCAAGACGGCTGAGGATGCCCGCGCACGCTGTGTCGCTGTAAAGGGCGTGGACGCCAAGCGCTGGTGCGAGCCGCTGGCGCTCGCGGCTGCCGACTATCCGTGCGAGACGTGAAATCCAGCATGCCGCGAACCGGGACAGGGGCTGCCGCGAGCTTCGGCGGGGTCTTTGCGGCCATCAAACCTGCATTCGCGCGCTACGCCAAGGCCGGCGTGGTGCTCCATGACGAGCCGGGCAAGTACTACATCGGCACGCATCAGGTGCGCACCAAGGACGGCTACCGCACCTGGTTCGGCGGCGCCGAGATCAGGAAGAGCTATGTCTCGGTGCATCTGATCCCGGTTTATGCGCATCCCGAGCTTCTGGCCGGCATTTCGCCGGAACTCAGGAAGCGCATGCAGGGCAAGTCCTGCTTCAACTTGAAGGCGCCTGACGCCGCGCTGATCGGCGAACTCGGCAAGCTCGTCGAGGCCTCGTTCCGGCGCTTCGAGGCCGACGGGCTTTTCAGAGAATAGCTCAGGCGAGAGCCACACCGAACTCGGCGGCCGACGTGTCGAGCCACTCGAGGAATGCGGCTGCAACGCTCGACGGGACGATGAGCTCGAAGCTCCCCGCCGGCTCGAGCGCGGCGACGATCGCGTTCACCGGGCCGATCGGCGTGACGGCGACATGTCCCGGCAGGAACACGCGCGGATGCAGATCGATACGGCAGCCCTTGGCAAGGCAATCCCGGGTGGCTGGTCCACTGATCGCGAGTGTCACCTTGCCGTGCGACTGCGAGATCACCGAGCCGGCGTCACCGGCAGCTGACCGCAGCATGCGTTGCAGTTCGGCATCCGCATGCCGTGGTGCTGCGATCAGCCAATTGCCCGGGCCGATATCGAGCGCTCGCACATCGCGGCTCCGCGTCGCGCGGCAGGGCTCGGGGAGGGCGAGGCCGAGCGTTGACCTTATCCCTTCGACCAGACGCGTGCCCGTGCCGCGGCGGGCGATGAGCTGAGCGTACGCGTAGCGCGGCTCGGCAATCGTGATGCCCGGCGCGGCGACGTCGGCGCCCCGCCGGCCGGGCCGCCAGAACGGCGCGAGCGGTGACACATCGAGCGCGGTCGTCGGGCTAGGCACGGACACGGGCGTTCTCCGGATCGACGTGGTGCGGCGAGACGAGTTTGACTGGCGGCGCCTCGCCCTTCAGCGGATATATGGCGTGCAAGGTCTCGCCGATGCGCTCCGGCCCGCCGCGCACCATGGCGAGGCCGATCCAGCGGTCGAGCTCGACGGAGCGGGTGACGCTCGTCACCCAGCCGAGGCTTGCCTTCGAGCCGCTGCTCTCGACGATCTGGGCGCCGGCGCGCAGACGCCTGGCGAAGTCTGTGTCCAGCGATTGGATGCCGACGAGGCGCGGCCGGTCCGCCGCGACGAGGCCGGGCCGCCCGGCGTTGACGCGGCCGACGAAATCGCCGTTCTTTTTCAGCATACGGGCGAGACCGAGATCGCCGGCCGTGGTCTGGCCATTGATCTCGGCGCCCGCCACATGCCCCTTCTCGACGCGCAGCACCGCAAGCGCCTCGACGCCGTAGGGGGCGATGCCGTGCGGCGCGCCGGCGGTCAGGATCGCCGACCAGACCGCTTCGGTGGCACCGGCTGGTGCCGCGACCTCGTAGGCAAGCTCGCCCGAGAAACTGATGCGGAAAAGTGTGACAGCTACGCCGGCAATCCGCGCCTCGACGACACCCATGAACGGGAGGCTCGCATTGTCGAGCGCGGCTCCCTCGACGCAGGCGGCGAGCACGTCGCGGGAGCGGGGGCCGGCGATCGACATCTGGCCCCACTGATCGGTGACCGTGCATATCTGCACGTCGAGCTCGGGCCAGACGACCTGCGCATAGTGCTCCATGTGCTCGAGCACCTCGGCGGCCTTGGCCGTCGTCGTCGTGACGAGGAAGTGATCCGGCGCCAGCCGCGACGTCGTGCCGTCGTCGAAGACGATGCCGTCCTCGCGCAGCATCAGGCCATAGCGCGCGCGACCGACGGGGAGCGTCGAGAAGGTGTTCGTGTAGATGCGATCGAGAAAGGTCGCCGCATCCCGGCCCTGGACGTCGATCTTGCCGAGCGTCGAGACATCGCAGATGCCGACGGCCTGGCGGACGGTGCGCGCTTCCCGGAGGATCGCGTCCCACGCGCCCTCGCCCGCCTTCGGGAAGTAGGCGGCGCGCGCCCACAGGCCGGCATCCATGAAGACCGCGCCGTTGCGCCGGTTCCAGTCGTCGAGCGGCGTGCGCCGGACCGCATGAAAGTGCCGGCCGACCTCGCGTCCGGCGAATGCGCCCCAGGAAACGGGCGAAGTGTAGGGCCGCATGGTCGGCAGTCCGACCGCTTCGATGGCGAGGCCACGCGCCTTGGCGAGCACCGCCGCGCCGACGAGCCCGCCGGTCTTGCCCTGGTCGGTCGCC
>DAORNH010000314.1:4754-5332 GCA_035440865.1 Hyphomicrobiaceae bacterium | reverse complement strand
GGAAGGCTGTTGCTCTACCATTGAGCTACACCCGCGGAGGTGCGTTGTCGGCCGCTTGCGAGCGTCCGCGCCAATTCACCACGGCGTCAGGCTGGTCCGATGCGAGGTCGGTTAGAACCTCGGCCAGACCAGCACGTTTCGCGGCGCAACCGCCGGTGCAGGTAGCGGGGCCGGACGGGGCGAGTCAAGAGATAGAGCAAACCAAGGACGAGCGCATGGCTTCAGCATACCGTGCTGGGGGTACTTTGGTGCTGGGGTGCTTTGGTGCTGGGGTGCTTTGGTGCTGGGGCTTGCCGAGGACATTCGCGTCGCCGGGCCACAAGGTCGGACCACGGAGGCATGATGCGACGGCTCACTCGGAGGAGCCTTCCGTGCCCCGCCTCAAAGCAATCGGACCGCCAGTATCCAGCCTGTCACGAAGATCGGGCTCAACATGGTCGAGACGACGACTGCGGTCGATATGAACTCGCTTTCTGTCTTGTACTCGGCCGCGAACACCGCGATCAGCACGCCGACCGGCGTCGCCGAGGCGACCACGATCACGTTCGTCACGTCCCGCGGCAGCCCCATGGCGATGC
>DAORNH010000314.1:2983-4724 GCA_035440865.1 Hyphomicrobiaceae bacterium | reverse complement strand
AACAGGATCAGCGTCTGCGGCACGAACTCGAACCGGATCGACTTTGCCGCCGCGATCTGCGCGCCGAGCGTATAGAGCGCGAGCGGCGTGAAGATCGAGCCGAGGAACTGCATGGGCTGCGTGAGCACGTGAGGCAGCTCGATCTCGAAACCGCGCAGTGCGAGCCCAATGGCGACGGAGGGAATGAGCGGCGTCTCGAAGGCCGTCTTGAGCTTGCTGATACGACTGGTGCCGGAGGGCGCCATCAGCCAGACGCCGAGCGTGCACACGAGGATCGCCATCAGCGCCGTCAGCACGGACTGGTAGATGAGGTATTCCGAGCCGAAGGCGAGTTGCGTCACCGGAATGCCGAAGAAGCCGACGTTGGCGTAGGCTGTGCCGAGCCCCATCATCGGCCCGAGCGTGCGCCGCCGGCGGAACAGGATCACCATGAGCCAGCCGAGCGGGATCAGGATCATGAACTGGACGATGCCGAAGTAGGCGACCGGCCAGATGATCGACAGCGGCTGCTTTCCCGACGACAGGAAGTGCACGAGGAAGGCCGGCATCACGACGTAGACCTGCACGCGATTGAGCGTCGCCACGTCGAGCTTCAGACGCGGCTGCAGCAGGTAGCCGAGCGCGAACAGCGCGATGATCGGCAGCGTCACCTTGGTCAAGATGTCGATAAAAAGGGTCATCGCAGCGGCGCTCTGTTCCGGCGGGGACGTCCTGCCTCGTTACCTGATCCGGAGGTGATCGAGCGTCGCCGTTTTCAATGCGGGGCGCACGGCAGCAATTCCTTCTTCGATGGTCAGTGCCGCCATCTCCGGAGAGAGCCCCGTCACGTCGAGGACGATCAGCTCGGCAACGTCGGGGTGCTGGATTGCGAGGGTGCGACGAAACTCGCGAATGAGCGTGGGATCAGAGAGCTTGCGGCCTACGCGATCGGGGCTCGCGACGCGGCGGCAATTCTCCTCGAGCGCGATGTCCAGCACGACCGGAACGAGCGGCACATCGCGACGCATGGCCAGCGCCACGACATGCCCCCAGGCCTCGGTCTCTCGCGGGTCGTCCTTGACGAGCGCATTGGTCATGACGAAGGTCTCGCACCGCGGACGGAGTGCCAGCGCATCGTAGGCGGCGGAGCGGACCCGCTCGTAGGTCGACCAATAGGCGTCATTGTCGCGGCCGCCCTGCCCGACCGAAACGCGGGCGACATCGTGCAGCAGGTGATTGTGGACGAAGCGAGCGCCGAGCCGTCGCGCCAGGGCCTCGCCGATCGTGCGCTTGCCGGCTCCCGGCCAGCCGTTCAGATGGATGATCATCGGCGCCTCCATCGCAGCGGTGCGACCTGCATCGGTCGTGCGCAGTGGCACCGCGGCGAGATCAGCCCTTGATCGCCTTGACGAGCGTCGTGCCGAGCGCCGCCGGACTGTCGGCGATGGCGATTCCGGCCGAGCGCATCGCCTCGAACTTGTCCTCGGCCTTGCCCTTGCCACCAGAGATGATGGCGCCGGCGTGTCCCATGCGCCTTCCCGGAGGTGCCGTTGCGCCCGCGATGAAGCCCGCCATCGGCTTCGAGCGGCCGCGTGCGCGCTCGCGCTTGACGAATTCGGCTGCGTCCTCTTCCGCCGATCCGCCAATCTCGCCGATCATGATGATCGAGTGCGTGTCGGGATCGGCGAGGAACATCTCGAGGACGTCGATGAAGTCGAGCCCCTTCACAGGATCGCCGCCGATGACGACGGCCGCCGACTGG
>DAORNH010000314.1:0-2902 GCA_035440865.1 Hyphomicrobiaceae bacterium | reverse complement strand
TGAAGATGTTGCCCGTCATGATGCCGATCTTGCACTGGTTCGGCGTCAGCACGCCCGGGCAGTTCGGTCCGATGAGACGCGACCAGGAGCCGGTCAGCGCCCGCTTCACCTTGATCATGTCCATCACCGGAATGCCTTCGGTTATGCACACGATGAGCGGGATCTCGGCGTCGATCGCCTCGAGGATGGCATCCGCGGCGTAGGGCGGAGGGACGTAGATCGAGGTTGCCGTGGCACCTGTCTTCTTCTTCGCGTCCGCGACGCTGTCGAAGATCGGCACACCCGCGAGCTTCGCGTCGGGGTGCTTGGTGCCGCCCTTTCCGGGCGTGACGCCGCCGACGATCTGCGTTCCGTAGGCCAGCGCCTGCTGCGTATGGAACGTCCCCTGGCTGCCGGTGATGCCCTGGCAGATGACGCGGGTGCTCTTGTCGACGAGGATGGCCATGCGCGAGTGTCCCTTCGGCTGATCGACGCCTTGTGGGACAGATTGGCCGCCTGATCAAGTAGGGCGATCGTCGGAGCCCGGGCTGTGCTGCATCCGGGCCTCCGGCCGCACTAGGACGCACCACCGCGGCGGCGTTGTCCGGGCCGTGCCGGGTCAAGGCTAGACTGTCCAGGGGCGCGCGGCGCTTCCTGCCAGCAGTTTCGGGCGATGACCAACCCGCTCGTTTCGTCGACGCCGCCCCCGACCGCCGCTTCGTCCAGGCCGCATGTGGACATCGCTCAGGAGGCACTCGCCTTCCTGCGCAAGCAGATCGCCGCCGCGGCCTTCGCCGTCCTTCTGCTCGCGGCGATCGTTGCAACGCGCCGCCTGGATCCGACCGCGTTGCCCATCGCGCGCTACGACCTCCTGCTGGTCTATGCCGTGGCGATCCAGATCGTCCTCATCCGGCTTGGCTACGAGCGGATCGAGGAGGCCAAGGTCATCCTGGCCTTTCACGTGCTCGCGACAGTGATGGAGCTCTTCAAGACCGCGCGCGGGTCCTGGGTCTACCCGGAGGCCTGCTGGCTCCGGCTTGCGGGCGTTCCGCTGTTCTCAGGCTTTCTCTATTCCGCCGTCGGCTCATATCTGGCGCGCTGCTGGCGGCTGTTTGCTGTCCGGCTGGAGGGTTATCCGGCGAGACGCGCTCCGATCGCGCTCGCGATCCTTATCTACGCGAACTTCTTCACGCACCATTTTGTCTGGGACGCGCGCTTACTGCTCTTCGCGGCCGCGGCCGTCATGTTCCGCGGCACCGCGATTGCCATGACGATCGACCGCCGCGAGCGGCGCCTGCCCCTCCTTTCCGGCTTCGTGCTCGTCGCGCTGCTGATCTGGGTGGCCGAGAACATCGGCAGCTGGTCGGCGGTCTGGCTCTACCCTCACCAGATGTCGGGCTTCCGGCCGGTGACGCTCGGCAAGCTCGGCTCCTGGTATCTCCTGATGATCGTCAGCTTCGTGCTGGTGGCGAGCGTCCATCACGTGCCGGAAGTGGTCGATCAGCGCGCCGGCGACGGCACACCGGCCCGGATCAGCTCCGAGAACTGTGGATCGGCATCCGCGGCCTTCGCCCGTGGCACGATGTTGGCCGCGCGCCGCAAGTCCGGGAAGGGTAACCGCTTGTCGAGCAACTCGAGATCATAGAGGAGGTTCGGGACGTAGCCCGAGGCGATGATGCGCCAGTCGAGCGGTACATTTCGGCCGATGGACCGTGCGATGCCGGCGATCTGCGTCGTGCAGTTGGTCCAGATCGTGTGATAGAAGCGCGGCCGGTCGACGAGCGAGTTCATCTCATTGATATATTGAACGAAAAGCCGCTTCCTCATCTCGGGCGTCGACTTCAGCCGGTAGAGCCGCACCTCCTCGCCGCGCACGTTGGAGCGCAGCTTGACGACGTCCCGCTCGTCGGCGGCGATGTAGATGAGCTCATAGGACTTGAAGAAGCCGGCGAACGCCGACCACGTCTCGGACTTCTCGCGCCGCGTCTCGATCGAGATGGCGAGGCGCTGGCCGTCCGTGAAGCCGAACGAGAGAATCAGGTGCGCCATGGTCTCGCCGGACCAGTACGAGGCGAAGAGATCGAGCTCAGTGAGCTTGGCGAGATCGTAGGAGCGCGTCTCCCAGGTCTCGACGGCCTCGGTCGGCGATTTCCAGCTGAAATTGCGGACATTCGTCAGTGTCACGATCTCGCCGCTCAGCGCCCCCGACGGCAGGTTGGCGACATCGCTCGCCCAGGCCCGGTTGTTGGACGGCGTAAGCGTCGCCCACCAGACGCCCCAGGCAAGCGCTGCGACCCAGAACGCGGACGCCGGCCAGCTTAGGCGCGCGGCACCGGAGGCAATCACGATCACCGTCAGGGTGAGCCAGCCGACCGCCCAGGCGAGCCCGTGGCCACGACTGCCGAGAAAAAAGTAGGCCGATAGCGCAATCAGCCCTCCGACGACCAGCGTCGCGAGCACGGCCAGTAGCTTCATCACGCCCCTCCCCCAGCAACTCGTCCCTCCTCGATAGCATGACACGCCGTCATCCGCGTCCGGACCGTCAGCGGCCGCGGCACCTCCACGCGACAGCGCTCGAAGGCGTCAGGGCAGCGCGGATGAAAAGCACAGCCGGGCGGCGGGCTGATCGGGTTCGGGATCTCGCCCTCGATCGCCTTCCTCGGCCGCCCCGACATGGCGAGGTCCGGCACAGCATCAAGGAGGAGCCGCGTATAGGGATGACGCGGTGCTTGAAAGAGCTCCTTCGCCGGGGCCACTTCAACCAGCCGGCCGAGATACATGACGCCGATCCGTGTCGCCATATGCCGGACGACGGCGAGGTTGTGCGAGATGAAGAGGTAGGTGAGCCCGAAGCGGTCCTGCAGGTCGCGCATCAGGTTGAGGATCTGCGCCTGCACCGAGACGTCGAGCGCGGTCGTCGGCT
>DAORNH010000313.1:4415-5345 GCA_035440865.1 Hyphomicrobiaceae bacterium | reverse complement strand
CGACCCGTCCGCACCGTGCAGATCCCGGTGTCGCTCGATCGTCAGCGCCTCACGGTCGCCCGCTCTGTTCCAGCCGCAGGCGAGCACACAGAAGATATACTCGGCCCGAAGCGCGTCGCGCATGTTGAAGTACCCGGCAGCATCGGCTGCAAGCAACCACGAAGGCCTGCCCTCAGACGCGCCAAACCACCCGCCGGGAAGAAATAGTTCCTTCCGGAGGGCGGTTAGCTTTGTCGGGGGATAATCTCCCCCATGGCCGCAAGGCTCCCTGCTGCCTGCCGTTGCCGCTCGTGCCCGATCTCCGACGTGGGTGAAAGAGACGGGGCCTAGCGACAGGAGCCTTACGGCCGAACCCACTTTAACTTTGGCTGCGGCCGGCGTGCCCTAGGTAGTTACCCTGCCGGCTGCAACATGAGCCCTGGGGCCGGCTGACACCACATCCGGGTCAGCGGCGACGTGCCGCTTGCCGCAGGTTTGGCGGTCAGCGAGGACTGCCGAACAGGAGCCCGCTCCACATGCGAGGCGCCATTTTGCGAACGAGGGAACCACATGTCGTCTGCGAGCCGCGTCCTGCTCGGACGCATCGGTCGCGCACATGGTCTCCGGGGCGAGGTCGCCGTCGAGAGCTACACCCGCGATCCGCGCGACATCGCGAGCTATGGGCCCCTAAGCGACGACGACGGCAACAAGAGGCTCGTGCTCACGATCGTGGGGACGCGGGAGAACAGCGTCATTGCCCGCATCGAGGGCGTAACCGACAGGACGGCTGCAGAGCAGCTGCGAGGCACTGCGCTCTGGATCGCGCGCTCGGCGCTGCCGCCGCCTGAGCCCGGCGCCTACTATCATGTCGATCTCATCGGGCTCATGGCAACGCTGCCCGACGGCGCAGAGTTGGGCCGGGTCGCCGCGGTCGAAAATTTCGGGGCGGGC
>DAORNH010000313.1:4006-4264 GCA_035440865.1 Hyphomicrobiaceae bacterium | reverse complement strand
TAAGTATCGGCAAGGAATTGCTTTTTTGGTTTTTGTGAACAACGATTTCGGCATCTCGGCAGCCCATCCCGTCGACGAAGCCAGGCTGCCTTCGCCCTCCTCGAAGCTCTGGCACGGCCAGGCCGCTGGCTTCCGAGCGCTGCATTCTGCATGCGGTCGAACACTTTTCGTCTCATTCAAGGAGACCGTCATGTCTATCAGATCAATCGGTGTCGCCGCCGGGCTGGTTCTGGCTCTTGCCGTCACAGTTGCCCCCGC
>DAORNH010000313.1:2091-3873 GCA_035440865.1 Hyphomicrobiaceae bacterium | reverse complement strand
GCCACCGCGCTGGACATTCCGGCCAGGCGGTCCGGTGATGCTGAACCCGCAGCCTCTTCCACCGCGCTGGCAGGTCCGATAGGACTCCCAAAAATCGCCATCGAAGGGCGCTTGCCGCATCCCGGCGAGCGCCTTTTGACTTCCAGCCGTCCTGTCATAAACTCGATACTCATCACATCAAGTAGGTCGAGGAGCATGCCATGGCCGGACGCATGAGCGGCAAGACGGCATTCGTGACGGCAGCGGCGGCAGGAATCGGGCGAGCGTCTGCGCTCGCCTTTGCCCGCGAGGGCGCGCGTGTCATCGCCACTGACGTAGACGAGAAGGGACTTGTGAGCATCAGCTCGGGCGGCGTCGAGACCCATCGACTCGACATGAGGGATACGGGCGCGGTCCGTGCGCTCGCGGCAAAGGTCGGCTCGGTCGACGTTCTCCTCAACGCTGCCGGATTCGTCCATCACGGCTCGGCGCTCGAGTGCTCGGATGCGGACTGGGATTTCTCCTTCGATCTCAACGTGAAATCGATGCATCGCGCGATCCAGGCGTTTCTGCCTGGCATGCTCGAGCGTCACAAGGGCTCGATCGTCAACATCGCCTCTGGCGCTGGCCCGTCGAAAGCCGTCGCCAACCGCTACGTCTACACCGCCACCAAGGCCGCCGTCGTTGGCCTGACCAAGGCCGTCGCCTTCGATTTCGTCGGCAAGGGCATCCGCTGCAACTGCATCTGCCCGGGCACTATCGAGACCCCGTCGCTCGGCGACCGCATCAAGTCGCTCGGCGACAAAGTCGGAGGCACTGAGACGGCACGCCGAATGTTCGTGGAGCGCCAGCCCATGGGCCGGCTCGGTACGGCCGAGGAAGTCGCGCACATCGCGGTCTATCTTGGGTCCGACGAGAGCGCCTTCACGACCGGCTCCTCCTTCTTCGTCGATGGCGGCTTTTCGCTGTAGCGTCCGGCGGACCCGGTCGGCGCCCCGGAATAGGTCTCACCGCGCGTCGAGATGCTCGATCCTGACGGGCGGACGCCGCGACAGTTCCTCGATCCGCCGCCGCTCCTTGCGAAAGGCAATGGCATCGGCGCCAGCCAGGATTCGGGCTTGCGGCGATTTCAGGCTCATCGGGTCGACGAAGTTGTCGCCGACGATCACCTCATAGTGGAGATGTGGCGCCGTCGACTGGCCGGTCGAGCCGACGAAGCCGATGAGCTGGCCTTGCGTCACGCGTGAGCCTTCGCGCAGGCCGGGGGCATAGCGAGAGAGGTGACCGTATGCCGTCTGATAGCCGTTGGCGTGGCGGATGCGGATATAGTGGCCATAGCTGAAATGGCCCTTCCAGCCGAGTTCCTCGATCACGCCGCTGCCGGCGGCAATGATCGGGGTCCCGGATGGCGCTGCCCAGTCGACACCGGTATGCATACGGCGGACATTCAGTGTCGGATGTGTGCGGAAGCCGTAACCGGACGTGAGACGTGGATCGATCATCTTTATCGGCACTTTGATGAGGAATTTCCGCGAGTTCTGGCCGTTCTCATCGAAGTAGTCGATGGTTCCATCCGGCAGCTGGAAGCGCCAGTAGCGATGCACGACACCATCGACGGTCACCTGGGTGGCGAGCAGGTCGCCGAGGGCGTGCCGCGGGCCGCGCTCGTCGCGAACACCGAAGAACAACTCGATGGCATCGCTGCCGCGGGGGCGGCGCCGGAAATCGACGTCATAGGCATGGACGCGGATGATGCGATCGATCGTATCGATTGGTACCGACTGGGCAAGCAAGGCGTGGAAG
>DAORNH010000313.1:1600-2065 GCA_035440865.1 Hyphomicrobiaceae bacterium | reverse complement strand
CGATCCGTGACTTTGGCCTCGGCTCACCCGTGTCGACCCGGCCGAGTGGGTCTGCTGAGGCAACGTAGTCGCCGTTCACGCCCCGCACGACCGACAAGCGGTGATCGCCGGCGCTGGAGTAGACAAGCAAGCGGGCCGGAGACAGCCGGCTCGGCGCGGTCGAGAGGGGCGTCGCCGCGATCTGCACCTCGTCGCCGCCAAGCAGGTCGTCATCCTTCAAGATGGCTCTTGCAGCCTCGACGATCGTGCGCGTCAGGGAACTCTCGATGCCCGCTCTCACCAGTACCCGGCTGAGCGTCTCGCCGCGCAATGCCTTGAAAGAGCGGAGCGTGTTGCCATCGTCGTCTTCGGCCCCGTCGTCGGAATCGCCCGATGCCTTGGCGATCACAGTGGTTGCCGGCTCGGCCTTGTCGATGCCTGCCGGCGCGGGCGCCGTCGGCGACGTGCCAGGCGGTCGGGCGCCGG
>DAORNH010000313.1:0-1581 GCA_035440865.1 Hyphomicrobiaceae bacterium | reverse complement strand
ACTCGGGTACGAGTGAGGGCCGAAGGGGGCTCGACGCTCGCTCGTTCGCCTCGATGCGGGCGATGATCTCGCCGACCTCGCCATTGTTGAGTTCCTGCCCATCCTCGAGCGGGAGAATGCCTCCAAGCAGCTCGACCACCTCGACGGCCACCGATTTTGGGTCGCTCGCCGCGGCTGTCGCCGGGTCGGTGGCGGCACTGTCACCGGCGTAGAGCTTCAACGGATCGAACGCCGGGATCTCCGTGGCAGGCATGGGCTGCGCGACCGCAAGTCGTGCGAGCACTCTGGCGTAAGGACGATTGTGCAGATATTCGTTGCCCTTGCGAACCTGCCGGACCGGCTCGTGAATGATGAACCGGGTCGAGGCCGCGCCCGTAATGACGTTTAGGCGATCCGATTTGGGCAAGGCCCAATTGAGGCCGTCAGAGGGACGGGCGACAGCCGTCGAAAAAGTCGTGTCGTCGGCGATGCGGGTGAAAGCCGGGATGAGCCCACCCTCGGCGTCGCGACTGTCGAGAGAGCTGAGCGTCGCCGCGGCAATCGCGATCCCACCGACGATCGCTGCCAAGAAGGTGCTGATCAGCCAGCGAAATTTCCCATGAGCGCGCGGCTCGACGGCGTATAGGTCAGGTAGTTGCCGCTGCCGGCGTGTGCCCATGCGACCGAGCGCGGGCCGCACGGTGCCGTTGGCCGCCGCAGAGTGCTGCCGTGCACGGCCGAATGGAGCATGGCGACGAGCTTCTATCATTCTCCTCCCTACTCCGGTCGCGCCCTGTCCGCTGCGGCGCCACGCGCCCCCGATATCGGATGGCCCGCTTTCCCTTCCGAATCAGGCGCTTGGGCCGCGGACTCGGCGGCAGGCCCCCATCCCGCACTTGCTCAACGACAGGATCGCACTTTTTTTTTCCGCCGACGAGTATGTGCGTGATCCGTCCGGCAAAAAAGGGGCGTCCCGGCGACGGAGGCCTATATTGTGGACGACACGAGACTGTCGCGAATCGGCAGTGGCGGCCCTGGTGCCGGGCTTGTGGACAACATAAAATCATGTGTTATTTCTGACAGTTATACGATTTCACCGAGGGATCCTTCAAAATCGTGTTCGATGGGGGTTGACATCGGGCAGCGTCTAGGATTAATTCCGCCGTGTTGAGCGCGCTGCGGACACGCGGCGGACGCCTCACCGTCGATAGACGACCCTCTCGAACAATAGCTCACTCAACGGGGCAGCCCGAAGAGAAAGCTTGTTCCCGAACGGTAGGCCTGGTTGGGCTTGCCGCAGAAGGCGTCTTTTGATGTTGCTCTTTGACAAGTAGATCGAAGAAAGGGAAACGCAGGCGGCGGAGTCCTGGCGGATTGCCGGGTCGGCAACGGCTCGTGCAATCAACGAGACTCTGGCGTTCACTGCGTTTCAGCCATCACCATGATGCGCACCTCGGGCAGCAATGCTCGAGTGAGCGCATCGGTGTGAAGGTGCCCGTTACACAGTGAACCTTGGAGAGACTCCTCCAAGCCGTGCCAGAATTCGACTTTCAACTTGAGAGTTTGATCCTGGCTCAGAACGAACGCTGGCGGCAGGCCTAA
>DAORNH010000312.1:0-5377 GCA_035440865.1 Hyphomicrobiaceae bacterium | reverse complement strand
AACCTCGCCGTCGTCGAGCACATGGCGAGCCGCGTCGCCGTCATGTACCTCGGCCGCATCGTCGAGGAGGCGCCGACGGACGCACTCTTCGCGCACCCGAAGCATCCATACACGGAAGCGCTCTTGAAGTCGGTGCTGACGCCGGAGCCCGGTCGCGGCATCCCCGATACGAACCTCGGCGCCGCATATCCGAATCCGCTCGACGTGCCGCCGGGCTGCAGCTTCCACCCCCGCTGCGGCTACAAGATGCCGGACTGCTCGGTGCGTGCGCCGCGCCGGTCCCTCGTCGGACAGGCCGCCGTGGAATGCCATCTCCACGACAATGCGGGAGCGGCAACGGACGCACCCGCACGTGAGGTCGTTCTCAGCTGACCCGGTCAGCGTTACGCGCCCGCCGCCGGCACCGTCATCGCTTCGATGCGGTTGCCATCGGGGTCGCGCACGAAGGCCGCGAAGTAATCGACCATCAATGCCTTTCGCATGCCGGGCGGGCCGTCGCAGGTGCCGCCGGCCGCGAGGGCTCCCGCGTGGAACGCCTCGATCTCGGACTTCGTCCGCGCCCGGAGGCAAATGTGGGCGCCGGTTGCCGCCTCGATCGGGCGCATCCCGGGCCGGGCATTGAGCCAGAGTTCCGGATAGCGCTTGCCGAACGCCGCTCGCTCGGAGCTCTCGGTGAGACAGCGATAGCCGAGCGGCTCGAGCGCCGCCCGGTAGAAGCGTGTGCTCCGCGCCATGTCGCTCACGGAGAGCGAGACGTGGTCGATCATCGGAGCCGCGGTGAGAAGGCCGCGAACACGCCATCGACGTTCGAAGCCTTCTCGAGGCCGAGCATGGCGGCCTCCATGCGCCGCGCGGTGTCACGATCGAAGCCGCGGGCCGCATTGCCGTTGAACTTCTCGACGATCTCGCCGTTGGTGAGCGGACGTTCGGCGGCGCCGCGATTGACATGCTCGCGATGGCGGAGCGTGCGGCCATCATCCAGAGTAATCACGACCTCGCCGTGATAGAGTTTCGGGAACACGCCGTCCTGATAGGCGCCGTACTTCACCTTCGACGTCAGCGCGAGCACGTCCGAATTGCTGATCGCCTCGGGCTCGATCTCGGCGAGACCGAATTTGCCACGCACGAGTGCCACGGCCGTCAGGTACTGCACCGAGAACTGCGCGTCATAGCTGTTTGCAGGCTTCAACTTGCCCGCCTCCGGCTCGCACACGGTCTTGAACACGCCTTCCGGCACAAGCGTTTCGATCGACTTGATGCGGCGCCAGTCGCCGACCTGCGGGCGGAGCGCGAGTGCGGAATCGATGCAGGCGTGCGTGAAATGGCAGGCCGGATACGGCTTGATCGCCGTCGCCATCAGCTCCCACGTGTCACCGAGCCCGCGGGTCGCGATCGGATAGTCGGCCCGGTCGCTCTCCTTGCCGAGATAGGATGGGAAGAGGCCGAATCGGCCATCGTATGGCTTGGTCGCGCCGATGAAGCCCTCACGCGCGAGGGCTGCCGCCGTGATGCCGGCATGCGCCGCCCAGCCCGGATGGAGGCGCTTGTTCCAGGCGCCGTCGGCGACGAACTCGAGCGAGCCCGAGGCCATGGAAAGCGCGATGCCTTGCGCATTGCGCAGCTCCGCGTCGTTGAGGCCCATAAGCCGGCCGGCCGCGAGCGTGCAGCCGAACACGCCGACCATGCCGGTCGGATGGAAGCCCACCTGATGGAAGCCGCTCTTTGCGACCATGCCGATGCGCACCGCCGTCTCGACGCCGATGACGAAGGCCGCCACCATGTCGCGACCCGAGGCACCCGTCATGGCACCGGCCGAAAGCACCGTCGGCAGGATGCTCGCCGTCGGATGCACGATAGCCGCGACATGCGTGTCGTCGAAGTCGAGGCCATGGCAGAGGAAGCCGTTCATCATGGCGGCGTCACGCGCGGGAAGGCGCGCCGGCATGCCGATGACGGGCACCGGTCCCTCGCCTGCGAGGCCACGGATTCCAGTCAGCATACGGTGCGAGAAGTCGTAGCGCGAGGCGGCGACCGCGATGCCGGCCGCGTCCAGCATGTGGTGGACCGCGCGCGTGCGGACCTCGGCCGGGATGTCCTCGGCACGCGTCTGCATCGTGAAGGCGGCGAGCGCCTCGGCGATCGGCAGGTTCGTCTCGGCGGCCTCCGCTGCGGCGACGACCTTCGCTTTTGCCGCCCGATCGGGCGAGCGCTTCAGATCGGTGTTGGGCTTGGCGTTCATCGGCGTCTCCTCACGGCTCCGTCACGAACTCGTCGAGAGCATCATAGACCGCGAGCGGGCCGAGCAAAAAGGGGCCCCGATGAGGGCCCCTCATGCATTCCGGGATGGCTCGACCGGACTACTTGCAGCCGGCCTTGTCGGCACTGCCGCCGGTGAGCGCGCTGCTCGCCGCCGAGGTGGTATCGCATGGATTTGGCGGTGTCGGTCCCTTGGCGACCGGCGGCGGCGGGGTGGTGCTGGTTGCTGGCGGCGGCGTCGCGGCGACGCCCGTATGCGTCTTGGCGAGGTGCGCAATGGCGAGATCGACCTTGATGCCGGGCCGCGAATGCGTGCCGCCCGGGCGGTCGTCGCGGATCGCCGGCCCGGTCGCGCGCAGCGCCTCCTCGAGCTCGGCGACGCTCGCGCGAGGGAACCGAGCCTTGAGCACCGCGAACGCGCCCGTCACGTGCGGCGTCGCCATCGAGGTGCCATCCATGCTCTCGAAGCGGCCGTTGAGCACCGACGACATGATGGCTGTACCCGGTGCCATCAGGTCGACGATCGGCGACATGTTGGAGAACTCGGAGATGCGGCCGGCCTTGGTAATCGAACCGACGGTCACCGCGCTCGACACGCAGCCGGGCGAGCCGGCGGCGTTCTTGAAGCGCGAGTTGCCCGAGGCGACGACCACGGCAATGCCTGCCGCCCTGAGCGCGTCGATCGCGACCTTGTATGGCCGGTCGTCACAGGCGCCCGCGAACTCGCCGGCCCCGATGCTCATGTTGACGGCCGCGACACCACCCGGGATGCGCGCGTGCTGCTCGAGGACCCAGTTTAGCGCGGCGATGCCATCCGAATCCCACGAGCTGATCTCGCGGCAGCTCTGGCCCGCGTCGCAGTTGGTCGAGAAGATGTTGACGGCGAGGATGTTGGCACCGGGTGCCACGCCGCCGGCCGGGCCGGTGTTGCCGCTCCGTTTGCCGGCTGCGATGCCGGCGACGTGCGTGCCATGCTCGCAGCCCTCGAACGGCGCCTTGCAGGGGGCGGACGATCCCGCCCCGGTCTGCGTGTTCGCCTTGTTCGGACAGAGCGAGGCGCTCTCGCCCTTCACGTTCGCCGAGAAGCAGGCCTCGGCGACCACGCGTCCGTTGAAGAAGGGGTGGCCGGCCTCGACGCCCGAGTCGAGGACGGCAATGGTGGCGCCCTTGCCGTCGGCACCCGCAACGGCAGGCGGCAGCGGGTTCGGCAGGCCGATCGAGGGCATGCTGCCGTCGAGCGCAAAGCGGTTGCGCTGGTCGGGCCAGATGCGCACCACGTTCTTGCTCCGCGCAACCGCATTGAGCTCGGCCCGGTTCATGGTGACGGCGAACACCGGCATCAGGCTCGCCGCATTGACCGACCATTCGGCGCGCCGTGCATCGCTCGCCGGAACTCCGGAGAGAAGTGTGTCGGTGGCGCGCGCCAGCAGGGCTCGCGAAGCATCGGCGCTATCGGCCCGACCGGCCGGCGCATCGTGCATGATGATGACGCGAGCGGAGCCGCGCGCGGCGAGCTGCGACTCGATGAGGCGGGCGGTCGCCGTCCCTGACTTGCGGCCGAGGTCGCTCGTCTGGGCTTCGACCGCGGATCCGGCGAGTGCGGCGAGAATGGCCGCCGACGCTGCTGCGCCGATGGCGCGGCCGGTCGTCCAGCCTTTTGCCGTCTGGATTTCGCGGAACTTCATGTGGCATGCTCCTTCAATCGGAATTCAGGTCAATTGCATCGTGCCGCGTCGCCGGTGCCGCCGGTCAGTGCGCCGGATGCGCGTCGGCTGACATCATCGCAACCGGGTGTCGCTGGTGTGGCGGACCCCGGCGCGGGCGCCGGATTGCCCTTCGGGGTGGTGGTCGTCGTGCCGGAGGGCGCCGCACGCGTCCTGCTCGCTGCCACATTGGCATCACCCGCCAGGAGACGAAGGGCGAGATCGACGCGGATGCGCGGCTTGGCGTGCTGGCCTTCGGGCCGCTGGTCGCTGACGCGTGGCCCTGTCACCTTGAGCGCGGCCTCGATCGCGTCGAGCGAGGCCCTGGGATGACGCGATCGGATCGCGGCGATCGCGCCGGCGACGTGGGGGGCCGCAAACGAGGTGCCGTCGTAGGCCTGGAACGAGCCGCCGATCACCGACGACATGATGCCCGAGCCCGGCGCCAGCAGATCGACGATCGGCGACATGTTCGAGAACGGCGAGACGAGGTCGTCCTTGGTCGTCGCCCCGATCGAGAAAGCCGCCTCGACGCACGAGGTGCCGTCGTTGGTCGAATTGCGGAAGCCGCTGTTGCCGGCGGAGAAGACCGTCGCGACGCCCCGCGCGCGGAGGCTCTGCACTACCCTGGCGAGCGGCGTGTCGTTGCAGGGTCCCGTGCCCTCGCCGCCGCCCACGCTCATGTTGATCGCAGCGAGCGGCTCGGCGAGACCCGCGACTTCACCGAGGATGTAGTCGAAGGCCGCCAGGAGATCCGAGGTGCTCGCGAGTGTGCAGGGCGCGGCGAGCGGCGCGCAGTCCTCGGCGCTGTCGACGCGGTGAAAGACTTGGATCGCCATGATCTTGGCCTTGGGCGCCATGCCGCGCGCGGGCGCGCTGCCACCGAGGCTCGAGCCATCGCCTGCGACGATGCCGGCGACATGCGTGCCGTGCGAGCAGCTGGCGATGCCGGTGCACGCCTTGCCGGCGCCGGCTCCCTTGAGCGTCGTCGCCGTGCCGCAGAACGAGGAGGCGCCCGGACCACTCGGTGTCGAGAAGCAGGCCTCGCGCACGATGCGGCCGGCGAGGAACGGATGGGTCGTATCGATGCCGGAATCGATCACAGCAATCGTCGTCCCGCGCCCGTCCGCGCCCTCGATCGCCGCGAGGTCGCCGCCGGGAGACGCGCCGGCGACGATGCCGAGGCTCTCCTTGAGCTCGACGCCGAAGACGCGGTCGGGCCAGATGCGCTTCACCCGGCCTGAGCTCGCAAGCGCGCTGATTTCGGCGCGATTGAGCGTCGCCGCGATAACCGGAATGCTCGTCGTCGTGCGGACCGCCCACTCGGCGCGCCGCTCGCTCGTCGCCGGGATGCCGTCGAGCAGGATCTGGTTGGCGCGCGCCAGCAGGTTGCGCAGTTCGGCCTCACTCGCCGCCGA
>DAORNH010000311.1:4350-5418 GCA_035440865.1 Hyphomicrobiaceae bacterium | reverse complement strand
ATGTGCATGGCGAGCCGGCCCGACGCCCGGCGCTCCGGCGGCGCCCGCGCGGTGCTGGCCGCGATCGAGCATTGGGCGGGTGCGCTTGGTGCAGGTACGCTCTTTCTCCAGACCGGCGCCGACAATGCCGCAGCGCAAGCGCTCTATGCCGGCGTTGGCTACGGCCTCGCCGGGCGCTATCACGTCCGCATCGCCTGAGGACCGCGAGGCAAATGCGGTCGGCGAGCCGAGAGGACGCGACATGCTCAAGGTGCGCATCATCCCCTGCCTCGATGTGAAGGACGGCCGCGTCGTCAAGGGCGTGCAGTTCGTCGACCTGATCGATGCGGGTGATCCGGTCGAGGCCGCGGCCGCCTATGACGCAGCCGGCGCGGACGAGCTCTGTTTTCTCGACATTACGGCCAGTCACGAGAAGCGTGGCATCATCCTCGATGTCGTGCAGCGGACAGCGGAGCGCTGCTTCATGCCGCTGACCGTCGGCGGCGGCGTGCGCGAGGTCAGCGACATCCGCGCGCTGCTGAAGGCCGGTGCAGACAAGGTCTCGGTCAACACGGCGGCGGTTACCCGGCGCGCCTTCGTCGCCGAGGCCTCCGAGAAGTTCGGCGCGCAATGCATCGTCGTCGCAATCGATGCGAAGCGCGTCACGCCGGAGGGCGCGCCGCCGCGCTGGGAAATTTTCACGCATGGCGGGCGCAACGCGACCGGGCTCGACGCCATCGCCTACGCACGCGAAGTCGTCGCGCTCGGCGCGGGCGAGATCCTGCTCACCTCCATGGATCGCGACGGCACCAAGGCGGGCTTCGATCTCGGCCTGACGCGAGCCATCGCAGACGCTGTCCCGGTGCCGGTGATCGCCTCTGGCGGCGTCGGCACGCTCGACCATCTCGTCGACGGTGTGCGTGAAGGCCGGGCGAGCGCCGTGCTCGCCGCCTCCATCTTTCACTTCGGCACGCACACGATCGGCGAGGCGAAGAGGCACATGGCGAAGGCCGGGCTTGCGGTCAGGCTCGACGCCTGAGCCAGCCCCCCCCGCCGACTTGTGGCGGGCATTCACTTCGGCTTCGGCCG
>DAORNH010000311.1:0-4251 GCA_035440865.1 Hyphomicrobiaceae bacterium | reverse complement strand
CCTCACCTTCACGCACCAGGACCGTGAACGGTCGGCGGACGCCGCCGACCATGCGCCAGTCCCGCTGTACCTGGATCGCTCGCTCTTCACGGCCCCCTTCGTTGGTCTTGAGGCCCTCGACTCCCATCGGCAAGTATGTGGTTGCATCATAGTAGGCGGTGACGGCGCGCCCCGACTGCAGCGTTTTCACCACTGCGATCGCATCACGCTCGTCGAAGCGCCTCGGCCCGAGCACGACGACGGACTTGTAGAGACGGCTCCAGAGCAGCGGCTCGTGCGGCGATCCGATCATCTCCCAGTCGATGTCGGACTGTGCGTGGCGCTTGGCGGGCTTCCCCGTTGAAATCATGGAACCTTTCGTGCCGTCGAACACGGAGCGGGCTGTGAAGCGGCTCTTGTCGGCGGGTACGACGAAGCTGATCTCGGACACGTTCGACAAGGGTGCCCTCCAGCGCGTCTTCGCCGTGCCAGTGACGCCGCTGAGATCGAGCTCGTACTCCTCGACGAGCGTGCGCTTCGCCTTGAGGGCGGCCTCGCCTCCCAATGCCTCGATGATCTTCTGGCGAAGCTGCTCGCTCGTCACTGGCTGGATCGCGCCCGCCTTCAGGTACTCGGACGTCCGGTCCGGCTGGCGCAGCACGAATCCGAGCACGTCGCCGCCCTCGCGACGAACCACGACACGGAATTCTCCGGTGCCGGGCGCGCTCGTCATGATGAAGACATCACGCCCGGCAGTCTTCAGTGGAAACGCCGGTGAGCCGTGCTCGTAAAGTGCGAGGCGGCCCATGAGGTTCAAGATTTCGGCTTTGTCCTTGCCGGCCGTGTAGTGCCCGATCAGTCCGCTGTACTCGCCGAGGTCGCGCTCGAGCGGTTCCGTCGTCCGCCGCGGGAAGACGCCCTGGCCCTCGGGCTGGACGATGTGCATCTCGATCGTATCGGGCGAGAAGCTCCCTGGGCGGAACGTCGCCGACCAGCCCTTGAGCTGTGGATGATCCGCCTCGTAGCGCCCGCCGCCGCGGGATATCAGCGGCGCGCTCGGCATCAGCGGCAGCCGAAGGAACAGCCGGCCTCCCTCGAGGGCAACGACGAAGTCGCCGGTGAGGTGGGCCGCATAGGTGCCGGCGACACGCTCGGGCGCGAAGGCGTCGCTGCCGGGGCTCGCATTGGCCGGCGGCTTGGCTTCCTGGCCGATGGCCGGGAGCACCGAAGCGACGCCTGCAAGTGCGGCTGCCCAGGTGAGACATAGGATGGTGCGGCGACCAATCATCCGATATCGGCGGAGCATGATCTGAGCCTTTCCGGGGGGGCGAACTGCCTCGAGCCACAATGCTCACGGAATTGTTCCCGCAGGTCAAGTAGCGCGGAAACAGGACCGCAACGCAGTTTCTGCGGCGGCGGCTGCGTCTCAGGAGGCCGATCAGAGCCCGATCGACATCCCGCCGTCGACGACGAGCTCGGCGCCCGTGATATAGGCGGCATCGTCGCTCGCGAGGAAGGCGACCGCACCCGCCATATCCGCGCCCGTCCCGAAACGGCGGAGCAACGTCCGATCGAGCAGCGCCTTCTTGATAGCCGGGTTCCTGAGAAAGCGCTCCGTGAGCCCCGTCTCGACGAAGCCGGGGGCGACCGAGTTCACGCGGATCGCGAACGGCGCATACTCGACCGCCAGCGCCCGCGTGAGTGCGGTTACGGCGCCCTTGGTCGCCGAGTAGGCGGCAAGCTGGCGCAGATGCCGCGTCGACATGATCGAGGACACATTGATGATGGCACCACGACCCGACGCTTTCAGGAGCGCGAACCCCTCGCGTGCAAGCCGCACGACGCCGTCGAGATTGACCTCGCGGATCCTCGCCCAGTCCGCTTCGCCGAGATGGCGGAAATCCGAGCGCACATTGAGGCCGGCGTTGTTTACGAGGATATCGAGGCGGCCGTGATCGGCGGCAATGCGGCCGAGCGTGGCACCGACGTCCTGGCTCTTCGTCACGTCGAGAGCTGCCGCGGTTGCCTTGGCGCCGCCTGCGACGATCTCAGCAGCTGCCCGCTCGGCGGCAGCCGCATCGAGATCGCCGATCCACACCTGTGCGCCTTCGCGGGCGAGGCGATCGGCGATCGCTCGCCCGATGCCACCCGCCGATCCTGTTACAAGCGCCACGCGCCCTTCGAGCTTCTGCATGCTCAGCTCCTGCGCTATCCCGCACAGCTTGTAGTCGACGCGCCACAAAATGAAATCCGGCGGATGCCTCCGCCGGATCAAGTGTGCCGCTTGCTCAACCCAGGTACTTACTTCATCGGGCGGCCGTGGCGAACATCGTCATGATAGTGGTCGTGGCCGACCTTGAACTTGATGCCGAGGCGGAACATGTGGGCGTCGGTATCGACCGTGATGTTGTTGGCCGGCACGCCGAAGCTCCACTCCTCGTAGTCGGCGTAGAGGTATTCGCCGAACAGGATCACGTGGTGCCAGTTGATCTCCGTGCCAGCGCCGATGGTCCAACCAAACCGCGTGGAGGCCGTATCGCGCGTCGTCGCCGTATGCTCACCCTCGAGGCCAAGCATGGCCAGGCCGCCGGTCGCGTACCAGAGCATGTGGGGATGCGTGTAGACGCCGAGCCGGGCGCGCAGAGTGCCGGTGTAGTCGGCCGTCACCGTCGTGGTGCGCCAGCGTGATTCGGCGCCGACGTACGTCCAGTCGCCCTCGACGCCGAAGATCCAGTTGCCATGCATGCGCCAGTCGTAGCCGATTGACAGGCCGACGCCGAGGCCGCTGATATCGCCCGAGCCGCGCGCGATGAGCACCGGCGGCGCCACCGTGTCATTCTCCTCGACGAGCGCCGAACCGACCCACGTTCCCTGGCCGAAGAGGCCGAAGCGGACTATTCCGGATCCGTCATAATTCTGGGCCGACGCGCCCCCGGGGGCACCAATCGCGAGTGCGGCCGCGGCAGCGAGGCCAGCCCGCCGGAGAGTGCTGAAAATGGTCATGATGATGCAAGTCCCGTGGCTGGGTTCGCATTGACGATTCGACGCATGACACTGATAGCCATGGTTAACATGGGGGAGGCAGGTGCCGGGCTGAAAAGTCGTAACCTCTTGTTAATCATGCTGTGCCGTGGCGTTGTCGCCACATCACAGAGAGTGTCGAGGGGTGCGAGGCCGCCATGCCTAGCGAGCACGAGGACCGCCGCCGCCATTCGCTTGCGGAGCGCCGCGCCCGCTATCGCCGAGGCCATACCTCGGAATGGCTCGCAGCTGCTGTCCTCATGGCCAAAGGCTACCGCATCCTGGCCCGACGCTATCGCACGCATGGGGGCGAGATCGATCTCGTGGCCGTACGCGGGCAGCGTCTCGCATTCGTCGAGGTGAAGCGGCGGCGGACGCGCGCGGAGGCAGAAGCCGCCATCGAGGAGGTGCAATCGCGCCGGCTCGGCGTCGCGGTCGATCACTGGCTTGCACGGCACGCGGGCTACCGGGAGCACGAGATCGGGCTCGATGCAGTCCTTGTGCTGCCGTGGCGCTGGCCGATCCACATCGAGAACGCCCTCGCGCCTTGAGCCTCACACCGCTCCTCTGTCTCATGTCGGCACGCACGGACATGGATCATTGTCCCTGTCCTCTCACCGATCGTTCGCGAATTGCCTGCACTATCGACTGACGGAAAGGCGCATCAGACGCCACCGGGACAGTGTGTGGGGAGCGTTGAGCCATGGCAAAGCCGCCGGGCGTACTGATCATTGTCGAGAACCTCACCGTACCGCTCGATCGGCGCGTATGGCAGGAGGCGACGACCTTGCGCGATGCCGGCTACACCGTCTCCGTCGTCTGCCCGAAGGGCGGCAAGTACACGGCCGGCTATGAGCTGCTCGACGGCATCCACGTCTTCCGCCATCCCCTGCCGTTCGAGGCGGACGGCGCGCTCGGCTACCTCATCGAATATTCGAGCGCGCTCTTCTGGGAGCTGATCCTGTCGACGCGCGCCTACTTCAAGGTCGGGTTCGACGTCGTGCAGGCCTGCAACCCGCCCGATACGATCTTCATGCTGGCCTGGCTCTTCAAGCGGCTCGCGGGCACGCCCTTCATCTTCGACCACCACGACATCAATCCGGAGCTCTTCGAGGCGAAGTTCGGCGAGCGCGGCTTCTTCCACCGCCTGCTCCTGAAGCTCGAGCGCTGGACCTTCCGCACCGCCGACGTCTCGATCGCGACCAACGACACGTTCAAGCAGATCGCCATCGACCGCGGCGGCATGGACCC
>DAORNH010000310.1:0-5477 GCA_035440865.1 Hyphomicrobiaceae bacterium | reverse complement strand
GCTCGACCCATACAAGGCTCGAGCGATCGCCTTTGAGCGGCACGGTCGTGAAGGGACCGCTCGCCCGATGGAACTCCGTCGAGATCCCGCCATGGGGGCGGCTGTGGGCGAATGATGTGACGATCGCGGTCTGCGGATGGCTCCAGGTTGTCGCGCTGATCCCCGCCGCGATGCGGCTTGGTGAGCCGCGGCCATCGGCGCCGACGACGAGGCGCGCTTCGAGTGTCCGTCCGGAGGCGAGGATCACGGCGACATGTTCTGCGCGCGGCTCGATTGCAGACACGCTGTCGTTGATCAGGCTGAGTGTCGGGAGCGTGCCCGCGCGCGAGACCAGGGCCTCGACGATCGCGGCGTTGGGGCAATTCAAGCCGAAGGCCTGGCGGCCGACGTCGCGCGCCTTGAACAGGGCGTCGGGCGCGCGCAGCAGACGGCCCGTGTCGTCGATGAGGCGAATGCCGGTGATTGGTTCCGACGCCCCCTCCAGGCGATCGAATGCACCGATGGAGCGCATGAACGTGACGCTTGGGCCGAACAGGGCCGCCGTGCGCGTGTCTCGTGCGGCACTGGCGAGAGGGCGCGGACCAACGGCCTGCACAGTGGCGCCTCGCTCCGCCAGGGCGACCGCCGCGGCCAGGCCGGCGGGACCGGTGCCGATCACCAGGATGAGTGCGTCGCGCATGGCGAAACTCCGGACGAATTGGCGCCTGACCTTCGTAGCATCGAACGTTGCCAGGTCGCGCGGGGCACATTGGCTCACGACCAAATGCCATCGCGCGGATCACCTCGGGTCATATCCGGAAGACTTGGTTCAGTTGCTCGGCGATTCGCCAGCTCGAGAATGCAACTTTATCGGGATCCGACGCGTTGGAACAGCCGGAGGTTGAGGTTAACATGAGGCTAACCAGGGCAACCCCGCGTCAAACATCCAAAGTGTTTCAACATTTTGTTGCGGATCGGCAACGAATTCGGGGAGAAGCGATGATGCCTGGATGATTGGATTCGACGAGTGGCGTGGCGGGACCCTAGCTTTCCCCGACCAGTTGTTGCCTGCACCTGGCCAGGATTTCCGTTCGTCGCAGTTGGCGGATATTTGAGTAGCGGAAATGGCAGGGGCGACCGAAGCGTACTCAAGCTTGAATTCCAAGGAGCTCACCATGACAGCGAGATGGTTGCAGGCAAGTGTTAGCGGGACGGCGCTACTGGCGGCGGCCCTGATGATTGTCCCAGGCTCCAACGCCCAGGCCGCCGATCTCGGTGGCAACTGCTGCGCCGACCTCGAGGAGCGCGTCGCCGAGCTCGAGGCGACCACCGTCCGCAAGGGCAACCGAAAGGTGTCGCTGACGATCTCCGGCTTTGTTGCCCATAACGTGATGTTCTGGGACGATGGCGTCCAGAGCGACATGTACATCGGTGACGGTGGCAACTACGGCTCGCGCTTCCGCTTCGTCGGCACCGCGAAGATCTCGCCGAATGTCACGGCCGGCTTCCTCTACGAGTTCGGCGTGGCCAACAACGGCCTCAACGCCATGAACCAGCTCAATGGCGGCGACGATCTCGGCTCGACGTTCGCGTTGCGCGACTCGACTGTCTGGCTGCGCCACAATCAACTCGGCATGATCAAGGTCGGCCACGGCTCGACCGCGACGGACAACCTCATCCTCATCGATCTCGGCGGCCTCAGCGGCGCTACGACCCCGGACATCGCCCTCTATAATGGCTCGTTCATCCTGCGCAATCCGGTGACGAGCCTTGGTTTCCCCATCGTCAGCTTGACCTGGGACCAGCTCATCCTCGGCCGTCAGGAAAGCTACGATACGTCGCGCCGCAATCACGTCCTCTACGAGACGCCATCACTTGCCGGCTTCACGCTGCAGGCGGCCGTCGCCGAGGACAATTTCTGGGACGTGGCGCTGCGCTATGCAGGCGAGTTCGGCGGCTTTCGCCTGGCCGCCGGCATCGGCTATCGGCAGGATTCGGAATTCAACCAGACGAATCAGCTGCTGAATGTTGGCGGTGCTCTTTGCGCCTCTCAGTGCGAGCGGGTGCAGTCGGTCCTGCTCGGATCGGCGTCGATCCTGCACGTGCCGACCGGCCTCTTCGTGACCGGCGCCGCCGGTTCGCGCGAGGACGAAAACTTCCTGAGCTTGATCGGAGCCACAGACAATCGCAACGCGAAGTCGAGCTTCTGGCATCTGACTGCCGGTATCTCGAACAACTTCACCGGCCTCGGCCGCACGGTGTTCTACGGCGAGTACGCCGAGCACAACGACGCCTTGCGACACTTCTTCAGCGATGTGACCGGGAGCGACGTGAAGTACTGGGGCCTCGGCGTCGTGCAACACATCGATGCGGCCGCGATGGAGATCTTCATCGCCTACAAGAACTACGATGCCTCGTTCACGCGCAACGTCGGCACGCTGGCGGCCCCGGTGATCGAGTCGGTCAATTTCGACGCCTTCTCGACGGTCATTGTCGGCACGCGCATCAACTTCTGATGCTGATCTGACCGGCGAGAGCCGCGACGGAAACGTTGAGAGCCGCCTCCGGGCGGCTCTTCTGTTTTGTGAGGCAGGACGTGACCAAACCGGTACAGGCTGTGGAGCAAAGCTCAATCGAGCGACGTCTTGGTTGGACCGTGATGCCGCAATTGGCGTAGGCGACAACTACAGGGCTCGAAGCCGATTCGTTCCAGTGCTTCGCCAATATTTGTTTCGCGTGTGGGCAGGGCCCAGCAAGACGTGGCCGCGATCTTGCGCAATGCCAATCTACGGGCGGCGGAACAGCGTGGGGACCAGATGCAATTCAGCGGGACATGGAATGTAGCGAGCCTTGCGGCGCTTATCGCGTCAGCCGGATTGATCGTGGGAAGCGTGGAAGCGAGAGCTGCTGACCTCGGCGGCGACTGCTGCGCTGATCTCGAGGAGCGTGTTGCCGAACTCGAGGCGACAACCGTCCGCAAGGGCAATCGCAAGGTGTCGCTCACGGTTTCGGGGTTCGTTGCCCACAACGTGATGTTCTGGGACGATGGTACCCAATCCGACATGTACATCGGTGACGGCGGCAACTACGGCTCGCGCTTCCGCTTCGTCGGAACAGCGAAGATCACGCCGAGCGTGACTGCCGGCTTCCTCTACGAGTTCGGCGTGGCCAATAACGGCCTCAACGCCATGAACCAGCTGAACGGCGGTGACGATCTCGGCAGCTCCTTTGCGCTGCGCGACTCGACCGTGTGGCTGCGCCACAGCCAGCTCGGCATGATCAAGGTCGGCCACGGCTCGACCGCGACGGACAACCTCGTGCTGATCGATCTGTCGGGCTGCAGCGGCGCCTGCACTCCGGATATCGCGCTTTACAACGGCGGCTTCCTGCTGCGCGGCAACAATGGAGTACTCGGTAACGCCGCAACTGTTCCGCTGCCGGCCGCTGGCGGCGGCACGGCGGGCATGTGGGCCGCGGCGATCCGAGGGCACGAGTCGTGGGATACCTCGCGCCGCAATCACATCCTCTACGAGGCGCCCACGCTCGCGGGCTTCACGCTGCAGATGGCGGTCGCCGAGGACAACTACTGGGATATCGCCCTGCGCTATGCGGGCGAGCATCATGGCTTTCGCATCGCTGGCGGCATCGGCTACCAGCACGACAGCGAGTTCAACTTCGGCACGGGCGGACCGGGCCTGGCGACGGTGCTGTGCACGGCCCATTGCGACACAGTCTCCGAGGAGATCAAGGGTGCTCTCTCCGTGCTGCACCTCTCGACGGGCCTCTTCGCGACGATCTCCGCTGGCAAGCGCGAGCTTTCTGGCGGCAGCCCGAGGCCGCTCACTGGCGGTGGGCCCGGGTTCGAGTTCGCAACGAACCCGACACCGGATCTCACCTACTGGCACCTCATCGCCGGTATCTCGAGCAATCACTTCGGCATAGGCCGCACGGTGCTCTTCGGTGAGTATGGCGAGCACAAGGGTGGCCTTGCGCAGTCGCAGTTCATGTCCAATACGGGTGGATGCAACCCGACGACAGGCACGCTCCTTCACGACTGCACGTCGAACAGCAAGGTCACCTACTGGGGTCTCGGCGTGACGCAGCACATCGATGCGGCGGCCATGGAGCTGTTCCTCACCTACAAGAACTACTCGCTCGACGCCTCGGGCTTCGCCGCCGGCAATGCCCACCTCAACAATGGCGGCGCTGCCGACTTCTCGGCCGTCATCATCGGTACGCGCATCAACTTCTGAGGCTTCGCCGAACGGCGAAGGACCATGCTCGACCTGAAAGGGCCGCCCATCGGGCGGCTCTTTTGTGTACCAGGCATTGCTGCTGGAGGTGGAAGTCCACTGTGGGGCCTGGTGACGGAACCGCGAGCCAGAGGCAACCCCCCACCCACACCGTCATGCCGGGGATGGCCGGCATCAGGGTCACCTCGGAGTGGCCACCCCCTGTCATCATCGCAGCCAAGCGCGAGCGCACGCGACCGCGCCGTGCCGGGATCCAGCGCTCGGTAGTGCGGGCGGAAGGAATGCGGCAGTTGCGCTGCTTTCTTCGCTGGGTCCCAGAGCGCCTTTGCGGCAGGAGTGCCGTTCAGGCGTCCACACATGACAGTGTCGCGCGGAGCCGGCTCCAGCAGCCCTATCCGGCTGCTCCGGGAGGCAATGCACGACGCCGGCATGACGAGGCGGAGTGTGCGTCGCTGCCGCGGCGCCGTCTCCCGCATTGCCCAAACCCGGATGCAGGTTTACCGTTTGGCGAACGTGGAGAGCCAGCGGAGACGACATGCGCCGACTTCCCCTTGCCTCGAGCCTTGCTGCGGCAGCACTTGCGGCGGCCCTGGTACCGGCATTCGCCGCGGCAAATCCGCAGAAGAGCGTCTACTCGACCATCGACCTCAAACGCGACTGCCGCATCGTGAAGAAGCATCAGGACGGCAACTCCTGGTCGTGCAAGGGGCTCACGGGCTATCCGCTCTATGTGGCCGAAGGCGATCTTCGCTTCTTCGTGAGCGCTGGCGCCAGTCCCGAGAAGCGCCGCGCGGCGACGCAGACGCTCGCCGGCTTCAACTCGATCTTCAAGGACGACAAGACCAACCGCGCGACGCTCGAATGGCGCGTCGCCAATCCCGGTCCGAAGGCGACGCCTTACGCGACGATCCTGCGCTACTACCTGAGCGTCGATGGCAAGAAGTGGCAGACGCTCGTCGTCATGAAGGTGACGCCGACGGAGACCTGTCACGTCGCGCATGTGGACGCCGCGCTGCCCAACGCCGTGGCCGTCGCTCGCGAGATCGCCGATGGAGCCGCAGCCTTCGATTGCACCAAGGAGCCGGTCGAGCGGAAGAAGTAGCAGCACTCGCTCGACCCTCGCCCGCCTGCCGTCCGCAGCCCATGCCAGGAACCAGCCCCATGGCGACCGATCTTGCCCGCCGCGCCGCCGACCTCGAGCGCATCCTCAAGCTGCGCAACCCGCCCTTCGGCATGAAGCTCTTC
>DAORNH010000309.1:4447-5485 GCA_035440865.1 Hyphomicrobiaceae bacterium | reverse complement strand
ACACCCGATGCATTTGTCGAGGTTCAGGACCATCGCGATCTGTGCGCGAACTTTCATGGGGCGCTCCTGGGGGCTCTGTCGGCGGATGTCGATGCGGAAATTTCCGTTCGCACGACCGTTGTGCTAGTTTGGCAGCGAGGAGATTTCCGATGGTGAAGCTGCAGGCAACCAAGGTTCCGATCGACGTCGAAGCGCTGGCGGAAGCCGCGCGGCATGCGCCCGTCACCGTCATGAACGGCGACAAGGAGGCGTTCGTCGTCGTCGAGCCGGCAGAGTTCAAGCGGCTGGTCGAAGCGGGCGAGCGGGCGCGACGGAAGGACGCCGCTGCGAGACTGCTGGCAACGATGGATCGCATCCATCGCGATGTCGAAACGCGAGCAAGTCCGGAAGAAATCGCTGAACTGTTGCGCGAGCTCGAGCATGGCGATTGATCGGATCGTCTTTGACACGAACAACCTGATCAGCGCTGCCATTTCACCGCTAGGAAAGCCCTTCGCCGCGGTTCGCTGGATCGTCGAGCGGGGTCGGCCCGTGACCTCGAAGCCATTGCTCGATGAGGTGACGAGGCGCCTGCGCCGCCCACGGATCGTACGCGTGATCTCGGAGCCGCACGCTACAGAGCTGCTGCGAGACTTTCTGGCGGTGGCTTTGTTGGTCGAGCCCGCTCCCCTCCCCCCGACCTGCCGCGATCCGGACGATGACGTCGTCCTCGCAACGGCACTGGCGGCGGGCGCCGACTGCATCGTCACGGGCGACGAGGACCTGCTGGTCCTCGACCCGTTCCGCGGCATCCGCATACTCACGCCTGCGGCCTTCATGGATGCGGTCGCGGCTGCGGATTGATGCCGCGACACCTCTGAGCGCGTGCTCATTCGGCCGCCTCCTGCCCACGGCTGTACGGCCGCTCCAGCCAATCGACTTTGCGCACCTTCCGCACCACCACGAACTCGTCGCGGTTGGTGCCGATGGTGCCGTAGTAGTTGAAGCCGTAGGCCTGCTGGACGTAGCCGCCGATCATGTGCGTCGGCTTGAGCACCG
>DAORNH010000309.1:1867-4388 GCA_035440865.1 Hyphomicrobiaceae bacterium | reverse complement strand
GTTCACGATCTTCTCCTGCGCGTGGTACATGAAGAGCGTGCCGTCCTTCATGCGCTGCGAGACGACCGCGCGGGCGACGAGCGCGCCGTTGGCGTTGTAGGCCTCGACCCAGTCGTTATCGACGATGCCGGCTTTTGCCGCGTCGTTCTCCGAGAGCCAGACGATCGGGCCCCCGCGCGAAAGGGTCAGCATCAGGAGGTTGTCTGTATAGGTCGAGTGGATGCCCCACTTCTGGTGCGGCGTGATGAAGTTGAGGACGACCTCCTTCTCGCCGTTCGGCTTCAGGCCCTGGATGCCCTTGATGGTCTTGAGGTCCACGGGCGGGCGATAGACGCAGAGCGCCTCGCCAAAGGCGCGCATCCAGAGGTGATCCTGGTAGAGCTGCTGGCGGCCGGAGAGCGTGCGCCACGGAATGAGCTCGTGCACGTTCGTGTAGCCGGCGTTGTAGCAGACCTTCTCGCTCTCGAGGCCGGACCAGGTCGGCGCCGAGATGATCTTGCGTGGCTGCGCGACGACGTCGCGGAAGCGGATCTTCTCGTCCTCTTTCACCGCGGCGAGATGGACGTGATTGCGCCCCGTCGTCTTGGAGAGCGAGGCCCACGATCTGACCGCGACCTCGCCATTGGTCTCGGGCGCGAGTGTCAGGAGCACCTCGGCGGCGTCGATGTCTGTGTCGATCTTCGCCATGCCCCTGGTCGGACCCTCATCGGTGACGACGCCGTTCAATTGCTTCAGGCTCTCGACCTCGTGCTCCGTCTTCCACGCGATGCCCTTGATGCCGTTGCCGACCTTCTCCATGAGCGGCCCGAGTGCCGTAAAGCGCTTGTAGACGTTCGGATAATCGCGCTCGACCACGGCGACGGCCGGCATCGTCTTTCCGGGGATCGGCTCGCATTCGCCGCGCTTCCAGTCCTTCGGCTCGAAGGGCTGTGCGATCTCGGCGGGCGCGTCGTGCATGATCGGCGTCAGCACCACGTCCTTCTCGACGCCGAGCACCTCGGGGGCCACTCGCGAGAACGCCTTGGCGATTGCCTTGTAGATCTCCCAGTCCGATTTCGCCTCCCACACCGGATCGACCGCATTGGTCAGCGGGTGGATGAAGGGGTGCATGTCGGAGGTGTTGAGATCGTTCTTCTCGTACCAGGTGGCCGTCGGCAGCACGATGTCGGAGTAGACGCACGTCGTCGACATGCGAAAGTCGAGCGTCACGAGCAGGTCGAGCTTGCCGCGCGGCGCCTCCTCGTGCCAAGCGACCTCCCTTGGCTTCTCGCGTCCCTCCTCCCCGAGATCCTTGCCGAGGACCCCGTGCGAAGTGCCGAGGAGATGCTTCAAGAAATACTCGTGGCCCTTGCCCGACGAGCCCAGGAGGTTCGAGCGCCACACGAACAGGTTGCGCGGGAAATTCTCGGGGCTGTCCGGGTCCTCCCAGGCAAAGGAGAGCTTCCCCTCCTTCAGCGCCTTCGCGACATAGGCCGGCGGCTCCATGCCGGCGGCGGCAGCGTCCCTGGCGATGGCAAGCGAGTTCTGCTTGAGCGTCGGATAGGCCGGCAGCCAGCCCATGCGGACGGAGCGGATGTTGTAGTCGATGATGGCGCCGTCCCACGGCCCGGGCGGCGCCGTCGGCGAGACGATCTCGGCCGTTGCGATCGTCTCGTAGCGCCACTGGTCGGTATGCGTATAGAAAAACGACGTCGAGTTCTGCTGGCGCGGCGGACGGCCCCAGTCGAGCGCGAAGGCGAGCGGTGCCCAGCCGGCCTGCGGCCGAAGCTTCTCCTGGCCGACGTAGTGCGACCAGCCCCCGCCAGACTGGCCGACACACCCGCACATGACGAGCATGTTGATCACGCCGCGATAGTTCATGTCGGCATGGTACCAGTGGTTCATGGCGGCGCCGATGATCACCATCGAGCGGCCGTTGGTCTTTTCCGCGTTCGTCGCGAACTCGCGCGCGACCTGAATGATCTTGTCGCGTGAGACGCCCGTGATCTTCTCCGCCCAGGCCGGCGTGTAGGGCGTGTCCTCGTCGTAGGACCTGGCGACATTGCCGCCGCCGAAGCCCTGGTCGACGCCGTAGTTGGCGAGGAAGAGATCGTAGACGCTCGCAACCAGAGCTTCGCCGGTCTTGAGCGTGACGCGCTTCACCGGCACACGACGCTTCAGCACGCTTGCATGGGCGGTCGAGGCGAAGTGCTCGTGCGCGATGTTGCCGAAATAGGGGAACGCGACCTCGGCGACATCGTCCTTGATGGGACCAAGCGAGAGGCGGAGCGAGGTGTCGGCGCCGCCTGACTCCTTCTCCTCGAGGTTCCACTTGCCCTGCTCGCCCCAGCGGAAGCCGACCGAGCCGCGCGGGACGACGATCTCGCCGCGCGCCTCGTCGAAGGCGACGGTCTTCCAATCGGGGTTGTTGGTCTCGCCGAGCGCACCATGGAAGTCGGAGGCCCGCAGCTGCCGATCAGGCACGAGCTGGCCGTTCTGCTCGACGAGACGGACGAGCATCGGCATGTCGGTGTACTGGCGG
>DAORNH010000309.1:0-1850 GCA_035440865.1 Hyphomicrobiaceae bacterium | reverse complement strand
TTCGCCTGCCGCTTCACGTGATACTCGTTGAGGATCACGTGGCCCATGGCCATGGCGAGCGCGGCGTCGGTGCCCTGCTTCACCGAGAGCCAGATATCGCCGAACTTGGCGGCCTCCGAGTAGTCGGGGCAGATCACGGCCGACTTGGTGCCGCGGTAGCGCGCCTCGGTATAGAAATGCGCGTCGGGCGTGCGCGTCTGAGGCACGTTCGAGCCCCACAGGATGATGAAGCCCGCGTTGTACCAGTCGGCCGATTCAGGCACGTCCGTCTGCTCGCCCCAGGTCTGCGGGGATGCCGGCGGTAGGTCGCAATACCAGTCGTAGAACGACATGCACACGCCGCCGATGAGCGAGAGATAGCGCGAGCCCGCCGCATAGGAGACCATCGACATGGCCGGGATCGGCGAGAAGCCGATGACCCGGTCGGGGCCGTAGGTCTTCGCCGTGTAGGCGTTGGCGGCGCCGATGAGCTCGGTCACCTCGTCCCACTTCGCGCGCACGAAGCCGCCGTGGCCGCGCACCTGCATGTAGTCGGCGCGCTTCTTCGGGTTTTCGACGATCGACTTCCAGGCCGCGACCGGGGCGAGCGTCTTTCTCGCCTCACGCCAGTGGCGGAGCAGCCGCGAGCGGATCAGCGGATACTTCACCCGGTTCCCCGAGTAGAGATACCAACTGTAAGAGGCGCCGCGCGAGCAGCCGCGCGGCTCGTGGTTCGGCAGATCGGGCCGCGTGCGCGGATAGTCGGTCTGCTGCGTCTCCCAGGTGACGATGCCGCCCTTCACGTAGATCTTCCACGAGCACGAACCCGTGCAGTTGGCGCCGTGCGTCGAGCGGACGACCTTGTCGTGCTGCCAGCGCTGGCGATAGCCGTCCTCCCAGCGGCGATCCTCGTTGGTCGTGACGCCGTGACCGTTGGCGAACGGCTCGCGGGCCTGCCGGAAGAAAGTGAGGCGGTCGAGAAAGTGGCTCATGGACTTGCTCCGAATTCGGCGTGGCGCTGATCAGGCGGCGGGCTGGGCTGCGGGCGTCGTGCCGCCGCGCTCGATGTCGTGCAGGAGCCCGCCCGGCCGCGTGTAGAACCACCACGTCGCCGCGATGCAGCTCACATAGAAGAGGAGGAAGCCGACGAGGGCCGCTTGCGGGCTTCCCGTGAGGGCGATCGAAGTGCCGTAGCCCTTCGGGATGAAGAAGGCGCCGTAGGCGGCGATCGCCGACGTGAAGCCGATGATGGCGGCGCTCTCCTTCTCCGCCTGCCGCGTGCGCTCGGAGGCCGTCGTGCCCGGCATCAGGCGATCCATCTCACGGCGCATGATCGCCGGGATCATCTGGAAGGTCGACGCGTTGCCGACGCCCGACATGAAGAACAGGAACAGGAAGGAGATGAAGAAGCCCGGCCAGCCTTTCACGGTGAGGAAGTAAAGGACGCCGGAGACGCCCGCCGCCATGCCGATGAACACCCAGAAGGTGACGCGTCCGCCGCCCCATTTGTCCGAGACCCAGCCCGTGAGCGAGCGCGAGACCGCGCCGACGAGGGGCCCAAGGAACGCGTAGGCGAGCGCGTTCACCTCGGGGAACTGGGTCTTCGCGAGCAGCGGGAAGCCCGCCGAGTAGCCGATGAACGATCCGAACGTGCCGGTATAGAGCCAGCACATGATCCAGTTGTGCTTCCTCTGGAAGATCACCGACTGCTCGGCAAAGGAGGCCTTGGCAGAGGCGAGATCATTCATGCCGAACCAGGCGGCAAACGCCGAGACGACGATGAACGGCACCCAGATGTAGCCCGCGTTCTGCAGCCAGAGCGGCACGTCCTTGCCGCCTTCCTTGATCATGACCGGGCTGCCGCCGAGCCA
>DAORNH010000308.1:0-5511 GCA_035440865.1 Hyphomicrobiaceae bacterium | reverse complement strand
GGTGAGGTAGCCGCCCTCGCCGCGCGCGCCCTCGGTGATCAGGCAGCCGGAGCCGTAGATCCCCGTCGGATGGAATTGGATGAACTCGTGGTCCTGCAGGGCGAGGCCGGCACGGGCGACCATGGCGTTGCCGTCGCCGGTGCAGGTGTGCGCCGAGGTGCAGGAGAAGTAGGCGCGGCCATAGCCACCGGTCGCGAGCACCGTCTTGTGCGCGCGGAAGGCGTGCAGCGTGCCGTCCTCGAGGCAGAGCGCCACGACGCCATGGCAGGCGCCCTCGGCGTCCATTATGAGGTCGATCGCAAAGTACTCAACGAAGAACTCGGCGGCATGGCGGAGCGACTGGCCATAGAGCGTGTGCAGCATGGCGTGACCGGTGCGGTCGGCAGCGGCGCAGGTGCGCTGCGCCGGCGGGCCCTCGCCGAACTCGGTCGTCATGCCGCCGAACGGGCGCTGGTAGATGCGGCCATCCTCGGTCCGCGAGAAGGGCACGCCGTAGTGCTCCATCTCGTAGACGGCCTCAGGCGCGTTGCGGCAGAGGTACTCGATCGCATCCTGGTCCCCGAGCCAGTCGGCGCCCTTCACGGTGTCGTACATGTGCCAGCGCCAGTCGTCGCGGCCCATGTTGCCGAGTGCGGCCGCGACACCGCCTTGCGCGGCGACCGTGTGCGAGCGCGTCGGGAAGACCTTGGTGATGCAGGCCGTTTTCAGACCGGCCTCAGCACAGCCGAGCGTGGCGCGCAGTCCCGCGCCGCCGGCACCTACGACGACCACGTCATAGGTGTGCTCGGTAATCGGGTAGGCGCGGCCGTTGACTGCGGGGCTCGCCACGCCGTTTGCGGTGCCGTTCTTTGCCATCTCGGGTGACCTTGTTGTCGTGGCGGTGCGGATCTGATGTGCGCGTAGAGATGCCGTAAGCTCGGCGGCGGCTCAGGCGCCGATGGCGATCTTGACGATGGCGTAGACGGCCGTCAGGCCGACCAGCGCCGAGAAGAACGTGCTCGCCATGAGCATGAGGATCTTGCGGCCCTCGCCGTGGACGTAGTCCTCGATGATCGTCTGCATGCCGAGCCTCGCGTGCACGATGCCGGAGAGGACCAGCAGCAGGAGCGGAATCGCCACCAGCGGATTGCGCAGCGCGGCACGCATGGTGGCGTAGTCCGAACCGGCATACTTGAGCAGGACCAGCAGGAAGTAGGTGACCAGGATGACGTTGGCGACCGCCGTCACACGCTGACGCCAAAAGTGCATCGTGCCTTCACGCGCGGAGCCAAGACCCCGGACCTTGGAGAGTGGTGTTTCCATGCTCATGGCTCAGAACGCTCCGCGCAGGAACAGGCCGACGCCCCAGAGGAGCAGGGTCAGCACCACCGACGAGATAATGGTCAACCAGGACATGGTCTTGACCGTGCCGAGATCAAAGCCGCGGCCGGTGTCCCAGATAAGGTGGCGGACTCCGCCCACCATGTGGTGGACGAGCGCCCAGGTGTAGCCGAACAGAATGAGCTTGCCGATCGGATGTCCGAGGATGCCGTTCACGTATTCGAAGTAGCGCGGCCCCGAGGCGACTGCGATCAGCCACCAGGCGAGCAAGGCTGTGCCAACGTAGAGGGCAGCGCCCGTGACGCGATGCAGGCCCGACATGAGCATATGGATCTGCAGCCGGTACACCTGGAGGTGCGGCGAGATCGGCCGCTCGACGGGTCGTCGTTGCGGTGTGG
Organism: Hyphomicrobiaceae bacterium; assembly: GCA_035440865.1. Lineage (GTDB taxonomy): Bacteria > Pseudomonadota > Alphaproteobacteria > Rhizobiales > Hyphomicrobiaceae > DAORNH01. Next base: position 3,793 of record DAORNH010000308.1, on the reverse strand, counting down.
CATTCGACATGTGCTCGGCTCCCCGGCGGCGTGACACTGCAAAAACGTTCTTTATCGCGCTGCGGCAAAGCCGGCAATCTCCAGCGCGAGAGCATGTGTTGGACGATAGTAGCGTTGTCGCCACAGTGCACCGAGCGGCAGGCAAATCCGTGCCTAATATTTGGCCAGACGCGCGTCATTGATGATCAAAATTCAGTCATGCCAGGAGAAGGCGCGGCGCAGTCGCCGGTTCACTCGTGGCCATATTATTCGGCAAATTCAAATTGGTAAAAAATTGATTACCGAGCTGGCACAATTCTTGATCTTATCGTCCACCGAGCAGGCATACTGGCTGAATAGCGCCTAATTGCCTAAAAAATAATCACTTCGGGGGCTTCGATGGCAGAGCTACAGAAGGGCCTGCAGGGGCTGCAGGCCGGCGCGGATGTGCTGTTCCTGCTGCTCGGCGCGATTCTCGTGTTCGCGATGCATGGCGGGTTTGCGTTCCTCGAGGTCGGCACCGTAAGGCGCAAGAACCAGGTGAACGCACTCTGCAAGATCATCGTCGACTTCGCCCTCTCGACACTCGCCTACTTCTTCATCGGCTATTGGATCGCCTACGGCATCCTGTTCTTCGCGAGCGCCGAGGCGATCTCGGGTGGCGCCGCAGGCTACGACGCGCAAGGCCTCTCGCTCGTCAAATTCTTCTTCCTCGTCACGTTCGCCGCGGCGATCCCGGCGATCATCTCTGGCGGCATCGCGGAGCGGGCGCGCTTCATGCCGCAGTGCCTCGCGACCGCTCTCATCGTGGGTCTCGGCTACCCGCTCTTCGAAGGCATCGTGTGGAACAAGAACTTCGGGCTGCAGGATAAGCTGTTCGCCGGAATGCTCGGCGCCGAGTTCAAGGACTTCGCCGGCTCGATCGTGGTGCATGCCTTCGGCGGATGGGCGGGGCTCGCCGCCATCCGGCGCCTCGGCCCGCGGCTCGGGCGCTATGACAAGGGTCGCTCGTTCGGCATACCGCCCTCGTCGATCCCCTGGCTCGCCATGGGCTCGTGGATGCTCTGTGTCGGCTGGTTCGGCTTCAATGTGATGAGCGCGCAATCGCTCAAGAGCGTCTCGGGCCTCGTCGCCATGAACTCGCTGCTCGCCATGTGCGGCGGCATCATCGTCGCCATGGTCGTCGGCGACAATGATCCGGGCTTCGTGCATAACGGTGCGCTCGCGGGGCTGGTCGCGGTCTGCGCCGGCTCCGACGTGATGCACCCGATCGGCGCGCTGATTGTCGGCGGCGTCGCTGGCGGCATCTTCGTCGTCATGTTCCAGAAGGCCACCAACGAGTGGCAGATCGACGATGTACTCGGGGTCTGGCCGCTGCACGGGCTCTGCGGGCTGTGGGGCGGCATTGCCTGCGGCATCTTCGGGCTGAAGGCGCTCGGCGGCATGGGCGGCGTCACTTTTCAGGCGCAACTCGTCGGCAGCCTGATGGGGGCGGCTGCCGGTTTCATAGCCGGTTGGATCATCTACGGCATTGTCGACGCCCTGTTCGGTCTGCGCCTCTCCGTCGAGGAGGAGCGCGAAGGCGCCGACCTTGCCGTCCACAAGATCAGCTCGACGCCCGAAGACGACATCCGGATGGGTCGCGTCTGAGGTCCGAGAGGCCATCGCCCTGGACGCCGGGGCACAGCATGCTAGAGAAGCTGCTGTGTCCGCCCTGCTCCTCAACATGCGCGGGCGGCAAGGGAGCGAATCCGGCATGACTGCAGCTACCCGTCCGAGCGAGCGACGCCCGAGCGTCGGCCTGTTCGTCACCTGCCTCGTCGATGTGGTCCGGCCTTCGGTCGGGTTTGCGGCTGTGAAGCTGATCGAGGCGGCAGGCTGCGATGTGCACGTCCCGGTGGCGCAGACCTGCTGCGGGCAACCGGGCTACAACTCGGGCGACCGTGAGACGGCAAAGGCCCTGGCTCGGCAGACGATCGCCGCCTTCGAACCGTTTGACTACGTGGTGGCGCCCTCGGGCTCCTGCGGCGGCATGTTGAAGTCGCACTATCCGAAGCTGCTTGCCGACGATGCCACCTGGGCCGAGAAGGCGAAGACGTTCGCGGCCAAATCGCACGAGCTGGTCTCATTCCTCGTCGATGTTCGGGGCATGACCAGCGTCGCTGCCCGCTTCGAGGGGCGCGCCACCTATCACGACAGCTGCTCGGGACTGCGCGAGCTCGGCATCAAGGAGCAGCCACGCCGCCTGCTCAAGACGGTCGCGGGGCTCGAGCTCGCCGAGATGGCCGATTGCGAGGTCTGCTGCGGTTTCGGTGGCACTTTCGCGACCAAGTATTCCGACATCTCGAATGCCATGGTCGAGAAGAAGTGCGCCAACATCGTTGGCTCCAAGGCCGAGATGGTGATCGCGGGCGACCTCGGCTGCCTGATGAACATGGCCGGCAAGCTCACCCGCGACGGCCGCCCGATCGAGGCGCGCCACGTCGCCGAAGTGCTCGCCGGCGACAGCGCGACACCCGCGATCGGGCGGGCCGCCAAAGTCACCTGAGCCGATCACCGAACGCACGACCGGACCGACCCCATGCTCGTCAATACCGAACGATTCAAGGGCAACGCCAGCGCGGCGCTGAAGGATGCACAGCTGCAGAGGGCGCTCGCCGGGCTGCCGACGGGGCTCGTCGCGCGGCGCACCCAGGCGCGGGCGGGGCTCCCCGAGTTCGAGGCGCTGCGCGATGTCGCCAAGGGCATCAAGGAGCACACGCTCGAAAACCTCGATCTCTACCTCGAGGCCTGGGAGAAGAAGGCGACGGCGGCAGGCGCGAAGGTGCATTGGGCTGCCAATGCCGCCGAGGCCCGCGAGATCATCCTCGGCATCTGCCGGAGTGTTGACGCAAAGGTCGTTACCAAGGGCAAGAGCATGATCTCGGAGGAGATCGGGCTCAACGCGCATCTCGAGGCGACCGGCATCGAGGTGGTCGAGACCGATCTCGGCGAGTACCTGGTGCAGATCCGCAAGGAGACGCCGAGCCACATCATCGCACCGGCGATCCACCTGACGCAGGACCAGGTCGAAGCCGATTTCCGCCGCCTCCACACGCATCTGCCGAAGGACCGCGTTCTGGTCGAGCCGCATCAGCTCGTCGGCGAGGCGCGCGAGGTGCTCCGGCAGAAGTACCTGCAGGCTCAGGTCGGCATCACGGGCGCGAATTTCCTCGTCGCTGAGACAGGCTCGTCCGTGATCGTCACCAACGAAGGCAACGGCGACCTCACGCAGTCGCTCGCCAAGGTGCACGTGGCGATCGCCTCGATCGAGAAGATCGTGCCGACGCTCGAGGACGTATCGACGATCGTCAGGCTGCTGGCTCGCTCGGCGACGGGGCAGGAGATCTCCACCTACACGACCTTCTCGACCGGGCCGCGCCGGCCGGGCGATCCGGACGGGCCGGAGCAGTATCACGTCGTCGTCCTCGACAACGGGCGCACGGAAATGCTCGCCTCGCCCATGCGCGAGGCCTTGCGCTGCATCCGCTGCGGCGCCTGCATGAACCATTGCCCGGTCTATGGCGCGATCGGCGGGCACGCCTACGGCTGGGTCTATCCGGGCCCGATCGGCTCGGTGCTGACGCCCGCTCTGATCGGCGTGAAGACGGCCGGCAACCTCCCCAATGCCTCGACGTTCTGCGGGCGCTGCGAGAGTGTCTGCCCGATGAAGATCCCGCTGCCGAAGCTGATGCGCGACTGGCGAGAGGCCGAGTTCGCGCAAGGCCTTACCTCGGGAACCGCGCGGACCGGGCTCAAGCTCTGGAGCTTCCTC
>DAORNH010000307.1:4389-5526 GCA_035440865.1 Hyphomicrobiaceae bacterium | reverse complement strand
CTTCCGCAGGGTCGCCGTCAGCGGCCAGCACGACACCGGTGGCGCCGACGAGCAGCAGCGTTGCCAAGACAGCCGATCTGATCATTTCAAGCTCACCCCAATCTTTTCCTCGCGTCCGCCTCGGGCGCGGCTCTAGGCACAGCCGAGGGCATAGCCTCGGCTCGCCATGATGATCTAAGGCAAAGGAGCCGGCGCGCGAACGCGTCGAATCGCTGCAACCGACCCGACACTTCAGCGATACCCTTCAGCGACCCCCTTCAGCGACCGGCTGGCGCCGCGTCGCGATGGGTGCGGCTCGCGCTCGTGCTGTCGCGCTCGCGGCTCGGCTTCTGGGCGCCGACGGCAAAGCGCTGCAGGTCGAGGCCGCGATCCCAATAGGGATCATTGCCATAGAGCTCGGCGAGGTACTCGATGAACACGTTGACCTTCGCCGGCATGAAATCACGGCACGGATAGACCGCGTAGATTGCGACGTTGGAGGAGCCGCGGTACTCGGGCAGCACGATCTTGATGTCGCCGCTCTTCAGCTCGGCGCCGATGTCCCAAGTGGAGCGCAGCCCGAGGCCGAGCCCGGCAAGCAGTGCCTCGCGCATGAACTCGAATGAGTTGGAGCGGATGTTTCCCTTCACGCGTACCGACTGCGCGCCGCCCGGTCCTTCGAGGCGCCAGGTGCTGTCCTGCGCGCCGGCAGAGAGGCAGTTGTGCATCTCGAGGTCGGCAAGCGACTTCGGCACGCCATGCTGCTCGAGATACTTCGGGCTCGCGCAGAGGACGCGCGTATCAGAAGTGAGCTTGCGCTGGACGAGCGAGGAATCCTGCAATTCGCCGATGCGGATGGCGAGATCGAAGCCGTCGCGGATGATGTCGACGAAGTTGTCCGTGAGTTGGAAGTCGAGCTCGATCTCGGGGTAGCGCGAGAGGAACTCGGGGAGGTAGGGGGCGACATGCAACCGGCTGAACGAGATCGGCGCCGTCACCTTGAGGAGACCGCGGGGCTTTGTGTTGCGCCGCGAGACGAAGTCCTCCGCCTCGGCGATCAGCGAGAGGATGTCGACGACGCGCTTGAAGTAGCCTTCGCCGGTTTCCGTCAGGGTGAGCTGGCGGGTGGTGCGCTGGAACAGCCGGGCGCCGAGCCGG
>DAORNH010000307.1:1251-4379 GCA_035440865.1 Hyphomicrobiaceae bacterium | reverse complement strand
CGTTCCTCAAGCAGGCTGATGCGCTTCGAGACGACCGCCGGCGAGAGACCCATCTCGCGGCCTGCCGCGGACATATTGCCGGTCCGCGCAACGCGTGCAAAAATCTCGAGATCGGTGATGGCGGTCACGGCACTTTCCTCTCGGCTTGCGCGTCTGAAACGCATGAGAACTTTCTCCCGTTCGTAGATTATGCTGCCCCGTGACTAATGTTTGTCTCCAGCATTAGGTCCCATAGCATTGATTTTTGTCCCTGCGTTGAAAATAATGCTCGGGTCCGCCTTCGTAATGAATACGATCAGGGGCTGACCTTAGGATTCGCCAGGAGATCGTCACCATGTCCATGATCGCCATGCCCGAGCCGGATCGAGCACTGGTGCAGCGGCGCGACCAGATCGCGCGCGATCTTCGCCTACTGGTGCCCAAGGCGACCGTCATCTCCGACGCCGACGGGCGGCGCGCCTACGAAACAGATGGCCTCACGGCCTACCGGGCGATGCCGCTGGCCGTCGTCCTGCCCCGCTCCACCGACGATGTCGCGGCCGTACTCCGCTATTGCCACACCCATCGCATCAAGGTGGTGGCGCGAGGCGCAGGCACGTCACTGTGTGGCGGCGCACTGCCGACGGAAGACGCGATCGTCCTGTGCGTGTCAAAAATGAACCGCGTTCTCGATGTCGATTTCCAGAGCCGGACGGCGCACCTCGAGGCCGGCATCACGAATCTCGGCATCACCGCCGCTGTCTCAGGCAAGGGCTTCTTCTACGCGCCCGATCCTTCGAGCCAGCTGGCCTGCACGCTCGCCGGCAATCTCGCTATGAACTCCGGCGGCGCGCACTGCCTCAAGTACGGCGTGACGACCAACAACGTGCTCGGCCTCAAAATGGTGATGATGGACGGCCGCGTCGTCGAGATCGGTGGCGCGCACCTCGACGCTGGCGGCTACGACCTCCTCGGGCTCATTGTCGGCTCGGAAGGGCAGTTCGGCATCATCACCGAGGCGACCGTCCGCATCCTCCGATCAGCCGAGGGCGCACGGCCGATGCTGCTCGGCTTCAAGTCCAGCGAAATCGCCGGCGCCTGCGTGTCGGCGATCATCGCGAGCGGCATCATCCCGGTCGCTATCGAGTTCATGGACAAGCCTGCGATCGAGGTCTGTGAGGCCTTTGCCAAGGCCGGCTATCCGCTCGACGTCGAGGCGCTGCTGATTGTCGAGGTCGAGGGTTCGACCGAGGAGATCGCCGACCTCATCGGCCGCATCGTCGAGATCGCCAACCGGTTCGAGCCCAAGGTCGTACGCGTGAGTCAGAGCTCGGAGCAGAGTGCTGCGATCTGGAAAGGGCGCAAGGCCGCTTTCGGAGCGATCGGACGCATCTCCGACTACTATTGCATGGACGGCACCATCCCCCTGAAGCGCCTTCCCGAGGTACTGACCAAGATCGACGAGATCTGCAAGCGCCAGGGCCTCAGGGTCGCCAACATCTTCCACGCCGGAGACGGCAACCTCCATCCGCTCATCCTCTACGACGCCAACGAGCCAGAAGAGATGGAGCGCGCCGAGAAGGCCGGCGCCGAGATTCTCACGCTCTGCGTCGAGGTCGGCGGCTGCCTCACCGGCGAGCATGGCGTCGGCATCGAGAAGCGTGATCTGATGCGCGTCCAGTTCTCCGAAACAGACCTCGCCCTGCAGATGCGCATCAAGACCGTCTTCGATCCGGCCTGGCTGCTCAATCCCGCCAAGGTTTTCCCGCTCGATGCGCGCTGATATTGCGCGTTGACCGAGCACTCCGCGGTATGGGCTTGCCATGGCACGGCTCGCGTGCTCTCGAATGGCCGATGGTGCGATCGGCCTCGGGGAAAAGCCTTGCAGACACAGATGAGACCGGCGACCGAGCGCGAGCTTGCGGAGATGCTGGCCGCCGCGTCCGCGGAACGTACGCCCCTCGAGATCGTGGGCAACGGCTCGAAAACGAGCATCGGTCGGCCGGTGCAGGCGCATGCCCGCCTGTCGACCGCCTCCCTCAAGGGTGTCACCCTCTACGAGCCGACGGAGCTCGTGATGTCGGCGCTCGCCGGCACGCCGCTCTCGCGCATCGAGGCCGAGCTTGCAGCCAACGGGCAGATGCTCGCCTTTGAGCCGCTGGAGCTCGGACCGCTTTGCGGTGGTCCGCCCGGCCAGGCCAGCATCGGTGGCGTCTTCATGAGCAATTTGTCGGGTGCTCGCCGCATCGTCTCGGGCGCCGCGCGTGATCACCTGCTCGGCGTCAGGGCGCTCGGCGGCGCCGGCCAGACCATCAAAAGCGGCGGCCGCGTCATGAAGAACGTGACGGGTTATGATCTCACCAAGCTGCTCGCGGGCAGCTGGGGCACGCTTGCCGTTGCGACCGAGCTTACCTTCAAGGTGCTGCCGGCACCCGAGGCCACGGCCACACTGATGCTGCTCGGGCTCTCCGACGATCTCGCGATCGAGGCGCTCTGCCACGCCATGGGGACGCCCTACGAGGTCACGGGTGCGGCGCACCTGCAGGCCCCGGTCGCGCAACGCCTGACGACGGAGAGTGTCCGCGCTGCCGGCCGGGCCGCGACGCTGATCCGCCTCGAGGGCTTCACCAAGTCTGTCGCATACCGGGGTGGTCACATCAGGAAAGAGCTTGCCGCATTCGGCGAGGTGCATGTCCTGTCGACGGACGCGTCGCTCGAACTGTGGTCGGAACTGCAGCGCTTGTCCGCCGTCGCCGAGCAGACCGACCCGCTATGGCGCATCTCGACGTCGCCGGCGAGCGGCGCCAAGGTCGTCGCCGCCATCCGCCAGTACATGGACTGCCGCGTCCTCTACGACTGGTCCGGCGGCCTCATCTGGCTCGAGGTGCTGGCAACGGCCGACGCCGGTGCCGCCGACATCCGCCGCGTCGTGGCGAGCCATGGCGGCCATGCGACGCTCGTGCGGGCCGCTCCCGCCGTGCGGGCCTCCGTCGACGTGTTCCAGCCGATGGAGCAGGGTGTCGCCGATCTGACGCGGGGCATCAAGTCGGTGTTCGATCCGGCGCAAATCCTCAATCCCGGCCGCATGTACGCCGGCGTGTGACGTCAAAGAGGCACGATGCAGACCAACTTCCAGCCCCACCAGCTCG
>DAORNH010000307.1:0-1216 GCA_035440865.1 Hyphomicrobiaceae bacterium | reverse complement strand
CTGCGTGCACCGTGGCCTCTGCACAGCGACCTGCTCGACCTATGTCCTGCTTGGCGACGAGCGCGATTCCCCGCGCGGGCGCATCTACCTCATGAAGGACATGTTCGAGAAGGGTGCCGCCGCGAGCGGCGAGGTGATGCATCACGTCGACCGCTGTCTCTCCTGCCTCTCCTGCATGACCACTTGCCCTGGCGGCGTCGACTACATGCACTTGGTCGATCATGCCCGCGCCCACATCGAGGCAACGGGCCAGCGCACGCGCAAGCAGCGCCTCCTGCGCACGCTTCTCGCCAATCTCGTTCCTTACCCGGACCGCTTTCGCCGCGCGCTGCGGCTCGCTCCGCTCGGCCGCCCGTTCCGGAGCCTCATGACGCGCTTCGGCTTTCCCGAGTTCGTCGCCATGATCGACCTCGCCCCGCGGCTCGGCCGGCGGCGTGCGCGATTCTCGGGCGCAGGCACGGCCGAGACGAAAACCGAGCGGCAGAAGCGCGTCTTGCTGCTGCCCGGATGCGCGCAGCAGGTGATCCGGCCCGAGATCAACGATTCGACCATCCGCGTCCTCGCCCGGCGCGGCGTCGACGTCGTCGTCGCGCCGAACACGGGCTGTTGCGGCGCCCTCGTCCACCATATGGGCAAGGAGGCGCTTGCCATCGCCCAGGCCAAGGCCAACGTCGATGCCTGGACGGCGGCCATGGCGAAAGGGCCGATCGACGCCATCATCATCAACGCGTCGGGCTGCGGCACCACCGTCAAGGACTACGGCCACATGCTCGCCCGCGAGGAAGGATATGCGGAGAAGGCCAAGACGGTCTCGGCACTTACCCGCGACGTGACCGAGTTCCTTTCGAGTTACGATCTCGGGCCACCGCGCCGTTGGTCGAGCCTGCGCGTCGCCTACCATTCGGCCTGCTCCATGCAGCACGGCCAGCGCATCACCGACGAACCGAAGGCGCTGCTGCGCAAGGCCGGGTTCACGGTCCTCGACGTGCCGGAGGCCCACATCTGCTGCGGCTCGGCCGGCGTCTACAACATCCTCCAGCCCGAGCTCGCGGGCGAGCTGCGCAAGCGCAAGGTCGGGCATATCGAGAGCGTCCGTCCCGACCTGATCGCGGCCGGCAATCTCGGCTGCATCACGCAGATCGGGCTCGGCACGCAAGTGCCGATCGTGCATACGGTCGAGCTGCTGGATTGGGCCTACGGCGGGCCGGTGCCGACC
>DAORNH010000306.1:3453-5530 GCA_035440865.1 Hyphomicrobiaceae bacterium | reverse complement strand
CGATCGCGCGCTCCTTGAAGTAGTCGCCGAACGAGAAGTTGCCGAGCATCTCGAAAAAGGTGTGGTGGCGCGCGGTGTAGCCGACATTGTCGAGGTCGTTGTGCTTGCCGCCGGCGCGGAGGCACTTCTGTGCCGTTACGGCGCGCGAATAGGGGCGGCTTTCCTGACCGGTGAAGGTGTTCTTGAACTGCACCATGCCGGCGGAGGTGAACATCAACGTCGGATCGTTGCGCGGGACGAGCGAGGAAGATGCGACGACCTCGTGACCGTTCTTCTTGAAGAAGTCGAGGAAGGTCGATCGGATCTGGTTGAGGCCGGTCATGGTCTCGCCTTGTCAGGATGTTCGGAAGATGGTGGGCCTGAGGCGACCCAGGTTCGCGGTTTTAGACGCCTCCCCGGAGGCTGTCCACCTGAGGCGCGGGCCGAGGATACGGGCGCGCACGTCGCAAGTTGCCGGTTTCGCTCCGTCCGCGAGCATGAACGAGAATTGAGGAGGGACTGGAAATGGTTGATCGCCCTCGTGTCCCGGTCAGGCTCAGGGCTGCACGTCTCAGCGAGTTGCCGGCCCTCGCCAAAATGCGCATCGCCCTCCAGGAGCACCTCAAGGCATCGAACCCGCACGTCTGGATGCTCGACCGGCACTCACTCCCCGCGATCGAGGCCAACTATCGCGACATGCTGACGAAAGGCGGCGACCGCATCTGCTTTCTGGTCGCCGAGGCTGCCGGCAGCACGCAGCCGCGCGCCATGGCCATCGGTCGCGTCGCCGAGCGGCCCGAGTTCACGCCCGCCGTCACGGGCCTCATCGATGACGTCTGGGTCGATCCGGAGCTCCGTGGCGGAGGCATCGCCAAGGCCCTCCTCGCCGACCTCGCCGCCTTCTTCCGCCGCCACAACGCCGAGACGATCGTCCTCGACTACGTCATCGGTAATCGTGAGGCCGAGCGGCTCTGGGGCAGCCTCGGCTTCACGCCTGTCCAGGTCGGCGCCGACGCAAGGCTCGGCGATTTCGAGCGGAAGCTCAGAGGTGACCCGCACCGATGACGGCTCGTCCGGCGCCGCGCGTGCGGGACTGGCGCGTCGTGCCGGAGGCGCGCCTGCTGCGCGAAGCTCTCCGGCCGGCACGGAAGGAAGGGCTCCGCAGGGGCCAGAATATAAGATTAGTCCCTCAAAGAAGGGGGCATTGGCCTCCGCAACAATCAGCCGCGCATGATCCCCAAATCAATACGCTCCACGAAACTGGGGCAGGCCCAGCGCTCCCCCTAGTGCGCCTTTGCGTTGGCGGCGAGATATTCGATCGCAGCCTCGCTGCCGCCGCGGCCGTGCGGAATCGAGAGTGCCTTGAGGCCCATCTCGATAGCGCCGAGCGTGCCGAGCACCATCGGCGCATTGGTGTGGCCCATGTGCGCGATGCGGAACGCCTTCCCCGAGAGGTCGCCGAGGCCGACGCCGAGCACGACGCCGCAGGTCTCGCGGCAATAGTCGAGGAGTGTCTGCGGATCGAAGCTCTTGGCGAGCACATTGGTCACCGAGTTCGAGCGTTCTGCCGGCACCTCGACGCAGAAGCCGAGCGCCTGACCCTCCGACCAGCGCTCGACCGCGCGCCGTGTCGCCTCGGCGAGGAGGGCATGGCGGCGGAAGGCATTAGGCATTCCCTCGGCGAACAGGAGGTCGATCGATTTGCGGAGCGCGAACAGGAGATGCTCCGGCGGCGTGCCGCAGTACTTGTGATAGCTGATCGGCCCATCACGGAAGGTCCAGTCCCAGTACATTGTGCGCATGCCTGCGGACTTGTGGATCTCGCGGGCCTTCTGGCTCGCGGTCACGAAGGCGAGGCCAGGCGGCGTCATCAAGCCCTTCTGGGACCCCGCCATGGCGACATCGACGCCCCAGGCGTCCATCTCGAAAGGCATGCAGCCGAGCGAGGCGACGCAATCGACCATCAGGAGCGCCGGGTGCTTGGCGGCGTCGATGGCCTTGCGTATGGCCGGAATGTCGTTGACGCAGCTCGACGCGGTGTCGATCTGGACGACCATGATGGCCTTGATCTCGTGCGTCTTGTCCTTCTTGAGACGCG
>DAORNH010000306.1:0-3399 GCA_035440865.1 Hyphomicrobiaceae bacterium | reverse complement strand
GGGCACCCATCATCTCGGCCATCTCGCCCCAGCCGATGGCGAAGCGGCCGCTCTCGAGGACGAGCACGAGATCGCCCTTCGAGAGGACATTCGAGAAGGCGGCTTCCCAGCCGCCGTGGCCATTGGCGGAGTAGATGTAGACGCGCTCCTTTGTGCCGAACACCTTGCGCATGTCCATGTGGATCGCGTCGCCGAGAGCCACCATGCCGCCGGAGTAGATGTCGACGGCGGGGCGGTGCATCGCCTGCAGCACCTCGTCGGGCACGTTGGTCGGACCCGGGATGGACAGGAATTCGCGACCGTTGCGAACGGACATGGTGCGCCTCGCGCATGAGTGGATCGGGATTGGCGCGACCGTGACACGCGGCGGCGCAAATGACAACGGGCGCAACCGGGGTTGCGCCCGCGTCATGATGAAACTGTGGCCTAGATCACTTCATCGGAGAAGGAGCCGGGTGGCCGAGCTTGATGCGTGCAGCGACCGAGAGGATGTCGACGCTGGCATCGACGTTGCCGACATAGCGGATGCCGCTCTCGGTGCGGTCGATCTTGTCGTCGCCGATGCCGAAGATGTGGGTGTAGGCGGCGTCGAAGGTCATCATCTCGCTCCACTTGTAGGTGGCGCCGACGCTGAGCCAGAGTCGATCGGTGTCGGGCACGCGCAGCGAGCGACCCTCGGGATCGGTGATTGGCGACATCTCGTAGGCGACGCCCGCGCGGACTTTCATGCGCTCGTTCGCCGTGTACTCGGCGCCGAGGGCGAAGAACCAGCCATCGTCCCAGCCGAGTTCGAGACGGCGCACCTGCTGTCCATTACCGGCAGGGCAGAAGACAGCGTTCGGCGTGGTGTTGGCGCACCTGACGGTGAGGCCGTCCACGTTGCTCCATCGAGTCCATTCGACCGTGCCGAGCAGCGTCCAGTGGCTAGAGAGCGCGTGACGAATGCTGAGCGTGACGATATCTGGTAGCGTGGTGCCGGCCTTGATGGCGACACCGGCATCCGCCGGGGGTACGGGGCTTCCTGGTATGCTCGTCGTGCCTTCGAGGGTGTGGTCAATAGAGGAGCGCCAGCCCAACCCTACCGTGGTGTTGGCCGTCGGCGTGTACATGACGCCGAGTGTGAACCCGAATGCCGTGTCGTCTCCCTTGATGACGACATTGCGCGACGTCGCGAGCACGCCGCTCGCACTTTTGAGTCGGCCTTCGATGTGCTCGATCTGCAAACCGACGCCGACGGCGAGCGTCGGGCTGAAGCGGTAGGCGAGCGTCGGATTGAAATTGTAGGTTTTGATCTCTGAAGTGCGCGTGTGCGTTTGGCCGGCCCAGAAGCGGTTGCTCGGCTCGGTCACCAGGCCGAATGGCGAGTTGATGCCGAGCGCGAAGACGACGTTCTCGCTGAGGCGCATGCTGGTGTATGAGGCCGGCACCACTGCTGGCTTGGCGATGTTCCCGCTATCGGATGGCAGCGCCCCGAAAAGTGTCGAACCCGGTTCTGCCGTGATTTCGACGTTACCGAGGATGGCCGAGTAGTTGCTCTCCATGTAGATGCCGCCGGGTGCGAAGGCCGCAGCTGCCGAGTTCCAGAACATGGATGAGAGCGCGCCGCCGGCAGCGCTGCCGGCAAACGAGGCACCCTGGTGATAAACCGACTGCTCACGAACCGCGAAACCACCCGCGCTCGCCGTGCCACTCGAAACTGCCACCAAAGCTACAGCACTGACAGTTGCCATCAAGTAGCGCATTAGCGTCCCCCGTCGTGGGTGTCCCGAAGATCCGTCCGAAGCATTTCCGTGTGGCGATGGATTCCCCCTGCCACATTGTTGACACCTTAAGCAGGGGCTTGAGGCCGCTGCAACGGGCTGCAGGTGCGCAGTGGTGCTGTTTGGGTTGAATCCAGGCAACGTGTGCCTCCGTTGCCACAAGAGTGGGCAGCGGTGCGCCGGCATCGACCCGCCGGAGCGTCGCCGGACTTGCAGTTGATCCGCGGCGGGGCCACTCTCGCTCGGTCAATCGAGGCGAGATTCCGCATGGCCCGTGTCTTCGATCCCCGCGCGTCACGAGCGACACTGTTCTCGGCACTGCTGGCCGCCAAGCGACAGCATGGTGGCGACAAGGCGATCATCGAGGATGTCGAGCGCCAGCCGCTCACCTACAGTCGGATCATCCTCGGCAGCTTCGTGCTCGGCGGGCGGCTCGCGGCAATGACGCGGCGGAAGGAGGCCGTGGGCGTACTCCTCCCGAACGTCGCCGGTCTCGCGGTCGTGCTGTTCGGTCTCAATGCCTATGGGCGCGTCGCGGCGATGCTGAATTTCACGGCTGGCGTGCGCAATCTGCGCTCGGCGCTGCGCACGGCCGAGGTGCGCACGATCGTCACCTCGCGGCGCTTCATCGCGACGGCCAAGCTCGAGGACGTCGTCGCCGCACTTGCAGAAACAGAGACGGCAAAGGGCGGCAAGGTCCGGATCGTCTATCTTGAGGACGTGCGCAAGGAGATCGGCGCCAAGGACAAGATCGGCGGCGTCATCCGCGCGGCCATGGCGGCGCGCGTGCACAGGAAGCACGGCCTCGGACCCGATGATCCGGCGGTCATTCTCTTCACGTCCGGCACCGAAGGTGAGCCCAAGGGTGTCGTGCTTTCGAGCGCCAACCTCGTCGCCAATGCGGCGCAGATTTATGCGCATGCCGACGGGGCGCTGTCACCGGCCGATGTCATCTTCAACCCGCTGCCGATGTTCCACTCGTTTGGACTGACGGCGGGTTCGCTGGTGGGCCTCCTTAATGGTATCAAGGTCGTCCTCTACCCGAGCCCCCTGCATTTCCACCAGATCCCGGAGCTGATCGCGGCGACGAAGGCGACGTTCCTGTTCGCGACCGACACGTTTGCACAGAGCTACGCGCGGGCGGCAGGCGAGGGGGAACTTGCGAGCGTCCGCTACGTCATCGCCGGGGCCGAGAAGGTGAAGGATCAGACCAGGTCCCAGTGGGCGAAGTTCGGCGCGCTCGTGCTCGAAGGCTACGGCGCCACCGAGTGCTCGCCGGTGATCGCCTGCAGCCTGCCCGATGCCAACTGTGCGGGCTCCGTCGGCCGCGCGCTCCCCGGCATGGAGTTGCGCCTCGAGGCGGTCGAGGGCATCACGGACGGTGGGCGGCTCTACGTGCGCGGCCCGAACGTGATGTCGGGCTACATGATGTCGAAGTATCCGGGCGTTCTCGTGCCGCCCGAGGGCGGCTGGCACGACACCGGTGACATCGTCGCCATCGACGCGGACGGTTTCCTCACCATCAAGGGGCGCGCGAAGCGCTTCGCCAAGGTCGGCGGCGAGATGATTTCGCTCGCCGCGGTCGAGGGCGTCGTGGCGTCGCTCTGGCCGGAGGCAAGCCATGTGGTTGTGAGCCTGC
>DAORNH010000305.1:3592-5549 GCA_035440865.1 Hyphomicrobiaceae bacterium | reverse complement strand
CGGCTTGTGCGCAACTTCGCGGCGGCAAGCGCTGACCGCCACCGCTGCGATGACCGTCGCGAGGACGACCATTGTCTTGACCTTCATGCTTCTCTCCTGCTTCTGGAACGGCAATCGCACGATTAGGGGTACTTGCGGGCAGGCACGAGATCAAGAACTGAGGCTTCCCGGCACGTCGTTTCGCCCCTGTTTGATGCGAAAATGCAACGGCTTGCTCAACCCGTCTTGCTCATGCTGACCATAGCTCATCGAGCCCATCGATCATGACTGGACCGACGGACGAATTGCACCAAGAGCACAGCACAGATGCCGGTTCTCGGCACACGACTTGTGTCGCAAACTAACGCTGGATTGGTAAACGACCAGTTAGCGGCCGTCCTATTTCAGCAACGGAGACCAGGCCGGGTCGGAGCCGAAGGATGGCGTTGGAATCGCACGCTCAATTCGCCCGGTGAGGTCGACCGAGAAGATGCGCGGGCCGGCATTCGCCCCCCGCTCCTCGCGGAAGAACATCAGGACACGGCCATTCGGCGCCCATGTCGGCCCCTCGTTGTGGAAGCCGTCTGTGAGAATCCGCTCGCCCGAGCCATCCGTCCGCATCACGCCGATCAGGAAGCGGCCGCTCGCCTGCTTCGTGAAGGCGATGGTGTCGCCCCGCGGCGACCAGACCGGCGTCGAGTAGCGCCCCTCGCCGTAACTGAGGCGCCGCGCCGGACCGCCGCCCGCAGCCATCACGTAGAGCTGCTGATTCCCCTCGCGATCCGATTCGAACACGAGCGACTGGCCGTCGGGCGAGAAGCAGGGCGCCGTGTCGATTGCCGGGCCCTGGGTGAGCCGCCGCGACTGGCGCGACCGCAGGTCCATTTCGACGATGCTCGAGCTGCCTTCGCTCTGCAGGCTGAAGACGAGGCGTTGGCCGTCGGGTGAGAAGCGTGGCGCAAACGTCATGCCGCCCAGGTCGCCGATGAGTTGCCGCTCGCGCGTCGCGAGGTTCATGGTCCCGACACTCGGCTTCTGCCCCGCATACGACATGAAGGCGATCATCTGCCCCGTCGGGCTGAAGCGCGGCGTCAGCACCAGCTCCCGTCCATCCGACAGCAACCCGACGTTGTGGCCGTCCTGATCCATGATCGCGAGACGCTTGACACGCCGGTCCTTCGCGCCGGTTTCGTCGACAAAGACCACGCGCGTATCGAAGTAACCGCGCTCGAGCGTCATCTTCTCGTAGACACGATCGGCAATGATGTGCGCGAATCGCCGCCAGGACTGCGGCGTGGTTCCCACACGCTGCCCGTCGAGCGCCTTCTCGAGCACCACGTCCCACAAGCGGAAAGCGCCGTCGATCCGCCCGTCAGGCAATCGACTGACACGTCCCGTCAGCAGCGCCTCTGCCCCCCCGGCCCGCCAATCGGCGAACTGGATCGGCCCATTGAAATCGCGCACGGGCGGAAACGCCGACCGATCGAGCGGCTGGAACAGCCCGGAGCCGGCGAGATCCGCGGCGATGATGTCGGCGACCTCGGCGCCGAGCTTCGAATCCTCGGACAGAAAAATCGGGATCGCGATCGGCCGCGGCCTGAGGCTCGAGCTGTCGACGTCGACACGGATCGGGCCTTTGCCCTGCGCGCGGACGTCCTCGCCAACCGCCGCGACGCCGGCACTGAGTGCAGACGCCCCCACCGCGAGCCTGAAGACGTCGCGTCGCGTCGGCGCAGTGGTCTGCCGTCTCGTCATCGCAGGCCGTCCCTCAGTGCACGGGCCGCCCTTCTCGACCGAAACCATGACGGAAGTGAGGACGCATCCTGCCGGTTCGCGCGAGTCGAACCTTGCCGTCAAGTCGGCGGCAGAAAAGGCTGTGAAATCTCGCTGAAAGCGGGGAGCGCCTCGGCCTGCACCGTCAGCACCGCAAGCCGCGGCGCCGCGTCGAGATCGATGAGGCCCGGATGCGCCTCGCCCG
>DAORNH010000305.1:0-3572 GCA_035440865.1 Hyphomicrobiaceae bacterium | reverse complement strand
CGGCATGCCCGATGCGCTCTCCCTGCCACCAGGGTCCCGGGCAACCGGCATAACGGCTCTCGAGCTCCCGCATCACACCGCCGATCTGCGCCCGGCAGCGCCCTGTCCAGACCTCCGACACCTCCCGGTGCAGCCGCGTCTCGTAGAATAGGCTCACGGCCTTGTCGGCGAGACCCGTCGCCAGCGCCGCGATCGCAATCGCGCGATGCCGCTCCGGCTCCGCGACGGGGAAGAGGCGCTGTTCCGGGACGACGAGAGTATCCAGATGGTCGAGGATGGCGTGGCTCTCGACGAGCACATCGCCGCCATCCAGGACGACGGTCGGCACGCGCGTCAGCGGATTGAGCAGCCGCAGCTTTTCAGCATCCGCAAACACCGACCATGGCCGGTGCTCGAAGGTGATGCCATAGAGCCGCATCGCAATGCCGACGCGGCGCACGAAGGGGGAATCGTATTGCCCGATCAGAATCATGCTGCTGCCTCCGCACGGTTGCCGGAGACGAGTGATAGCCTATTTCGCACTGCCCGCGTTCGGGAAGAACAGTTGCTCGCCGTTGATCTTGAAGCCGGCAATGGCGTCCTGCCCCTCCTTCGAGACGATCCAGTCGACAAACGACTGCCCGAGTTCGCGCTTCACGTGCTTATGCTTCGCTGGATTGACGAGGATGATGCCGTACTGATTGAAGAGCCGACGGTCGCCCTCGACGGCGATCAGGAGCGCCTCGCGGTTCTTGAAGGAGAGCCACGTGCCGCGATCGGCGAGAACGTAAGCGCCCATCGCCGCGGCCGTATTGAGCGCCGCGCCCATGCCTTGCCCAATCTCGCGATACCATGCGGACTTCGACGCCGCGGGATCGAGGCTCGCTGCCTTCCAGAGCGCGAGTTCGGCTGCGTGTGTGCCGCTCTTGTCGCCGCGCGAGACGAACGGGGCGCCCTTCGCATGGATGGTCGTGAGCGCCGCGAGGATGTCGCGGCCACCCTTGATTGCCGCCGGATCGCCCTTCGGACCGATGAGCACGAAGTCATTGTACATCACGTCGTAGCGCTTCACCCCGAAGCCGTCGGCGACGAACTTCCCCTCCTGCGGCTTGGCGTGCACGAACACGACGTCGGCATCGCCGCGCTTGCCCGTATCGATGGCCTGCCCCGTGCCTTGGCTCACGACCTTGACGGCGATACCCGTCCTCGCCTTGAAGATCGGCAGGATGTGGCCGAAGAGACCTGAATCCTGCGTCGATGTGGTCGAGGCGACGACGATCGACTTGTCGTCGGCGGGCAGCGGAGCGGCTGCGAGCGATAGTCCGATCGCGGCTGCGGCGACGAGTGCCAGACGCTTGGTGATCATCAGTGTCTCCTGTGGCTTCAGCCGAGAAGCTCACCGGTGAGGAAGCGACGCGCCGCCTCGCTCGATGGACCCGAGAAGAAACGGTCGGCGGCCGTCTGCTCGACGAGACGTCCGCCCGCGAAAAGGATCGCCTCGCCCGCAAGGCGGCGCGCCTGCCCAAGATCATGCGTGGTCATGACGATCTTCACGCCTGACGCGGCAATTCGCCGGATGATGTCCTCGACGAGCCTGGTCGCCGCCGGATCGAGGCTTGCCGTCGGCTCGTCGAGCAGCAGCACCTCCGGATCGCGGGCAAGCGCGCGCACGAGGGCGAGCCGCTGCTGCTCGCCGCCCGAAAGGCGTCGTGCTGGCCGGTTTGAGAGCGGGGCGATGTTCGCGAGCTCCAGCAGGCGCGTGATGTCGGCCACTGTTGCGGACCGGCCCGCTGCCCAGAGCGCATAGGCAATATTGGCGGCAGCAGAGCGGCGCAGCATCACGGGCTTCTGGAACATGATCGCCAGCGCTCCTTTCGGCGCCTTGGCGAGGCCGGCATAGCGGATCGCGCCCGTCGTCGGCGCATGGAGGCCGGCCGCGAGCTTAAGCAGCGTCGTCTTGCCCGCGCCGTTCGGACCGAGCACGAATGTCGGCGCGCCGGGGGCGAGGGTCAGACTGACTTCGGTGAGGACGCGTGTTCCGCCAGCCGTGAAGCCGACGCGCTCGAAAACGAGTGGCAAGGCGCGCCCCGCACGCAGCAGTGGCCCCACATCGGCCGAGGCATCGCTTGCGCTATCCAGCATGGCGCTCTCCCCACTGCCGGAGTGCCCAGGCAATCGCATTCACCGCAAGGATCAGCACGATCAGGACGAGCCCGAGGCCCATCGCGAGCGGCAGATTGCCTTTGGAGGTCTCGAGGGCGATTGCCGTCGTCATCGTGCGCGTGTGGCCGTCGATGTTGCCGCCGACGATCATCACCGCGCCGACCTCAGCCGCCGCACGGCCGAAGCCCGCGAGCCCGATCGTGACGAGCGCGAGGCGCCCGTCCCAGAGCAGAGTCGCGATGCGTTGCACCGGGCCGACCTCCATCGCGGTGAGCTCGTCGCGATACTCCGCCCACAAATCCTCGAGCACCTGCCGGGTCAGCGCCGCGATGATCGGCGCGATCAGGATCGCTTGCGCGATGACCATTGCGGTCGGCGTGAAGAGGATGCCGAGGTTCCCGAGTGGGCCTGCGCGCGACAGCAGCAGGAACACGGCGAGCCCGACGACGACCGGCGGCAGCCCCATAAGCGCATTCAGCGTCGCGATGACCGCGCCTCGGCCCGAGAACCGGCTCAGGGCGAGGCCCGCACCGAACGGCATGCCGACAAGAGCCGCGAGTAGCGTCGCCGATAGCGATACGATCAGCGACAGCCGCACGATCGCAAACAGCGCGCGGTCGCCCGACAGGATGAGATCGAAGGCGCTGGCGCCGTCCACGTGCGGTCTCTCGACATCTGTTGCCGACGAGAGATCTCGCGCTCTCTACCAATATGTCAAGTTTCGTAATTCCCGCAGCCTTATGCAGTACAGAACAGTGCGGCATTCATCCGCCTCGCGCACATGCCATGACTCTCCCGCCGCATCGTGTGAGCGGCACAGGATCACGAAGTCGTCGGCAAAGCGCACGATCCGCGCGCCACGCCCGGCAAACGCCTCGTCGATCCGGTCCAGACAGAGGTTGGACAGCAGGGGCGACAGCGGCGAGCCTTGTGCGAGGCCGCGCCCGTCGTTGCCCGCGTGCTCGAGCCACAGCGCGATCAGCTGGGTGGTCGGCCCCTCGTCCATGCTTTCGGCAAGACGGGCAAGCAGGCTCTCATGCGGCACGCTGTCGAAGAAGGCGCTGATGTCGGCGTCCACCACGTGCGTCAGGCCCGCCGCGCGCAGCTCGCTCACGCGGCGCACGGCATCCTGCACCGATCGGCCAGGGCGATAGCCGAACGAGCTGTCCTCGAACTCCCGCTCCAGCCACGGCGTCAGCGCCTGGGCGATGGCGGTCTGGGCGATGCGGTCGACAACCGCCGGAATGGCAAGCACCCGCTCGCCGCCGTCGTCCTTGGGGATGGCGACGCGGCGCAGCGCCCGTGGCCGGTAGCTTCCGTCGCGCAGCGCGGCGCGCAGCCGGACCAGGCGCTGTGGGGCGTTCGCGGCGAACGTCGCCAGCGCGCGCTTCCTCGCCTGTACATCCACCAGATCGGGCGGATCGGCCTTT
>DAORNH010000304.1:5227-5551 GCA_035440865.1 Hyphomicrobiaceae bacterium | reverse complement strand
GGAGGGGCTCAGCGGCAGGCGGGCGGCCTCGATGCGGGCGCCGATCTCCCCGCTCGCCCGGCACATGCGTGCGAGGTCCTTGGCGAGCCCGTCCGAGATGTCCATCGCAGCGGAGGCATGAGCCAGTGCTGTGCGCAGCCCAAGCCGCGGCATCGGCCGGTGGTAGCGTTGAACGAGCGCCGCGCGCTCCACCTCGTCGAGACCCTCCGCTGCTCCGCCGAGCACACCGAGGCCAGCCGCGCTGTCCCCGAGCGTGCCGCTGACGAGGATCACGTCGCCCGGCCGCGCGCTCGTGCGGCGCACCATGCGGACCGTACGAACCTC
>DAORNH010000304.1:4780-5183 GCA_035440865.1 Hyphomicrobiaceae bacterium | reverse complement strand
CCGCCCGCAAGAGTGATCCCGAAGGCCGCCTGCGCCTGGCCGAGACCCTCGACGAAGCCCGAGAGCCAGTCGTCATCGGGGAACGTCGGGAAAGCGAGCGAGAGGAGATAGATGCGCGGTGTCGCGCCCTTCGCGGCGAGGTCGGAGACGTTGACCGCGAGCGCCTTCCAACCGATGTCCTCGGGCGGATCATCAGGCCTGAAGTGCACGCCCTCGGCAATCGCGTCGGTCTTCAGGACGAGGTCGTGACCAGGCGCCGGCGTCAATGCGGCGCAATCATCGCGGAGGCCGAACGCGCCGGGAAAACCCGCCGCCAGCGGCGCGAGATAGCCCTGGATGATCGCTTCCTCGCCGGTGGCGCGTCGCGGCATTTGAGGTTTCCTTGGCGAGCGCCCTGGAGGCG
>DAORNH010000304.1:0-4770 GCA_035440865.1 Hyphomicrobiaceae bacterium | reverse complement strand
CCGCTCAGCCCGAGCGGGTCGGCAACACCTATCACGCCGCTCGCCGGCACCCAATGACAGCGGCGCGATTGCTCGCGCCGCCGGCATTGTTCTCGAATGTTCGCCGCGCTTCAGGCGCCCTTGCGGTCATCGCCACCTTGCATGGCGGCGCGCTCCTCGTCCGTGAAGCCGCCGAAGCGCGCCTCCAGGACGTGGTCTCCAGCATCGACATAGCGCTGCCGGCGCTTCTTGAGCTCGACGGAGGTCGCGTGAAGGCTGCGCTTGTCGAAGGACGCGACATTACCTCGCGCAAAGCCGAGCTTGTCCGCCTGCGCCCAGCTGTCGTGACCCGCGCCGAGGTAGACGACCAACCAGCCGTCCTCCTTCTGGCGGCGCTCGAGCAGTGCCTTCAGCGTCCCGTACGTGTACTCGCGCGACGAGTTCTCGTGGCCGTCCGTCATGACGGCGAGGACGCAGCGCTCTTCCTTCTCGGCCGACTTCGAGAGCACGCTCGCGCCATGGCCAACGGCATCGAGGAGCGGGGTCCCGGCTCGGGGCTCGTATTCTCCGGGTTGCAGGTCCTTGCAGACGGCGGCGGGTACGCGGTCGCGGATCACATCGATCGATTGGCTGTCGAATATGATTAGGCTGATGCGATTGTCGGAGGTGGTATCGTCCTTGGTCTGCCTGAGAAAACTGTTCACCGCGCCGATGGCGTCGGTCCGGCAATCCTCCATGGAGCCAGAGCGATCGAGAACGATGCAGGTATGGACTTTTCTGATCATTATGGATGTCCCACAAGCGTCACGCTGGCCTCTCTGCCAGCTTCAAGCAGATGGGAAGCGATTGTGGCGACGGGGTGTCAATTGGCCTAGAAGCGTCTGATTCTGCATTTATTTTTGCGTCTCGACGGCCGCGAACGTGATGCGGTTGCCGCTCGGATCGGTGATCGTCATCTCGCGCGTTCCCCAGGGCCGCGGCTCGATCCGCGGACGGGCGAAACCGTAGCCTTTTGCAGCGAGCTCCGCATTCAGCCCATCGATATCATCGACCTCGATGCGCAGCGCCGAGCCCGGCGTGGCATCGCCGTGATGCTCGGAGAGATGCAGCTCGCATCGGTCGCGCCTGATCCCCATGTAGAGGGGAAGCGTAGGCTCGAAGCGATGCTCGAACTGGATGCGAAATCCGAGGTAGCCGATATAGAAGTCGCGTGTCCGGACGACGTCGAACATCCTGAGGATGGGAACGGGAGCATGGATGGCCATTGGGATCTCCCCTTGTTGGCTTGCACCTCAACCGGACCGCACCGAGCGTGCCTCTCCGCATGGCAACCTCGACAGCTTGTGCCATAGGTGCTTCTGATGAGCGAACCTCTCTATGACAGCATCGGCGCGGGCTACCAACGCCAGCGAGTGCCCGATCCGCGGATCGCCGCACTCATCCTGGCAGCACTCGGCGATGCGCGCTCGGTGCTCAACGTCGGCGCCGGGACGGGTTCCTACGAGCCGACCGACCGTGAAGTTCTCGCCGTCGAGCCTTCGCGCCTGATGATCAGTCAGCGGCCGGGCGGCGCCGCGCCCTGCCTCGTCGGTTCAGCCGAAGCACTCCCTGTCACGGACCAGAGCGTCGACGCCGCCATGGCGATCCTGACCATGCATCACTGGAGCAACTGGCGCCGGGGCGTGGCGGAACTCCGCCGCGTAGCGCGCCGCCGCGTCGTGATCCTGACGTTCGACCCGACGGGCCCATGGTTCTGGCTCACGGAGTATATGCCGTTCATCGCCGAGGACGACCGGCGGATCATGCCCCCGCTCGCCGAGATCGCCGAAGCACTCGGAGGCGCCGTGATCACGCCCGTGCCGGTGCCGCACGACTGCATCGACGGCTTCCTCGGCGCCTACTGGCGCCGCCCCGAGGCCTATCTCGACCCGGCAGTGCGCGGCTCGATCTCCTCGTTCTCGAAGTTCGATGCGAGCGCGGGGCTCGCACGGCTCGATGCTGACCTCGCGAGCGGCGCATGGAGGGCGCGGCATGGCGCCCTCACGCGTCGCGAGAGCCTCGACATCGGCTATCGTCTGATCAGAGCCGAGCTCGCGTGACCCTGCCGCCGCACGCCGAACATGCCTACTTCACAAGTTCCACGATAGCGTCGCCGAGCTCCTTGCACATGGCCTTGCCGCCCATGTCGCGGGTGCGCACGTCCGAGTCACGGAGCAGCTTCTCGATCGCCTTGACGATGGCGTCGGCGGCGTCCTTGTGGCCCAGATGCTCGAGCATCATGGCGCCAGACCAGATCTGGCCAATCGGGTTCGAGATGCCCTTCCCGGCGATGTCGGGGGCCGAACCATGCACCGGCTCGAACATGGAGGGATAGTCCTTCTCCGGGTTGATGTTGCCGCCGGGCGCGATGGCAATGGTGCCGGTCGTCGCGGGGCCGAGGTCGGAGAGGATGTCGCCGAAGAGGTTCGAGCCGACGATCACGTCGAACCACTGCGGATTGCGCACGAGGTGCGCGGTCAGGATGTCGATGTGGTACTGGCTGGTCTTGGCCTTCGGGAACTCCTTCGAGATCGCGGCGAAGCGCTCGTCCCAGTAGGGCATCGAGATCGAGATGCCGTTCGATTTGGTCGCCGAGACGACCTCGTTGCGCTTTCGGGTGGCCGCGAGATTGAAGGCGTAGCGCATGACGCGGTCGCAGCCGCGACGCGTGAAGACGGCCTGCTGGATCGCCATCTCGTATTCGGAGCCTTCGTTCATGCGCCCGCCGATGGAGGAGTACTCGCCCTCGTTGTTCTCGCGCACGATCCAGTAGTCGATGTCGCCGGGCTTTCTGCCAGCAAGCGGACACGGCACGCCCTCGAAGAGGCGCACGGGGCGCAAGTTGATGTACTGCTGGAAGTTGCGGCGGATCGGGATCAACAGGCCCCAGAGCGAGACGTGGTCGGGAACGCCCGGGAAGCCGACGGCGCCGAGATAGATGGCGTCGTGACGCCGAATCTGGTCGAGGCCGTCGTCCGGCATCATCTTGCCGGTCTTCTTGAAGGTCTCGCACGACCAGCCGAAGTTGTCCCATTGGAAGGCAATGTCGAATTTGCGGCCGACTGCCTCGAGCACCTTGATGCCTTCCGGGACGACCTCGTTGCCGATGCCGTCGCCCGGAATGACGGCGATACGGTAGGTATTGGGCTTTGCCTTCGCGGCCTTGGCCATGGTGTTTCCTCCAGCGCGACGAAACTGCCGGAGAGGCGTGCCACAAACGAGGGCGCGCCGTCCAGGCGGTCGGGCCCGGCGCGCCCCAGCCATGCCGGCCGGGAAAGTCCAAACCGCCCGCCGGCTGCGCCTATCGCGCGCCGGTCTTAAGAGGGATGCTGCCGCTCGGCAACACGCCGTAGAGCTTGGGCAGCGCCCTCGCTGCCGTCGCGCGGGCCAGCGCCTGTCCGGCACCATTGAGAAGGCGTGCCAGGTCCATATTCGGATCCTCGATTAGGCCAAGCAGCTCGCGCGTGAACGGGGCATGGCGTCCGTCGCCGTCGTCGATCACCTGACCGTCGCTGCCGCACACCGATATGACCTCGTTGCCCTTGGGCGCAACGGCCGCAATTCCCGTCTTGATCGAGCGCCCCCCGCTCGCCTTGGCGAGATTTGCGGCAAAGGGGTTCACGCGGCAGGCGTCGAGGATGACGAGCTTGATGGCGCGCGCCTCGCGCACCTTGTCGAGAATGCGCTCGAGATCGAGCGTCTCGTCGGCGAGGTGCCCGATACGCGCAAGCTTGGCATCTGCCGGCAGGAGATGGTTGCGCCCATCGACCTGCAAAATGTGCCCGCTGAAATAAAGGACAGCCCAATCGGCCACCGCCGCGAGATCACCGAAGCTCTTGAGGTCGGCCTCGAGCTCGGCGAGCGTCGCGTCGCGCCGCTCGATCACGTCGTCGAATCCGAGGCGTCGGAGCGCCGAGGCAAACTCTCGCGCGTCCGACTGCGGGTGCTCGAGATGCGCGGCAGACGCATAGGCGCCGATGCCGACGACGAGCGCGACGCGGCGCTGCGGCTTCGTCGCATCATAGGCGGGAGGCGGCGCCGCCGATGCCACGGGTGGCGGCGTTACCGGCCTGGGCGTTGCCGTACTCGTCGGGCCCGTAACAGGCGCCGCCGGCTTGGCCGCAGCCGCATCCAGGCTCGCGAGAATGTTGCGCGCATCATTGAGGCGGCGGCGCTCGAAGTCGGTACTGGCCGTCATTGCGAGTGCGGCCGAGATGTCGGCGCGGGCCTTCGCCGCATCGCCCTTCTTCTGCCAGGCCTCCGCCCGGTTGATCAGCGCACCGATGTGATTGGGGCGAATGCGCAGCGCCTCGCTCGCATCCGCAATCGCCGCGTCGATGTTGCCGCGCCGGAGATTGATGCCGGAGCGGTTGGACCAGGCCACCCCGTCCTTTGGATTGATGCGGATCGCCTCGCTGTAGTCGGTGAAGGCCGCGTCCGAGTTGCCGCGGTTGGCATATGCGACGCCACGGCTCGCATAGCTCGGCCCGTAGCCCGTCCTCACCCGCAAAGCCTCCGAGAAATCGGCAATCGCGATGTCATGGTTGCCCGCACGGCCATGCGCAAGGCCGCGGAAATGGTAGGCATCGGCGAGCACGGCTGCCGGCTGGCGCGTGCCGTACTCGATGATCCGTGTGCAGGCGGCAACCGCCTTGGCGTTGTCGCTGCCGCGGCAATCGGCTGTATCCTGCGCGCTCGGTGCCGGCGGAGCGGGTGCTGCCAGGCCGGTCGCAGCCGGCTTGGTCACGGCTG
>DAORNH010000303.1:602-5592 GCA_035440865.1 Hyphomicrobiaceae bacterium | reverse complement strand
CCGAGAAGTCGGTCGGCAGCGCGATCGCCTCGTCGAGGGCGTTGGTGTGCAGCGATTGCGTATGGCCCTGCGTCGCCGCCATGGCCTCGATGCAGGTGCGCGTCACATTATTGAACACGTCCTGCGCCGTGAGGCTCCAGCCGGAGGTCTGGCAATGGGTCCTCAAGCTCAGCGACCGGCTGTCTTTCGGCTTGAAATTCTCCTGGATGAGCTTCGCCCAGAGGAGCCGCGCGGCCCGCATCTTGGCGATCTCCATGAAGTAGTTCATGCCGATCGCCCAGAAGAACGAGAGGCGTGGCGCAAAGGCATCGATGTCGAGGCCAGCGGCCATGCCGGCGCGGGCATACTCGACGCCGTCGGCGAGCGTGTAGGCGAGTTCGAGGTCGGCCGTCGCTCCGGCCTCCTGCATGTGATAGCCGCTGATCGAGATCGAGTTGAACTTGGGCATCCGGCGCGAGGTGTAGGCGAAGATGTCGGAGATGATCCGCATCGAGGGCGCAGGCGGGTAGATGTAGGTATTGCGGACCATGAACTCCTTCAGAATGTCGTTCTGAATGGTCCCCGAGAGCTTTTCGGGTGCGACGCCCTGCTCCTCGCCCGCCACGATGAAGAGGGCGAGAACCGGCAGCACGGCGCCGTTCATGGTCATGGAAACGGACATGCGGTCGAGCGGGATGCCCTCGAACAGCGTGCGCATGTCGAGAATCGAATCGATCGCCACGCCCGCCATGCCGACATCGCCGCGAACCCGCGGATGATCGCTGTCGTAGCCGCGATGCGTCGCGAGGTCGAAGGCGATGGAGAGGCCCTTCTGGCCCGCGGCGAGGTTGCGCCGGTAGAAGGCGTTCGAGGCTTCGGCCGTAGAGAAACCTGCGTACTGGCGGATCGTCCAAGGTTGGGTGACGTACATCGTCGGATAGGGACCGCGAAGGAAAGGCGCGATGCCCGGATAGCCGTCGACGAAGTCTAGTCCCCTGACGTCGGCGGCACTATAGCGTGGCTTGATCGCGATGCCTTCCGGCGTCACCATGTTGCTAGCCGCGAAAGCCGGCACCTTCGAACCGTCGCGTCCCGCGACATCGAAACCGATCGATGTGAAGTCAGGAATGCGGCTCATGGGGCTACTCCAGCGGATGACGGGGCCAACCTCTCGGCTCCACTTGCTCGTCTAGCACCAATACGGCTGCGAACGAAGGTCGTCATTGGTTGCGGTGATTGGCGGCAGGCCGGTAGAAATGAAGCGGCCCGGTGGTGCGTTGCACCGACCGGGCCGCTTCTGGGGTCGAGAGGTTTGTCGAATGTCAGACACACCTGTGTCTGTAAGACCTGTGTCTGCAAAATGTCGACGCAGTAGAATGCGTATCAGGCTCTTTGGCTTCAGAGCCTGCGATCGAGCCGCTCTGGGCAGCTGACGGCTCTTTCTGAGGCTCGATCCGAGAATCGAACCATGTCGAAGCATATCGCCACAATGATTAACGAATGGTTAACGACGTGCGATGCGACCGCAAATGTTGCTGATATGACACAACTTTCGGCCCCACACGCACTCGTGTGAGGCCGAACTTTCCAGCGTGCGAATACCGACAGCGAGGGGTCAGCCGGCGCTGCGCGCGCTGACACGCGCGACATTGTCGAGGAGCATGCTGCCGGCAGCGCCGAGGAGACGCAGCTGGGCGAACTGGGCACCCATGGCTACGGCAACAGCGCTGCCGCCGACCGACGTGGGGGCCGGCGCTGCATTGTCGTTTGCTTCCAGCTTTGCCGGTTGCCGTTCGGCGGCAACGTGATCGCCCGCCTCGTTGGCAAACGTGAAGGCGACCGCACTCGCGTCGATCGGCCCCGGCGTGCGGCTCGGGGACGCTGCAACTGATGGCGGCACCCAGCCGATGTGAGCGCGCGCCTCGCCCAGGCGATGGTCATAGGTGCGCGCGAACTGGGCGATGCGCGGCGCGATCTGAGAGCGGAACCGCGAACCATTGAAGATGCCGTAGTGGCCGACGTGCGGGCACTCGAAGTGGACGCGGTCGTCCTCGGGGATGTTGCGGCACAGGAGATGCGCCGCCTTGCACTGGCCGAGCCCGGTGATGTCGTCCTTCTCACCCTCGATCGTCATCAGCGGCACGCGCCGGATCGCGCCGAGGTCGACGCGGCGCCCGCGATGTATCATCTCGCCCTTCGGCAGCGCATGGCGGATGAACACCGTTTCGACGGTCTGCAGGAAGAACTCAGCGGTGAGGTCCATCACCGCGAGATACTCGTCGTAGAATTCGCGGTGCTTCTCCGCCGAATCGCCATCGCCGCGCACGAGATGCAGGAACAGGTCCTTGTGCGCCGCCAAGTGCCGGTCGAGGTTCATGGTCATGAAGCCCGAGAGCTGCAGGAAGCCCGGGTACACCATTCGCCCGAAGCCGCGGCACGGCCACGGCACGCTCGTCACAACATTGTTCTGGAACCAGTCGATGCCGCGCTTCTCGGCGAGAGCGTTGACGACGGTCGGATTGTGCCGCGTATCTATCGGACCGCCGGCCAGCGTGACTGTGCGCGGGACGGCCGGATCATTATCGGCCTCCATGGAGGCGATGGCCGCCATCACCGGCACCGACGGCTGGCAGACGGCGAAGACGTGCACGTCGCCCTCGAAGTGGCGCAGCATCGCCTCGACGTAGTGGATGTAGTCGTCGAGATCGAAGCGGCCGGCGATCAGCGGCACATTGCGCGCGTCCTGCCAGTCGGTGATGTAGACGTCGTGGTCCGGAATGAGCGTCTCGACCGTGCCGCGCAGCAGGGTCGCGAAATGACCGGACATCGGCGCGACGAGCAGGATCCGCGGATCGGCGGCAGTGCGACGCTCGTCGGTCATGCGGCGGAATCGCACGATACGGCAGAACGGCCGTTCCCAGATGATTTCCTCGACGATCGGCACCTTCTCGCCGCCGATCATCGTGTGAGTGATGCCGAACTCGGGCCGAGCATAGCGCCGCGTCGTGCGCTCGAACACCTCGAGCGCGGCCATGGCGTGGCGACCGGCTGGCGTATGTGTCAGCGGATTGAACGGGTTGGACAGCAACATGCGTGCTGAGCCAGCTGCGACCCGCGCCGGACGAAAGGCAGCGTGGCCGAGCTCGTACCACTGGTAGAGCATACGGCATCCCCCAAAATGTCATTCGCGGGGGCCGATCAACCGCTCTGCGCTACTTCTTCAGGCATGTGAGTCGCGGTCGCCGGCAACCCGACAATGGTAGTTGTCCCCAGGTCAGCCTGCCCCGATTCGCTGCACCCGCAAAGGCCAATGTTGCGGTGCCCATCGAAGGTGCCAGCTGCCCGCGACATTGCATTCGGAAAATCGTTGATCAAATGGCCACGCGCTTCAGTCGCGTGCCAGTCGGTGATAGGTGAGGACGCGAACAGTTGGCGTCCCGTGTCAGAACGATCGAGGCGACGAATGGACAAGATCAATCAGCGCATCGCAACAGAGCTCAATGTCAACGTGACGCAGGTCACGGCGGCGGTGGAGCTGCTCGGCGAGGGATCGACTGTTCCGTTCATCGCGCGCTACCGCAAGGAAAAGACCGGCGGGCTCGACGACACGCAGCTGCGCAAGCTCGAGGAGCGGCTCGGCTATCTCCGTGAGCTCGAGGATCGGCGCGCAGCCGTCATCCGCTCAATCGAGGAGCAGGGCAAGATGACGCCTGAGCTCGCCCGCTCGCTCGCGGCCGCCGACAGCAAGGTGACGCTCGAGGACATCTACGCGCCCTATAAGCCGAAGCGCCGCACAAAGGCGATGATCGCGCGCGAAGCCGGCCTCGAGCCGCTCACCGATGCGCTCATCGCCAATCCCGCGCTCAATCCCGAGGTAGAGGCCGCGAAGTTCATCAATGCCGAGAAGGGCGTTGCCGACGCCAAGGCCGCCCTCGACGGAGCCCGCGCCATCCTGATCGAGCGCATCGGCGAGAAGGCCGAGCTCGTCGGCATGCTGCGCGAGTGGCTCTGGGATGTCGGCATGATCACCTCGAAGGTGGTCAAGGGCAAGGAGAGCGAGGGCGCCAAGTTCTCGGATTATTTCGACTTCAATCAGCGCGTGAAGGAGATCCCCTCGCACCGCGCGCTCGCACTGCTGCGCGGCCGCAACGAGAACATCCTCGAGGTCGAGCTCGACATCGTGCGCGAGGAGGGCAAGCAGCATCCCGCCGAAGGCAAGATCATGGTCGCCATGGGATTTGCCGACAAGGGCCGCCCGACCGACAAGTGGCTGATGGACACGATCCGCCTTGCCTGGAAGGCACGACTGCACGTGAGCCTCGCGGTCGACCTCCTGACGCGCACCAAGGAGCGCGCCGACGGCGAGGCGATCTCTGTCTTCTCGAAGAACCTGAAGGACCTGCTGCTGGCGGCTCCCGCGGGACCACGCGTCACCATGGGTCTCGATCCCGGCATCCGCACCGGCGTCAAGGTCGCCGTCGTCGATGCCACGGGCAAGGTCCTCGACACGACGACGATCTACCCGCACGAGCCGCGGCGCGACTGGCAGGGCTCCCTCGCGAGCCTCGCGGCGCTCTGCGCCAAGCACAAGGTCGACCTCATCGCCATCGGCAACGGCACGGCGAGCCGCGAGACGGACAAGCTCGTCGCCGATCTCGTCAAGGCGTTCCCCGGCATGAAGATCACCAAGGTGATGGTGTCGGAAGCGGGTGCCTCTGTCTATTCGGCCTCCGAGCTCGCGGCCAAGGAGTTCCCCGACCTCGACGTGTCGCTGCGCGGCGCCGTCTCGATCGCGCGCCGCCTCCAGGATCCGCTCGCCGAACTGGTCAAGATCGATCCGAAGGCGATCGGCGTCGGCCAGTACCAGCACGACGTCGACCAGTCGGGTCTCGCCCGCTCGCTCGATGCCGTCGTCGAGGACTGCGTGAACTCGGTCGGCGTCGATGTAAACACGGCGTCAGCGCCGCTGCTCGCGCGCGTCTCGGGCCTCAACCAGACGCTCGCGCAGAAC
>DAORNH010000303.1:0-559 GCA_035440865.1 Hyphomicrobiaceae bacterium | reverse complement strand
CTCAAGGTGCCGCGCATGGGCGCCAAGACCTTCGAGCAGGCGGCGGGCTTCCTGCGCATCATGAACGGCGAGAACCCGCTCGATGCCTCCGCCGTACACCCGGAAGCCTATCCACTCGTCGAGAAGATCGCCAAGTCTGCGGGCCGCCCGCTCAAATCACTGATCGGCGACAAGACCTTCCTGAAGACCGTGAAGCCCGCCGCCTATGCCGATGGCACGTTCGGCGTGCCGACGGTCACCGACATCATCGCCGAGCTCGAGAAGCCGGGCCGCGATCCGCGCCCCGAGTTCAAGACCGCGAGCTTCAAGGACGGCGTCGAAAAGCTCGACGACCTGAAGCCCGGCATGCAGCTCGAGGGCGTCGTCACAAACGTCACGGCTTTCGGCGCCTTCGTCGATGTCGGCGTGCACCAGGACGGGCTCGTGCACATCTCGGAGCTGTCGGACCGCTTCGTGACGGATCCCCGTGAGGTCGTGAAGGCGGGCGATGTCGTCAAGGTGCGCGTCAAGGAGGTCGACGTGGCCCGAAAGCGCATCGCGCTCACCATGCGCTCGGGCG
>DAORNH010000302.1:4137-5643 GCA_035440865.1 Hyphomicrobiaceae bacterium | reverse complement strand
CGATCGCGGCCGCAGTGCCGGCAGGGCCGCCGCCGACGACGAGTATGTCGGTCTCGGCGAGCACGGGCACCTCGCGCGCCGCCTCGCGGACGGACTTTCCGGGCCGCGGGCGCCGCTTGGCCTTGGCCTCACCGAAGAGCTCAAGCCCCTGCTCCTTGCCGATACTGTTGGTGAGGTTCTCGCCGGACATGGCAACGCTCCGTCAGCATTGGAATGGGCGGGCCCGTGGCTGCCCGCCCCAAGGATCACGGTTTCAGCTTGAGGCCGACGACGCGCACGAGGCCGTCCGGCATCTGACGGTAGCCTTCGAGCTTCACCGAGTGCGCGATGATGACCATGCGATGGTAGAGATAGATGATGCCGCCGTCTGCGAGCACGCGCTCGGCAATCTTGGCGTACGCGGCACGCCGGTCGGCCATTGCCGTCTTCGCCCGCGACTCCTCGAGCCAGCCGTCGACGTCCTTGTCGCAGAAGCCGCGATTGTTCTGCGGCGCGCCGCACTTCTGGAAGACGAATACGTTGCCGTCCGGATCGACGCGCCCGCTCCAGCCGATGAGGAAGGCCTGGTAGCGGCCCTGCTCGGCCTCCTTCAAGGAGGTTGCGAACTCGGTGACACGGATCTTCATGTCGAAGCCGGCTTCCTTCGCCATCGACTGGATGAGTTCGGCGACCTGCCGGCTCTCAGGGTTGTTCGGCACCATGAAGTCGACCGCGATCGGCGTCTTGACGCCGGCCTCGGCGACGAGGCGCTTGGCCTTGGCGATGTCGCGGCCGGGCACCGGGAAGCGCGGCTCGTAGTAGGGGTGCTTCGGCGAGACCCACTGGTTGCCGGGGAGAAAATTGCCGCTGAAGACGACCTCGTTGAGGGCCGAGCGGTCGATCGCCGCCTCGAGGGCTGCGCGCAGCCGCCGGTCTCCGAAGGGACCAGACTTGCCGGCGTCTCCAAGGGCGATGTTGAGCGAGAGGCCCTGATAGCCGATCTCAGTCTGGGTCGCGAGCTTCAACTTGGCGTCGGACTTGATAGTGGGGAGGTCGGTCGCGAGCGCGCGCTCGATGAGGTCGAGCGAGCCCGAGCGCAGGTTGGCGAGGCGCACGGTCGAATCGACGATCGGCCGGTAGATGATGCGGTCGATGTGGACGGTGCCCTTGTCCCAGTAGTCCGCAAACTTCTCGACGACGATGCGATCCTGCTGCACGCGCTCGACGAAGCGGTAGGGGCCGGCGCAGACGGGCTTCAGGCCGAACTTGTCACCGGCAGCCGCCGTCGCGGCGGGCGACATGATCATGCCGGCGCGGTCGGCGAGCTGCGAGATCAGCGGCGAGAACGGGCGCGAGAGATTGAGCCGCACGGTTGCCCCATCGACGACGACGACGCTCGCGACGGCTGCGAGCTCGGGCTTCCTGAATGAGCCCGTCATGGAGATGTGGCGGTCGAGGCTCGCTTTGACGGCAGCCGCGTCCATCGCCGCGCCGTGGCGCGAGGCTGCCGAGGCCCGCGGCGAGGAC
>DAORNH010000302.1:0-4127 GCA_035440865.1 Hyphomicrobiaceae bacterium | reverse complement strand
AACTTGACGCCCGTGCGGAGCTTGATCGTCACAGCCTTGCCGTCGGCGGACGTTTCGTGGCTCAAGGCGAGCTGCGGCACGATGTTGAGCTTCTCGTCGATGTCGAAGAGCTTGTCGCAGATCGATGCGAAAACGATGCGGCCGACGTAGGTGCGCGCAAGGGTGGGATCAAGCACATCCGGGTCCTCGGCGAGGCCGATACGCAGGGTGCTCTGTGCACGTGCCTCGGGCACGGCGAACCCCGCGGCCGGAACGAGGGCAGCAAGTGCGAGTAATGACGATTTCAGGTGGCGCCACATGGAATTCTCCGTTTCCGCTCCCCATATGGAAAGCGAACGTAGATGGCGCGCGCAGTTCCTGCAATCGCAATGGCGATTGCGGGGAGAGCAGCGTCGGCGGCTGCTGAAATCCGGTTGTCCACAAGGACTTCACAGCACTGTCGCCGACAGCTAGTATGCCAGCGCTGAGGAGAGGCTCCGAGTGCGATTCGGACAGGGAACTGTCAGGAAATCGGTCTCGTGACAGCAATGGCTACAACTGCATCGGGAAGCTTCCCGGCACTCGTGCTGAACGCCGACTATCGGCCGCTCAGCTACTATCCGCTTTCGCTTTGGAGCTGGCAGGACACGGTGAAGGCCGTGTTCCTGGATCGCGTGTGCATCGTCTCCGAGTACGATCGCTACGTGCGCAGCCCGAATGTAGAGATGCGCATTCCGAGCGTCGTCGCGCTGAAGACCTATGTGAAACCGGCGCTCTACCCGGCCTTCACACGCTTCAACGTATTCCTGCGCGATCGCTTCTCCTGCCAGTATTGCGGCTGCCGGAGCGATCTCACGTTCGATCACATGATCCCGCGCTCGCGCGGCGGGCAGACGCGCTGGGACAACGTCGTGACGGCATGTGCGCCATGCAATCTCAGGAAGGGCGGCGCCATGCCCGATCAGGCCGGCATGCGGCCGTACCAGCTGCCTTACCGGCCGACGGTGTACGAGCTCCACGACAACGGGCGCGCGTTCCCGCCGAACTACCTGCATGAGAGTTGGACCGATTATCTCTACTGGGATGCAGAGCTCGAGCCGTAGTCGGGTGCGAGCGAGGTCACATGCCGCTCGAATTCGTCGACATCGATCTGGGCTCTCCGCCGGGAGATGCGCTGGCTGCGGCAATGGCTGCGCGTCATGGCCGTGCACTTCTCTCGGTGATTGGATCGATGCGCCGGCTGTTCCTCGTCCGCTCGCCGTGGGCGCCCGGATTGCGGTTCGTCGGCGGGCAGGCGTCGGCTGAAGGCGGTCACACGTTCAGTACGGCAGGCGCTGGGCTCGCGCTCGAGGATGCGCTCGCGGCGTGCCTTGGCGAGGCGGCGGAGAGGTCCGCTCAGGTGGAGCGGCCCGCGGCGGTCGCTTGGCGAGGGCGGCTGGCCGACCGCCAGGGCGATGTCCCGCGTGCCGTCGCCGAGGTACTGTCCGATCCGCCGTTCAACTCGAGCGGCACGACGATTGATTGGGTCAGCGCTCGGGACGCGGCGTCGGGTCGAGCGAGGATCGTGCCCGCCGACTGGTGCCTCAGGCGGGCGAAGCACCGGCGCGCCATCCCGCTACTCGTCCCGTTGAGTTCAGGCGTTGCCGCGGGGCAGTGGAGCGCGCGATCCTCGAGCTCGTGGAGCGCGATGCCGCGGCGCTCTGGTGGCTCGGTGATCGACCGGCAGCCGCCCTCGACATCGCGATGCTGTCGGAGGCCGCAGCAGCACTGCGCCACATTCGCATGTCGGGGCAGACACGGCAGACCACGCTCCTCGATCTCACGACCGACCTCGGCATCGCGGTGGTTGTCGCGCTCGGGACGAGTGCCGATGGCGGTGACCTCTCGATTGGGCTCGGCTGCCGGCCGACGCTCGATGAGGCGGCGCGCGCTGCCATCCTCGAGCTCGGGCAGATGGAGATCGGGCTGCTCCTCGCGCGCGAGAAAGCGGCGGCGGGCCTCCCGCTCGAGGAAGGGGATAGGGGGCATCTAGCGCGCGCGGCGCTCAAAATCGAGATGGTGATCGGCGGCAGCGCCGTGGCGCCGCAATCGACGACCGAGTGGGCCAGGCCGATCGATCCGAACGCCTTGCCCGGCATCGAGGTCGCCCTCGTCGAGCATTCGATGCCCGGTGCAAACATCGCCGTCGTGCAGGCTCTTGCGCTCGATCTGCAACCTGTCACGGTCGACGTTGTCCGACCGCGGCTGCGCCGTTACCAAACAACACGTTTTCCACGCTCGACAGTGGCCCTCATGTAGTAGCCTCAATCCCGGGCGAGGATCGAGCCGGCGCAGGTGGCCGGCTTGATCCCGCGCGTGACGTGGGGCGAGTTCATGCTGGCAAGTCTCGAGACCGATCCTGTTTTGCGCATCGAGACGCTCGGACGGCTGGACATCAGTTTCGGCGGCCGGCAAATCAAGATCCGCTCCCAGAAGGCCAAGGCGATGATCGCCTATGTGGCGCTCGCCGATCATGGCCGCGAGAGCCGGCGACGGCTCGTCGGCATGTTCTGGGGCAACTCGCCCCAGCGCCAGGCGCAGCAGTCGCTCCGCCATTGTGTCGGCGTGCTCCGTCGCCAGTTCCGGCTCGCGCGTTGCGGCGTCCTCGGGATCGACCCGCGCGAGCTGAGGCTCGACCAGGCGCGCGTGCGCACCGACATCGCCGAGATACTGGAGAGCGTGGAGGGCGGTGTCGTTCCCGAACGGCTCTTGTCGCCGGATGCCGTCGACCAGTCGTTCCTCGCCGACCTCGACGGGCTCGACGAGGAGTTCGACACCTGGCTGATGAGCGAGCGCAGCAAGATCTCGGACCGCATTTTGCGCAGCCTCGAGCGGCAATTGTACGACCCGCGGCGCACCTCCGGCCAGATCGAGATCGCGCGCTCGCTGCTGCGGCTCGATCCGACGCACGATGAGGCGACGCGCGCCCTGATGCGCGCATATGCGGCACAAGGAGACCTGACGGCGGCGCTCCGCGTGGCAAAGGCGCAAGAGGACGTCCTCGTCCGCGAGCACGGCACTGGTCCCACACCGGAGACGCGGCGTCTCACCGCCGAGATCAGGGAGTGCGCTGCGGCTCCGGTTGCGGGCGGACCGGTGGTCCCCATCACGACACCAACGGTGGTGCGCATTCAGCCGCGGACGAACAAGCTCGTGATCATGGTCGCGCCGCTCGCCATGGAAGCGGTGTCACCGGAGCGGCGCTATCTCTGCGACGGCTTTCGCCGGGAGCTGATCGCCTCTCTCATTCTCTTCCGGGAATGGCACGTCAGGGACGGTGTCAAGCCGACGGGCGAGGAAACAACGGCTGACGAGTACGCACTCGAGGCGCATGCGAGCGAAACCCGGGACGGGCTTCGCCTCGTCTTCACTCTGAAGGAAGGGGGAAGCAACGAGTTCGTGTGGAGCGAGCGCCTGTTGCTCTCGCTCGGCGAGTGGACCACGGCGCAGCAGAGCGTCGTCCGGCAGCTCGCAAGCTCGCTCAACGTATCGATTTCAGAGGGGCGGCTCGCGCGCGTCGTTCCCCAGCGCGATACGGCACCGCTGATCTTCGATCAGTGGCTGAAGGGCCAGCAGCTGATCCGGAGCTTCCGCAGGGACGACTGGCACGAGGCGCGCCGCATCTTCGAGGAGATCATCCAGGCGGCACCCGACTTCGGTCCCGCGTACTCGAGCCGGGCGCAGCTCGAGAACATCATCCATCTCGCGCATCACGGCCTGATGCGCGATGCCAAGGGGGAGAGCCAGGCGCTGGACTTCGCGCGGCGCGCGATCGGCATCGATCGCGGCGACTCTCGGGCGCAGCTGTCACTCGCCTGGTCGCACCTGATGCTCGAGCAGTTCGATCTCGCCGCGCGACATTATGAGCATGCGCTCCGCCTCAACGACAATGATCCTTGGACGACGATCTCGTCCGGACTCGGGCTCGCGTTCGCCGGCGACCACGCACGCGCGCGACGGCTGGTCGAGGCGGAGGGTGAGCTCGCGGTCGGCGCGACGGCCACGCACTTGGGCTATCGGATGCGCATCTGCTACCTCGGCGGCGACATCGAGGACGCGCTCGAGGCCATGCCGCGGGCCTCGGATGTGCCGGCGTTTCCCGGCTGGAA
>DAORNH010000301.1:3996-5653 GCA_035440865.1 Hyphomicrobiaceae bacterium | reverse complement strand
CTGGCTGCCGGCGGCGACGGCGCGCGCCTTCAGGCCGCTCTACCTGTTCTTCCTCAACAAGTGGTACTTCGACGAGCTCTATGATCGCCTCTTCGTCCGCCCGGCGCACGCCATCGGCCGCGTACTGTGGCGGACGGGTGACGGAAAGATCATCGACGGCCTCGGTCCGGATGGCATCGCCGCGCGCGTGCTTGACGCGGCACGTGGCGCGGTCCGCCTGCAGACGGGCTACGTGTACCACTACGCGTTCGCCATGCTGATCGGCATTGCGGCGCTGATCACCTGGTTCATGATGACGGGAAAGAGCGTCTGATGGTCACTTCGGCACCGCCGCTCCTGTCCCTGGTCACGTTCCTGCCGCTCGTCGGCGTGGTGGCCATCGCCTTCCTCAATCCCGAGGCGCGGCGCAACGCCCGCTGGATCGCGCTCTGGACGACGGTTGCGACGTTTCTCGTCTCGCTCCTCGTCTGGCACGGCTTCGACAAGTCGAACCCCGGCTTCCAGTTCGTCGAGGAGTACCGCTGGCTCTCCGACACCATCAAGTACAAGATGGGCGTCGACGGCATCTCGATGCTGTTCGTGATCCTGACGACCTTTCTCATGCCGCTCTGCATTCTCGCGAGCTGGGAGGCGATCGAGGATCGCGTCAAGGAGTACATGATCGCCTTCCTCGTCCTCGAGACGCTGATGATCGGCGTCTTCTGCGCGCTCGATCTCGTGCTCTTCTACCTGTTCTTCGAGGGCGGCCTCATCCCGATGTTCCTGATCATCGGCGTGTGGGGCGGCAAGCGGCGCGTCTACGCGAGCTTCAAGTTCTTCCTCTACACGCTGATCGGCAGCGTGCTGATGCTGCTCGCCATGCTCTACATGTACTGGCACGCCGGCACGACCGACATCGTGAAGCTGCTCGCGACGCGCTTCCCTCGTGATGCGCAGTGGTGGCTCTGGCTCGCTTTCTTCGCTTCGTTCGCGGTGAAGATGCCGATGTGGCCGGTGCACACTTGGCTCCCCGATGCCCACGTCGAGGCGCCGACCGCGGGCTCGGTGATCCTTGCAGGCATCCTCCTCAAGATGGGCGGCTACGGTTTCCTGCGCTTCTCGCTCCCCATGTTCCCGCATGCGAGCCAGGAGCTCGCGTGGCTCGTCTTCGCGCTCTCCTGCGTTGCGATCGTCTACACCTCGCTCGTGGCGCTCGCGCAGGAGGACATGAAGAAGCTCATTGCCTATTCCTCAGTCGCCCACATGGGCTACGTGACGATGGGCATCTTCACGTTCACGGTGCAGGGGATCGACGGCGCCATCTTCCAGATGCTCTCGCACGGGCTCGTCTCGGGCGCCCTCTTCCTGTGCGTCGGCGTCGTCTACGACCGCATGCACACGCGCGAGATCGCGGCCTATGGCGGGCTCGTCAACCGCATGCCGATCTATGCGCTGTTCTTCATGGTCTTCACCATGGCGAACGTCGGGCTGCCCGGCACCTCGGGCTTCATCGGCGAGTTCCTCACCCTGCTCGGCGCGTTCAAAGTGTCGACCTGGGTTGCCGCAATCGCCACAACCGGCGTGATCCTCTCAGCGGCCTACGCTCTCTATCTCTATCGGCGGATGATCTTCGGCGTGCTCGACAAGCCTGCCCTGAAGGCGATCGCCGACATGAGCC
>DAORNH010000301.1:1884-3986 GCA_035440865.1 Hyphomicrobiaceae bacterium | reverse complement strand
TCGGCTACCTGCCCGAGAACGTGCCGCTCTACGCCGACATGACCCCGCGCGAGATCGCGGTGCTCGCCCCGCTCGTCTTCCTCACCATCCTCTTCGGAGTGTGGCCGGCGCCGATTCTCGATGTGACCGCGCGCTCGGTGCAGCGCCTCGTTACCAACTACGAGGCAGCACTCAAAGCCGCCGCCGCGCTCGCCAACTGACGTTCCGGAGACCCTCATGCAGGCGCTCGCCGCATATCAAGCCATCGCCCCTGAGATCGTGCTCGTCGGCGCGGCGCTCCTGCTGCTCGTCTACGGCGTGTTCCGCCCCGAGACCGCGGACGAGGCCGAGCCGATCGGCTGGGCCGCGGTTGCGGCGATCGCCTTCGCCGGCTACTGGGTCGTGCGCCAGACCGGATCGACCGCGCTCTTCGACAAGAGCCTCGTCTTCGACGGCTTCACGCAGTTCATGAAGCTCCTCTCCCTCGTCGGCGCTGCCGGCGCGCTGATCCTCTCGTTCGACTACCTGCGCGAGGCGCGCATCCTGAAGTTCGAGTTCCCGGTGCTCATCCTACTCGCGACCGCGGGCATGATGCTGATGATCTCCGCCAACGACCTGATGGCGCTCTACCTCGGGCTCGAGTTGCAGAGCCTCGCCCTCTACGTCATTGCTGCCTTCCACCGCGATCAGGTGCGCTCGAGTGAGGCCGGCCTCAAGTACTTCGTGCTCGGCGCACTCTCCTCGGGCATGCTGCTCTACGGCGCCTCGCTGATCTACGGCTTCACGGGTACGACCTCGTTCACGGGCATCGCTGCGGCCATCAAGGCGCAGGGCGGCACGGCGAGCATCGGCCTCGTCTTCGGCCTCGTCTTCCTGATGGTCGGCCTTGCCTTCAAGGTGTCGGCCGTCCCTTTCCACATGTGGACGCCCGACGTCTATGAGGGCTCGCCGACGCCGGTCACAGCCTTCTTCGCCGCGGCGCCCAAGGTCGCGGCCATGGCGCTCCTGATCCGCACGCTCGACGGCGCGCTGCCCGGCA
Organism: Hyphomicrobiaceae bacterium; assembly: GCA_035440865.1. GTDB lineage: Bacteria > Pseudomonadota > Alphaproteobacteria > Rhizobiales > Hyphomicrobiaceae > DAORNH01. The sequence goes on along the minus strand of DAORNH010000301.1, from coordinate 2,968 downwards.
TTCGCGCCGAGTGGACGCAGATCGTCGTCTTCCTCGCCATTGCCTCGATGCTGCTCGGCGCCTTCGCGGCGATCGGGCAGACCAACATCAAGCGCCTGATGGCCTACTCCTCGATCAGCCACATGGGCTATGCGCTCGTCGGCGTCGCGGCCGGCAATGCGGAGGGCATCCAGGGCACGCTCGTCTATCTCGCCATCTACCTCGCCATGACGCTCGGTGCCTTCGCCTGCATCCTCTCCATGCGCCGCTCGGACGGGCCCGTCGAGGACATCAGCTCGCTCGCCGGCCTCTCGCAGACCAACCGGCCGCTCGCCTACATCCTGGCAGCCCTTCTCTTCTCGCTCGCCGGCATTCCCCCGCTCGCCGGGTTCTTCGCCAAGATGTACGTGTTCCTCGCCGCCATGAAGGCCGGCGGCAACCTCTACTATCTCGCCATCATCGGCGTGCTCGCGAGCGTGGTCGGCGCCTACTACTACCTGCGCATCATAAAGATCATGTTCGTCGACGAGCCGAAGGAAGGCTTCGTGGCCGTCGCGCCCAAGGCCGGGTTCATCATGGGTGTCGCGACGGCCTTCGTCATCCTCTATGCGGTCTGGCCGGCCCCGCTCGTCGAAGCCGCCGGCCGCGCTGCACGGAGCCTCTTCTGACGGCGCGCTCGAGTTTGCCGGTCAGCGGCGATGGCGCGCGCCACCGCATCGTCCGGCTTGCCGAGGTAGGCTCGACCAATTCGGAAGCGCTGCGTCGCGCAGCGATGGGGGAGGCGGGGCCGCTCTGGATCGCGGCCGAGCGCCAGATCGCCGGTCGCGGCAGATCAGGCCGCGCCTGGGACGGGCTCCCGGGCAATCTCTTCGCGACCCTCTTGATGTCACCCGAGTGCGCCATCGCCCGCATCGGCGAGCTCGCCCTCGTCGCGGGCCTCGCCGCCCACGATGCCGCCTCTGCGGCGCTGGCTCATGAGACGCCCGCGAGCGCGGCGGGCCTTAAGCTCAAGTGGCCCAATGACCTCGAATGCGATGGAGCCAAGCTCGCCGGCATCCTCTGTGAGAGCGTCGTCGTCGCGGCAGGAGCGCGTGTGGCGATCGGC
>DAORNH010000301.1:0-1856 GCA_035440865.1 Hyphomicrobiaceae bacterium | reverse complement strand
GCGGCGGACGGCGTGCCTCGCCGGGCTCGGCTCGCGCGCGACCGCGAGCGACGTTCTCGCGAGCCTCGCCGATGCCCTGGATGGTCGCCTCAGGCAGTGGGACGGCGACCTCGGCATCTCATCATGTCTCGCCGATTGGACCGCCCGCTCATACCCGATCGGCACGGCGATGTCCGTCAACACCGGGCACGGCCTCGTGCGCGGCAATTACGCGGGGCTTGGCCCCGATGGCACGCTGCTGCTCGATCAGGGCGCCGGTCGCGTGACGCTCACGTTCGGCGATGTGACGATCGATTCCCGTCCGCCCGCGTGAAATTGGACCACGACAGGGCAATCCTGGTGTAGGACGGCTGTCATATATAGGTCAGGCAGGCTTTCGCACGCTCGCCTTGCAGAGGACTGGATTGGAACGGCATGACACAGCGCGAAGCGCGCCGCAAAGGGGGCAAATCGACCGAAAGCGAGCTCGTGCTCGTGGCGCTCGGCGGCCTCGGCGAAATCGGCATGAACGTCTACCTCTACGGCCTCGGACCAGAGGACGATCGCCAATGGCTGATGGTCGATCTGGGCATGACGTTTCCCGACTTTTCGGTCGATCCCGGCGTCGATGTCATCCTGCCGGACCTTCGCTTCATCGAGGAGCAGGTGAAGAGCCTCGTCGGCATCGTGCTGACCCACGCGCACGAGGACCACATCGGCGCCGTCATCGATCTGTGGCCGCGGCTAAAGGCGCCGATCTATGCGACCCCGTTCACGGCGGCGATGCTCCGCGCCAAGCTCACCGAATTCTCGAGCCTGATGCGCCTGCCGATCCGCGAGGTGGCGCTCGGCAGCCGTTTCAATGTCGGCCCCTTCGATCTCGAGCTCGTCACGGTTACGCACTCGATCCCGGAGCCGAACGGCCTCGCCATCCGAACGCCGCATGGCCTCGTCCTGCACACCGGCGACTGGAAGCTCGACGCTGATCCCGTGATCGGCGCACCGGCGGACGAGGCCAAGCTTGCGAGCCTCGGTGAGGAGGGTGTTCTCGCCATCGTCTGCGATTCGACCAACGCCTTCCGCGAAGGCCGTTCGCCGTCGGAGGGAGCCGTCACGCGCTCGCTCGTCGAGATCATCAAGGGAGCACGGCATCGCGTCGCCGTCACCACCTTCGCCTCAAATGTCGCGCGCATCCGCGCTGTCGCCGATGCCGCCCGCGCTTCGGGCCGCAAGCTTGTGATCGCCGGCCGCGCGCTGCATCGCGTGATCGAGGTCGCGATGGAGACGGGCTACCTGCCCAAGGGCTTCGCCTACTACGACCAGAACGAGTTCAAGCACATCCCGCCGGACAAGGCGCTGGCATTGGTAACCGGCAGTCAGGGCGAGCACCGCGCAGCCATCGCCCGCATTGCGCAGGGCGAGCACCCGGCAATCTCGTTTGGCGCGGGCGATCTCGTGATCTTTTCCTCGCGCACGATCCCGGGGAACGAGAAGGTCGTCGGCCGCGTGCAGAACGCGCTCGCCCGCCTCGGCTGCGAGATCGTCACGGACGCCGAGAAACTCGTCCACGTCACCGGGCACCCGCGGCGCGAGGAGCTTCGCCAGATGTATGCATGGACGAAGCCGCGGATCGCCGTCCCGATGCACGGCGAGATGCGCCATCTGAAGGAGCACGCCAAGCTCGCCCGCGAGGCCGGCGTGCCGGACGTGTTCACGCCGATCAACGGAGAGGTCCTCCGCCTTGCGCCGGCGCCCCGCCTCATCGACGAGGCGCCGGTCGGCCGCATCTATCGCGACGGCCGCATGCTCATTCCGGCGGGCGACGGCCCAGTGAAAGAGCGCCGCAAGCTTGCCGAGGTCGGCGTGGTCGTCGTGGC
>DAORNH010000300.1:5355-5672 GCA_035440865.1 Hyphomicrobiaceae bacterium | reverse complement strand
GCCCCGCATCGCCGCTCCGTCGCCGCCGCCGCCGGCACCTGGACCTCCGCCCGCCGTTGCGGTTCCGCCGTCGTCGACACCACCGCCGGCAGCAACTCCGGTGCCATCCCGCCATGCGCGCGCCAGGCCGGTCTGCCGATCGGGTCGCCGCGAAGGCGATTGGCACATCGTCGGCGAGGGCGAATCGCTCTGGTCGATCGCCGAGCGCTACTATGATGATGGCAATCGCTACCCGCGCATCCTGCGGGCCAATCGGGACCGGATCGACGATCCCGATGTCATCTTGCCATGCCAGCGGCTGCGCGTGCCGCGATGAT
>DAORNH010000300.1:0-5345 GCA_035440865.1 Hyphomicrobiaceae bacterium | reverse complement strand
CGGCAGCCTGAGCTGCACCTTCGGCCTGGCCGGCTGGTGCGTGTCGCCGGCGACCATCAATGTGTCCGGCAGCGAGCCGGTCGTGATGCCGCCCGTGTCCTCGCGCGGCGTCGCCGGCCCGGCCATGGCGCGGATCGGCCCGATCACCCCGAACCACTTGTCGCGCGGCAGCAGGCGCTGCTGCAGCGCCGACCACATCGGCGCCGACGACATGCCGTCGACAAAGGTGCGCGTCGACGGCGTTACCATGAACATCGCCGCAGCTGCGAGTGCCATGACGGCCGTGTGGCCCGGATGCTTGAAGTCGATCGGCTTGATGGCGGTGCCGAACGACGCCTTGATGCGCGTATCCATGACGTCGACGCTGTAGATCTCGTCGAGGATCAGATGCGTCAGGTAGCCGACGAACATGAAGGCCGCAGCGAGCCAGGCGACGCCCTCGTGCCGGCCAAGGACATGCTTGTAGGCGGCGGCGGTCGCGAAGGCGAAGAAGACGGCCGCCAGCAGCGAATGATAGATGCCGCGGTGGTACGACATGCGGTGGAACATCGAGTGCGCGCCGTAGCGCACAAGCAGGAACGTTCCGAGCAGCATGATCCACATCTCGACGATCGAGTACTTGTAGGCGATCGTGAACAGAACAGCTGCCGAGAAGAAGGCGGCAAGCCCGTTGAACATGGCCCGGCTCGGGCGCGAATCCTTCAGATCGATGTCCGGGAGGACGCTGCCAAGAATTCCGGCGACAGTGACCACGACGAGATTCTCCGGTGCGACCACGTCGGCGGCGAGCGTCACAGTGGCAAGCGTGCCGGCGACGAGGCCGCCGATGGCGATGTGGGTCGGGAAGTTGGCCATGAGGCGGTCTCCGCTGGCGTGGCTCGGAGATTCTGGTTCATCTGATTCTCGCCGCCGTCGCGAGAGCTGAGTGCCGGTTGGCCGACAATGACTGTGGACGTCGGCACGCCGTGGCACCGAATGCAGATCGGTGCATCGCCGCCCGACGATATTGACGATCATCCCGCGATCCCGCACATAAGGCGCTCGGAATTAACCATTTGCGATGTCGCCCGATGCCGCTGGGGAAGGGCATGTTCTTTGCAATCGACAGCCACGGATTGGCCGTGGCATCCGGTCGAGGCCACGCTGTCGCAAACACCTGACTCTGCACGGAGCGCCATGAGCAAGCGGACACTGCTGACCGTCATCCTGGCCGCGGGCAAGGGCACGCGCATGAAGTCCGCGCTGCCGAAGGTCCTGCACAGGATCGCAGGCCGCTCGATGCTCGGCCACGTCATGGCGACCGCGAAGCAGGCCGGCGCTGACCGCCTCGCCGTGGTCATCGGGCCGGGCATGGAGGACGTGCGCGCCGAAGTGCTGCGGCATGCGCCGGGCTCGGACGTCTATATCCAGGACCCGCAGCTCGGCACCGCGCACGCCGTGCTCGCCGCGCGCAAGGCCCTCGCGGGGCATGCCGGTGATGTCCTCATTCTCTATGCCGACACTCCGCTCATCCGCGCCGACACGCTGCAGCGCCTCGTTGAGGGTCTCGATCAACGCGGCGGTGTCGGCGTGCTCGGTTTTGAAGCAGCCGATCCGACCGGCTACGGGCGCCTCGTCACGGACACGAACGGCGCGCTCCTTGCCATCCGCGAGCACAAGGACGCGAGCGACGCCGAGCGGGTGATCCGCCTCTGCAACTCGGGCGTGATGGTCTTCCGGTGCCCGAGCCTCGTCGGCCTGCTCGACCGCGTCGGCAACGCCAATGCGAAGGGAGAGTACTATCTGACTGACACCGTCGAGATCGCGCGGCGGGATGGCCTCGGTGCCCGCGCCATCGTCTGTCCGGAAGACGAGGTGCTCGGTGTCAACTCGCGTGACCAGCTCGCCGCGGCCGAGGCGATCTGGCAGGCCCGCGCGCGCCATGCCGCCATGCTCGGCGGCGTCACGATGGTGGCGCCGGAGACGGTCTGGCTCTCCTACGACACCACGCTTGGTCAAGACGTGGTGATCGAGCCGAACGTGGTGTTCGGGCCGGGCGTCACGGTCGCGGACCGCGTCGACATCCGCGCGAACTGTCATATCGAGGGCGCGCATATCGCGTCCGGCGCGAGGATCGGACCGTTTGCGCGCCTGCGGCCCGGCGCTGATCTCGGCGCCGACGTTCACATCGGCAACTTCGTCGAGGTGAAGAACGTGACGATGGCCGCTGGTGCCAAGGCGAACCACCTCGCCTATCTCGGCGACGGCAGCGTCGGCGAGGACGCGAACATCGGCGCGGGCACGATCTTCTGCAACTACGACGGCTTCAACAAGCACACGACGACCGTTGGCAAAGGGGCCTTCGTCGGATCGAATTCGGCGCTCGTCGCCCCCGTCACCATTGGCGACGGTGCCTTCGTCGGATCGGGCAGCGTGATCACGCGCGACGTGGCACCCGATGCACTCGCGGTCGAGCGCAGCGTGCAGGAGGAGCGGCCCGAGTGGGCGCGCAAATTCCGCACGCTCATGCAGCGCAAGAAGCAGGCGAAGCGCGACAAGGGCGCGAGCTGACCTCAGCAACACATTGAAACACGGTTTGAATTGTACGCCGCGTCACGAAGCACTAGGCCGGCGAGGCAGCTCCAGGAGATGGAAACATGTGCGGCATCGTCGGAATTCTCGGCCAGAAGCCGGTGGCGATCGACCTCGTCGATGCGCTCCGCCGCCTCGAGTATCGCGGCTATGATTCAGCGGGCGTCGCAACGGTCGAGAACGGCCATCTTGAACGCCGCCGCGCTGAGGGCAAGCTGCGCAACCTCGCCGACAAGCTGACCTCGGAGCCGCTGAAAGGCACGGCCGGCATCGGCCATACGCGCTGGGCGACACACGGCGGTCCAAGCGAGCGCAACGCTCACCCGCACATGACCGACAAGGTCTCGGTCGTCCACAATGGCATCATCGAGAACTTCCGTGAGCTCAAGGACGAGCTGATCCGCGCCGGCTTGACCTTCGAGAGCGAGACCGACACCGAGGTCGTCGCGCAGCGCACCACGCGCGAGATGCGCCAAGGCGCCGCGCCCGTCGAGGCGACCAGGCGCGCGCTCGGTCGCATCCGCGGCGCTTTCGCGCTCGGCATCATCTTCTCCGGCCACGACAACCTGATGATCGGCGCCCGCGAAGGGAGCCCGCTCGCCATCGGCCACGGCGACGGCGAGATGTATTTGGGCTCGGACGCCATCGCGCTCGCCCCGTTCACGAGCCAGATCACCTATCTGGAGGAGGGCGACTGGGCCATCCTTACGCGCCAGAGCGTCGAGATCCGCGACCGCCACAACCGCCGCGTCGAGCGGCCGATGGTCACCTCGTCGGCTTCGGGTTTCCTCGTCGACAAGGGCAACCACCGCCACTTCATGCTCAAGGAAATCCATGAGCAACCGGAGGTGATCAGCCACACGCTGACAAACTACATCGACATGGGCACGAGCCGGGTGAAGTTCCCCGACCTCGGCATTGATCTCGCCAAAATTTCGCGCGTCACCATCTCGGCCTGTGGTACGGCCTACTATGCGGGCCTCGTCGGCAAGTACTGGCTCGAGCGCTATGCCCGCATCCCCGTCGAGATCGACGTGGCGAGCGAGCTGCGCTACCGCGAGGCGCCGCTGCCGAAGGACGGCCTTGCCGTGTTCGTGTCGCAGTCGGGCGAGACGGCGGATACGCTCGCGACGCTGCGCTACTGCAAGGCCAACGGCCAGCGCATCGCCTCGGTCGTCAACGTGCGCACGTCCACCATCGCCCGCGAGAGCCACGCGATCCTGCCGACGCTCGCTGGCCCCGAGATCGGCGTCGCTTCGACGAAGGCCTTCACCTGCCAGCTCTCGACGCTCGCCTGCCTCGCGCTTGCAATCGGTCGAGCACGCAATGCCATCTCGGCCGACCAGGAACGCGATCTCGTCAAGGCGCTGACCGAGGTGCCGCGCCACATCTCGTCGATCCTGCGCGACGAGAAGCGCTACGAGGAACTCGCGCACTCCCTCTCGAAGGCGCGCGATGTGCTCTATCTCGGCCGCGGCGTCAGCTATCCGATAGCCCTCGAAGGCGCCTTGAAGCTCAAGGAGATCAGCTACATCCACGCCGAGGGCTATGCCGCCGGCGAGATGAAGCACGGGCCGATCGCCTTGATCGACGAGAACGTGCCGGTGGTGATCGTCGCGCCGGAGGACGACCTCTTCGAGAAGACCGTCTCCAACATGCAGGAGAGCGCCGCTCGCGGCGGCCAGATCGTGCTCGTCTCCAACGCCGACCCCGACAAGACAGGCGTCGAGACGGCGGCGCACCTCAGGATGCCACCGGTGCATCCCTTCGCCTCGCCGCTCGTCTACGCGGTCCCGATGCAGCTCATCGCCTATCATACGGCCGTGCTCATGGGCACCGACGTCGACCAGCCCCGCAACCTCGCCAAGTCGGTCACTGTCGAGTAGTTGTGATTAACTCTGCGGGTTCGCCTCGAAGAATTGCCTCATTGCCATGCTTGACTTAGCCTCCTGCGGGTGCAGGTTCTGTGCGAGTGATTCTCGAGGTTGACCATGGCTATTCTTGCTCGCGCCCTCGCGCCAGCCGCGCTCGCCGCCATCGTGTGGTCGGGAGCGATGGGCGCTGGCCTCGTCAGTGACGTGAAGGCCCAGGCTCCTGCACCGGCTCCGGCTGCTGCACCAGCTGCGGCGCCCGCGCCTGCAGCCAAGCCCACGAAGAGAAAGGCCCCGACCAAAGCGTCGAAGGCGGCCGACGAAGCGGGATCGGTTGCGAAAGCGGACCCGGCCGAGGCGACGCGCGCCTACGAGGTAGCGCAGAAGGCCTTCCAGGCCGGCAAGCTCGATATCGCGCTCACCCAGGCGAACCGGGCACTTGGCGTCAGCGGCGCGCCGCCCTCGGTCATCGCCAAGTCGCTGCACCTGCGGGGCCAGATCTACCGGAAGCAGAGCAAGCCGGCCCAGGCGATTGCCGACCTCACGGGCGCGCTCTACCTGAAGGGTGGCCTCAGCGACGCCGAGCGTGTCGAGGCGCTGCGCAATCGCGCGGCCGCCTATCGCGAGGCGGGCCTCAACGACCAGGCTCTGGCCGACGAGAAGCGCCTTGCCGGCGGCCCATCGGCCGTGACGGCCGATGCGCCTGCAGCGGCACCGGCAGCCGTCGCCGCGGCTCCAGCGGCCGCGCACCAGGGCGAGATAGACACGTTCGATCGTATGCTTGGCGAATTGCGCCGCCAAACTCGCGTGCGTGGCGTCGTTTTTCGCGGCGACCATCACGCCGCTGGTATCTTTGTCGAGGCGATGCACGATGCCGGGACGCGCCACGCCGCCGATGCCGGA
>DAORNH010000299.1:4801-5673 GCA_035440865.1 Hyphomicrobiaceae bacterium | reverse complement strand
GAACGAGACGAGGCTCATGACGAGCTCCTCGCGGATCGAATCGATCGGCGGGTTCGTCACCTGCGCGAAGTTCTGCTTGAAGTAGGTGTGGAGGAGCTTCGGCTTCGAGGAGAGCACCGAGACCGGCGTATCAGTGCCCATGGAGCCGACGGCTTCCTGCCCGGTATGCGCCATCGGGCTCATCAGGAACTTCAGGCTCTCCTCGGTGTAGCCGAAGGCCTGCTGCAGATCGAGGAGCGCGACGTTCGACTTCTTCTTGGCGATCTTCTTCGGCAGCGGCAGGTCGCCGACCTGGATCTGCGTGCTCTTCAGCCACTGCTCATACGGGTATCGCGAGGCGAGGTCGGCCTTGAGCTCGTCATCGGAGATGATGCGACCCTTCTGCATGTCGATGAGCAGCATCTTGCCGGGCTGGAGGCGCCACTTCTTCGCGATGCGTGATTCCTCGATCGGCAGCACGCCGCTCTCCGACGACATGACGACGAGGCCGTCGTGCGTAACGAGATAGCGGGCGGGGCGGAGACCGTTGCGATCGAGCGTCGCGCCGATCTGGAGGCCATCTGTGAAGGCCATGGCGGCCGGGCCGTCCCAGGGCTCCATGAGGCAGGCATGGTACTCGTAGAAGGCGCGACGCTTCCCATCCATCAGCGGGTTGCCGGCCCAGGCCTCCGGGATCAGCATCATCGCCGCATGAGCGAGGCTGTAGCCGCCCATCACCAGGAACTCGAGAGCGTTGTCGAAGCAGGCCGTATCCGACTGGCCCTCGTAGGAGATCGGCCAGAGCTTGGAGATGTCCTTCCCCCAGAGCGGGGAGGAGACGGAGGCCTGCCGCGCAGCCATCCAGTTGACGTTGCCCCGCAGGGTGTTGATCT
>DAORNH010000299.1:4175-4762 GCA_035440865.1 Hyphomicrobiaceae bacterium | reverse complement strand
GTGTTGGTCGAGAAGCGCTGATGCACGAGCGCCAGCGTCGACGCCATGCGCGGGTCGGAGAGGTCCTTGAAGTAGGCCTTCAACTGGAAGGACAGGAACATCCCCTTGTAGACCAGCGTCCGGCTCGACAGCGACACGGTGTAGTGGCCGATGTCGCGCTCCTTGTAGGCGTAGAAGAGCGCGTTCGAGACGACCTTTCGGACGAGGTACAGCTTGCGCTCGAACTCGGCCTCGTCGGCCATGCCCTCGGGGCGGCCGACGAAGATCTGGCGGTGGACCGGCTCGGTCTCCTTCACCATCTCGGAGAGCTTCGAGTTGTCGACGGGCACCGAGCGCCAGCCGAGCAGGACGAGCCCTTCCTCCCGCAGGATGCGGGCCCAGACGCGCTCGCAGTGAGCGCGCAGCCGCTCGTCCTGCGGCATGAAGAGCTGGCCGACCGCATACCAGCCGGGCTTCGGCAGCTTGATCTTCGCCGCTGCCATCTCGGCTCTCAGGAATGCGTCCGGAAGCTGGATCAGCATGCCCGCGCCATCGCCCGCGAGCGGGTCGGCGCCGACGGCACCGCGGTGCTCGAGGTTCTCGAGCAG
>DAORNH010000299.1:877-4122 GCA_035440865.1 Hyphomicrobiaceae bacterium | reverse complement strand
CGACGAAGCCGACGCCGCAGGCATCGTGCTCCTTTTTTCGATCGAACAAGCCCGCGACGGCCGGCATGGTGTCGGCGGCGCCCACGTCGATGTCGAGGCCGTCGGCGGCCTGGAGATCATCTAATTCGGTGTCGAGCTCAGGCTTGTCGATCATGTCATTGCCCTCACGAGCTGTCGTCTCTAAGGCCTCAGTCCCCGATGGCAGGCGCACGAAAGCTCCATGCCGTGCCGGAGCGTCGCCGCCGACGAGATGTCGACGACTCGAACGCGCCTGCGCTGCATGGAGATCACACCGCGAAACTGGAGCCGCGGACCCGCACTCGCCACAGCGTCAACCGGATCGGACGCCGTGCCCACGAGGGCGACCGCAGCCTGCTTTCGCGACAGAGCTGCCAAGGCTGCAATCTAGACCGCGCTGCCGTCGGGCGGCAATTCGCCATTCGAGGCACGCCAGCGTCGGTCGGTCGGTTGCAACTCTGGTCAGCATAGCTGACCCATTTTGCAGTGCAAGCAAAAACAGGCGCTCCGCTCGCGTGGCAATGCCTCCATTGCCTCGAGCCCGCCTACACCGACGGTCCGCCCTCGAAACCGAAGCGGGCCTTGATGCGCCGGAAGAGGGCGTCGCGCACGCCGCGGTAGCCTTCAAGGATCTGCTCACGGCTGCCGCCACGGTTGGCGGTCGCATCCAGCGTCGGCCAGTACTCGACGCCGACGGCCATGGTGCGGGTCATCTCGATCGCGTGGTGATGCGCCTCGGGCGACAGCGAGATCACGACATCGAAGTTCGTGTCGAAGAGTTCGCCGATCGTCCGCGGGTGATGCTGTGAGACGTCGATGCCAATCTCGCTCATCACGGCAGCGACGAAGGGATCGCTTTCGCCGGCCCGCACGCCCGCCGATTCCACATAGACGCGTTTGCCGGCGAGGTGCCGCAGGATGGCGGCAGCCATCACCGAGCGCACCGCATTCATGGTGCACGCGAAGAGGACCGATCCGGGCACCCCCTGGCTCAAGAGCTCATCCCTTCGAGCGCAGCGCGCAGATCAGCGTGAAGAGGCGCCGCGCCGTGTCGTGATCGAGCTCGACTTTCCCCTTGAGGCGCTCGGCGAGCACGCGGCTCCCCTCGTCGTGGAGGCCGCGCCGCCCCATGTCGATCGCTTGGATCTTCGATGGCGGCGCGGACCGGATCGCCTCGTAATAGGTATCGCAGACGACGAAGTAGTCCTTGATGATGCGGCGCAGTGGCGACAGCGAGAGGAGGTGCGTCGCGACCGGCGCATCGGCCTCGGTCGTGATGGCGAGCGCGAGACGCTCCTCGACGACCGACAGATCGAGCTTGAAGGGGCCGTCGCTGCGCCCCTCAACTGCAAAGTGGTTGGCATCGAGGATATCGAAGATCGCGACTTGGCGTTCGTGCTCGATGTTCGGATTGCTGCGCAGGATCGATTGCTCGTCGAGCGTGATCGCAACGAGGCGCGATTTCGGATCGGGATGCGGGGGGTCGGGCTCGTCACGCATGCTGGTGCTCATGTGCTCTTCCGGCTGCTCGCGTCGGGTGCCAAGCGGATCTCGACGGAGCGGCGATGGCCGCCGAGCCCTTCGGCCTCGGCGAGGCGCATCGCGTGCGGGGCAAGCGCTGCGAATGACTGCGGCGTCAAGCGCAACATCGAGGTGCGCTTCATGTAGTCGAGCACGCCGAGCCCCGAAGAGAAACGGGCCGAGCGTGCCGTCGGCAGGACATGATTGGAGCCGGCGACATAGTCGCCGATCACTTCGGGCGTGCAATGCCCAAGAAAGATCGCACCGGCATGACGGATGCGCGCTGCCAGCGCGTCGGGAGCTCGCGTCGCGATCTCGAGGTGCTCGGCGGCGATCCGGTCGGCGAGCGGCGGCGCCTCGTCGAGCGATCCGAGGAGTATGATTGCCCCGAACGTCGCCCAGCTCGCCCGTGCCGTCTCGCCTCGAGGCAAAGCTGCGAGCTGGTGCTCGACCGCGGCCTCGACGCGATCGGCGAAGGCCGCGTCGTCCGTCATGAGGATCGATTGCGCGGCCGTGTCGTGCTCGGCCTGCGCCAGGAGATCCGCGGCGATCCACTCCGGATCGTTGTCGCTGTCGGCGATGATCAGTACTTCCGACGGTCCCGCCACCATGTCGATGCCGACGGCACCGAACACCTGCCGCTTCGCCGCCGCAACGTAGGCGTTGCCGGGGCCGACGATCTTGGCGACGGGCGCGATCGTCTCGGTACCGTAGGCGAGAGCTGCGATCGCCTGCGCGCCCCCGACCCGGTAGATCTCTTCGACGCCGGCAAGCTCGGCCGCCGCGAGCACCAGCGGATTGAGTCGTCCTTCGGGTGTCGGCACCACCATGGCGATGCGCGCGACGCCCGCGACCTTCGCCGGAACCGCATTCATGAGGACCGAACTCGGATACGACGCGGTGCCACCAGGGACATAGAGCCCGACCGAATCGATCGGCGTCCAGCGCGAGCCGAGCTCGACGCCGAGGTCGTCGCGATATTGATCGTCCTTCGGCAGTTGGCGGGCATGGTGGGACTTGATCCGGTCGCGGGCGAAGGTCAATGCCGTGCGCATCTCCGGGTCGACTGCCTTCGATGCCGCGGCGATCTCGTCCGCGCCGATCCTGAGCGTCTCGCGCGTGAGCTCGAGGCGATCGAACTTGCGGCTGAACTCGATCAGCGCGGCATCGCCGCGCGATCGGACGTCGGCGACGATGACGCTGACGGCAGCATCGACATCGGGTGCCGCCTCACGCTTCTCGCCGAGGAAGCGCCGGAATTCGGCGGCAAAGCCGGGGTCTGCGGTGCTGAGCCGTTTCGCCATGTGATTGACCCTGTTCCGCTGTTGCTGCGCACTGACGGCACTTCACGATGCCTCGGTCGGCTCGTCGGGATGCCCCGGCCGTGCGCGCGCCGACCAGGCCGAGCCTGTATCAGAGATCTGCGCCTCGATGCATTCGACGTGCAGGCGAATGGCGCCACCGCCGGCAAGGTGATCACCTGCAAGGGCGAATTCATTTCATGGGCCACGCCGGCCGCCAGCGTCCCCAGGTCGGCCAGCTTCTGCGCGTTGAGCATCCAGGCCTGGGCCTGCTTCTGCTCGGTGATATCGGATTGGACCGTGACCACCAGGCGCCGACCGGCCATCTCCACCTGGTTGACGCGGGCGGCGGCCGTGAACACCGTGCCGTCCTTGCGCCGGCAGCGCAGTTCGCCGGTCCAGCGG
>DAORNH010000299.1:429-807 GCA_035440865.1 Hyphomicrobiaceae bacterium | reverse complement strand
GCCAGTTCGCTGTGAGCGTATCCGAACATGGCATCCAGGGAGCGGTTGGTGAAGATCAGATTGCCGGCCTGGTCGGCCACACTGACACCCTCGTCCAGCCGATCCAGGATGTAGGCTTGCTGCGCCAGGGCGTCTTCAGCCTGCTTGCGCACCGAAATATCGCGGGTGACGCCGACCAGATCGCAGTCTTGGTGCTCGTTCAACATCAAGGTCGTGCTGACCTCGGTCCAGACAGTGGTGCCGTCCCGGCGCAGCAGCAGGATCTGATCGATCCGCTGCCTGGCCGCCGGATCGCCATCCCGAAAAGCCTCCAGCCGGCCGAGCAGCCCAGTTGTCATCTCCGGCCAGGATTCAGGCGCGATGACGCCGTCCAGTGTC
>DAORNH010000299.1:0-340 GCA_035440865.1 Hyphomicrobiaceae bacterium | reverse complement strand
GGTCTCGGTGCTGAGCACCCAGACCACGTCGGCCGTGTTTTCGGCCAGGAGGCGGTACTGGCGTTCGCTCTGGCGCAGGGCCGTGGCCATGGCGAGCTCGTGGGTGATGTCCCGCACGACGTGCACCAAGCCGGTCAGCCGGCCGTCGGACTGGATCGGAAACGTGGAAACCCGGAACCATCCCGGCAGGGCCGCAAACTGCACTGCCGCGATCTCCGCCTGGAAGAGGCCCTCCGGCACCGACTGATCGCCGAGCAGCAGTTTTGGCAGGCTGCGCCCCAACACATCGGCGTATTGCAGGCCCAGCCGTTCGATCACGGCCCGGTTGCAGCGCACGATC
>DAORNH010000298.1:0-5694 GCA_035440865.1 Hyphomicrobiaceae bacterium | reverse complement strand
GCGTGAGCAACGTGCCGATACTCATCCCGCCAACGATCACCCAGCCGATCTGGCGGCGGCTCTCCGCGCCCGCGCCGGTCGCCATGGCGAGCGGAATGGCCCCGAGCACCATCGCCGCAGTGGTCATCAGGATCGGGCGCAGACGCAGGCCCGCCGCCTTTATCGCAGCGTTGAGGCGCGCGTAGCCGCGCTCCTGCAGCTGGTTCGCGAACTCGACGATCAGAATGCCGTGCTTGGTGATGAGGCCGACGAGCGTCACGAGGCCGATCTGCGAATAGACATTGAGCGTGCCATCGGTCAGCCAGAGGGCACTCAGCGCGCCCGTCATCGACAGCGGCACGGTGACCAGGATGATCAGCGGGTCTCGGAAGCTCTCGAACTGGGCGGCAAGCACGAGGTAGATGAACGCGAGTGCCAACAGAAACACCATGACAAGGCTCTGGCCGGCCGCGCGGAATTCGCGGCTTTGCCCGCCGACATCCGTCAGCACGGTCGACGGGAGCACGCTCTTCGCCGTAGCTTCCATGAAAGCGATACCCTCGCCGAGCGAGACGCCGGGCACGAGGTTCGCGGACAGCGTAACGGCGCGCAATTGATTGAAGCGCTTCAACTCCTTCGGCGCCACGGCCTCGCGCACGCGGACGATGTTGGCAAGCTGGATCATCTCGCCCGACGGCGAGCGCAGAAAGATCGTCGACAGAGTGCGGGGCGAAGCGCGTTCGTCGGCCGCAAGCTGGACGATCACATCATACTGCTCGCCCGCTCGCTCGAACCGCGTCACCTGGCGACCGCCGAGCAGCGTCTCGAGCGTGCGGCCGACGATCGTCACGTCGAGTCCGAGATCGGCGACCTTGGCACGATCGATATCGATCCGGAACTCGGGCTGGTTGAGCTGCAGATCAGATTCGATGCTTTCGAGAATTCCGGCGTCCCGGATCCGCTCCATCATGAGGTCGACGTAGGACTGCAACTCCTCGTAGGTGCCCGACGTCTGCAGGACGAATTCGACCGGCCGTGACGACGACCGGACGCCGAACGACCCGGGATTGAAGGCCGATACGTTGAGCCCCGCAATACGGCGCAGCTTCGGATTGATCTCCGCGTTGATGAGTTGCTGCGAGCGCTTCCGGAGGCTCCAGTCCGCGAGCCGCCCAACCGTATTGAAGCGCGATACCTCGGGTGAGCCGTTGATGATCAGAACCGATTCCACCTCAGGAACCTTGGCGAGGATCTCGGCGACCTGACTGCTGTAGCGGCTCGTATAGGCGAGCGTAGCTCCTTCAGGTCCCGTGCCGCGGATCTGGAGAAGCCCGCGATCCTCGACCGGCGCCAGCTCGCTCTTGAGGCTCACGTAGACTTGCGCGCCAAGGAGCGCGACCGCGAGGCCGACAGCGAGAACCAGCGGGCGCACGTTGAACGTGCGGGTCAACAGCCGGCGATAGCCGCGCTCGAGCCGCATGAATGCCCGCTCGATGAACGACGCAATTCGACCGGGATTCGGATTGTGGCGCAGCAGTTTTGCGCACATCATCGGGGTCAAGGTCAGGGCAATAAAGCCCGATACGATGACGGCGCCAGCCAGCGTCAATGCGAATTCGAGGAACAATCGCCCTGTCCGGCCAGGCGCGAACGCGATCGGCGCATAGACTGCCGCGAGCGTCAACGTCATGGCGATCACGGCAAAGCCGATCTCCTTCGTTCCCTCGATCGCGGCGGGAATCGGCCGCATGCCGTGTTCGATCCGCCGATTGATGTTCTCGAGCACCACGATCGCGTCGTCGACCACGAGGCCGATGGCGAGCACCATGGCGAGGAGGGTCAAGGTATTGATCGTGAAGCCCATGGCATTCAGAAGCGCGAAGGTGCCGATCAGCGAGATCGGGATGGTCACGATCGGAATGATAGAAGCTCGACCGGATCTCAAAAACAGCAGGATCACGATCACGACCAGAGCAATGGCCTCAGCGATCGTCTGATAGACCGCCTTGATCGATCGGTCGATGAACACGGAGCTGTCGTTGCCGATCGTGACGGTCAGGCCTTTCGGCAGCGACGCGTTGATCAGCGGCAGCGAATCGCGAACGGCCTTCGAGACATCGAGCGGGTTGGCGACCGCCTGCTTGATGATGCCGACGGCGATTGCCGGCTTGCCGTCGAAGCGACTGTCGCGGCGCGCATCCTGCGCGCCAAGCTCGATGCGCGCAACCTCGCCAAGCTTCACCTGGTGACCGTCGGCGATCTTGATGATGATGTTGGCGAACTGGTCCGTGGTGACGAGGCCTGTCCGGGCCATCACCGCGAACTCGCGATCCTTGCTCTCGATGCGCCCGGATGGCAGCTCGACGTTCTGGGCCCGAAGCGCGCTCTCGACGTCCTGGACGGTCAAACTGAAGGCCGCGAGCCGCTCCCGGTCGATCCAGATCCGCATAGCATAGCGGCGCTCGCCGAAGATCGTGACATCGGCAACTCCCGACAGGTTCTTCAGGCGATCTACCACATAGCGGTTGACGTAGTCGGTGATCTCGAGCGCCGACATGCCCTCGGCCGTGAAGACCAGGAACATGATCGCCTGGGCATCGGCCTCGACCTTGGCAATGGTCGGCTCCTGCACCTCGTTGGGGAGGCGCCGGCGCACCCGGCTCACACGGTCGCGAACGTCGCTGGCTGCGACGTCGGCGTCGACGTCGGGCCGGAACCGGACAGTAATGCGGCTCGTTTCGGCGCGGCTCGTCGATTCGAGCACATCGATCCCCGAGATACCGGCAATCGACCCTTCAAGGACCTGCGTGACTTGACTCTCGACGATGGCGGCCGAAGCTCCGGGATAGCTCGTCGCAACCGAGACCACCGGCTCGTCGACATTCGGATATTCGCGCACGGTGAGCCGGCTGTAGGACATCAGTCCGAGCAGCACGATCGCGAGGCTCAGCACCGTCGAGAAAACGGGACGCCTGATGCAGAACTCAAAGAGGCTCATCCTGGCGACTTCCGAGAAGGAGTTGTTGCGGGCTCACTTGCCGGGGCGACAATCTCGACCGGGAGCCCATTCCGCAACTTCATCTGGCCGGCGCTCACGACCAACTGATTGGCGCTGAGGCCTTCGAGAATTTCGACATCCGCGCCTCGCCGCTCTCCGAGCCTGACCTTCACTTCGCTCACGATGTTCGCGTCGATACGGAACACGTATGTCTCGCCGCCTCGCGAGACGATTGCTGCCTCGGGAACCCGGACGGCATCGCGCACATCCTTGCCCTTGACGAGAATGCGGGCGAAGAGCCCGGGGCGCAGAACTAACTCGGGATTGGCGATGCGGGCGCGCAGCGCCATGGCACGGCCATTGACGTCGACCTGCGGATCGATGGCGTAGATCTCGCCTGCGAAACTCCGCCCCGGCAGAGCGTCCACCTGGATTTCGACGACCTGGCCGACACCTACTGCTGCAAGGAATACTTCGGGCAATTTGAAATCGACCTTCAGAACATCGATCTTCTCGAGATTGACGATTGCTGTGCCGGCTGAGATGAAACCTCCGGGCGAGGCTTTCCGAATTCCGACACGCCCGGCGAAAGGTGCCGTGATCACGTGTCGCGCAAGTTTGACGCGCTGCAGTTCGACTGCGGCACGTGCGATCTCGAGTGTGGTTGTGGCCTCATCGACAGCTTTCTCGGTGACGCTCCCGGTGCGCGACAACCGCTTCGCGCGCTGGTTGTTGGCTTCGGCGAGATCGAAGCGCGCCTTGGCATCGGCGACCTCGGCTTCGGCAAGCGAATCGTCGAGCTTGACGAGCACCTCGCCGGCTTTGACATCACCGCCTTCGGCAAAATTGATGGATTGGATGCGTCCGGAGATCTCGGCGGCGATCTGAACGGATTCGTCCGATCTGAGGCTGCCAATCGCTTTGATGTCGACCGTCGTCTTGCTGCCGATCGCCTTGACGGCCTCGACAGCGACGGCCGCGCCCGCCTTGCCCTTGGTCCGGGCCTTCGGATCCGCCTTGCCGCGATCGGGCGCTGTCGCCGACAAGAGCGAAGTTTCGCGGACGTAACGCGTCGCACCGTAAAGTGCGCCTCCCGCCACTACCGCGGCGCCGACCAATAAAAGTACCGTCGAAAGGCCACGACGAAGCATGGCTGCACCTCACTCACTCGGCACGTGCGCCCAATCACGGTCCCGTCATCACTGGCCGCACGTGCCATCATGCCCAAAAACGCTCGAGATATTGCGATCCGTCGCACAATTGCCGAGTTCGGGCGGCATGGGCACCGCGCGCCCCGCGCAACGAGCCTACTCCAGGCGCACCACCATTTTGCACGCAATATGTCTGGCGTGCACGATGCAACCGCCCAGCGGGATCGAAATCCGTAGTTCCGCCCTAGTTCTTCGTCGGTGTCGCAATTGGCGCCGAGGTCCTCGGAACCGGTGCTGCGGCGGCCTTGGTTAGCTCGGCGTCGATGTCGAACGTCCGGCACTTCTTCTCGCCGAGAGCCGTATTGTAGGCTCTGAGACGGGCGATCTCGGTCGCGCGCTCCTCGGCCGGATCGGGCGCCTTCGAGCCGAACAGCGGGCCGCCGATCGCCGGTCCGGTTTTCGCGATCGCAGACGGCACCGGACGGCTCGCGGGCTCGCGGAGCTGGAGGATCTTGATCTGGATGATGCCGGTGAGCTTCTTGCAGTCGTAGCGCTTCTCGGAATCCGAGAGCACGTAGCCCGCAGGCGTGACGACGCCGGGCGGGCCCGGGTCAGGCTGCGCGAGCCGCTTCGCGTTGCGAGCCGTCGGCGGCTCATAGCCGGGTGCGGCCTGCGCGCAGGCGCCGAGCAGCAGGCCGATCGCGGTGAGAGCAGCTGGGTTTGCCCATCGCTGTGCCATGTCGTCTCCTTCGACTAGCCGGCCCGGATAGCACGCGACCATGGCAAAGGTGAGGGCCGGCGCTGGACTTTGATCCGGGTGCATGGCCGCCAACCGTTCGCCAAATCCACGGATGACGGCCTTTTCGGGCCATGCTAGCGCTGCGTGGAACCCTCGACGGGTCAACGATGTGCGATCATCAACGATAGGTCCACGATGTCGAAAATGTTGTTCACGCCATACCGCATGCGCGGCCTCGAGCTCCCGAACCGCCTCGTCGTCTCGCCGATGTGCCAGTACTCGGCCGAGAACGGCTCCATGACCGACTGGCACGTCATGCATCTCGGCACGCTGGCGCAATCCGGCGCCGGCCTCCTCATCGTCGAGGCGACCGCGGTCGAGCCCGAGGGCCGCATCACGCACGGTTGCACCGGCCTCTACTCCGACGACAACGAGCGCGCCATGAAGCGCGTGATCGACGCCGTCCGCCGCTACGGCCAGGCGAAGATCGGCATCCAGATCGGTCATGCCGGTCGCAAGGCCTCCTCGAAGCGCCCCTGGGACGCGCGCGAGATGAACGAGCCAGTCGAGGGCGGCTGGACGACGCGCGGGCCCTCGGCTGTGCCGTTCAAGGCCGGCTGGAACATGCCGCACGAGATGACGCTCGCCGAGATCGCGGAGCTCAAGCAGAAGTTCGTTGCCTCGACCGTGCGGGCGAACCGCATCGGCTACGACATGATCGAGCTGCATGCCGCCCACGGCTATTTGTTGCATCAGTTCATGTCGCCGCTCTCCAACAAGCGCACCGACAAGCTCATCGTGCGTTCGCGCCACCTCAAGAAGAAGCG
>DAORNH010000297.1:5309-5695 GCA_035440865.1 Hyphomicrobiaceae bacterium | reverse complement strand
CGCATAGCCCGCGCGATTGACAACGTCGGCAAAGCGCTCGATCTGATCCCAGTCGGAGCACTCGTATTTCGTCCCTGGCCACGGATTGAAGGGGATGAGGTTGATCTTGGCCGGAATGCCGGCGAGCAGCTTCACGAGTGCGCGCGCGTCCGCAATGCTGTCGTTCACGCCCTTCAGCATCACGTACTCGAAGGTGATCCGCCGCGCATTGGAAAGCCCCGGATAGGCGCGGCAGGCGGCGAGCAGCTCGGCGATCGGATAGCGCTTGTTGATCGGCACGAGCTCGTTTCGCAGATCATCGCGCGTTGCATGCAGCGATATCGCAAGCATCGTTCCTGCTTCCGCGCCCCAGCGAGTGATCTGCGGGACGACGCCCGAGGTCGACA
>DAORNH010000297.1:0-5299 GCA_035440865.1 Hyphomicrobiaceae bacterium | reverse complement strand
GTGATCCGCCGCTTCGAGACGGCCAGGCCTTCGCCGTCCGAGGCGACCTCCATGGCCGCTTTCACGTTGTCGAAATTGTAGAGCGGCTCGCCCATCCCCATGAGCACGATGTTGGTGATCTTGCGCTCGGTGTAGGGGAGCAGCCCGCCATCGTCGGGCGGGTTCGCGCCCGGCCAATCGCCGATCCGGTCGCGGGCGAGCAGGATCTGTCCGACGATCTCGTGCACCTCGAGGTTGCGCACGAGTTTCTGCGTGCCGGTATGACAGAACGAGCAGGTGAGCGTGCAGCCGACCTGCGAGGAGATGCAGAGCGTGCCGCGGTCAGTCTCCGGTATATAGACGCACTCGATCTCCGGTGCGCGGGCCTCGTGCCCGAGTCGCTCGAGGCGCAGCAGCCACTTGCGCGTGCCGTCGATCGAGATCTGTTCGGCGACGATCTCCGGCCGGGTAAGCGTGTGTGTCGCGGCGAGCTTCTGGCGCAGCTCCTTCGAGACATCAGTCAGCTGGTCGAATGAGGTCGCTCCATGGACATAGAGCCAGCGCCAGAGCTGGCCGACTCGCATGCGGATCTGCTTCTCCGGGACGCCCACGGAGGCGAGCGCCGTGGCAAGGCCCGCCTTGTCTTGTCCGGCAAGCGTCCGCATGCGTCGCGGCGCGGCGGGCAGGAGTTCTGCGGATTTGTCGACAACCAGGACCATAGCGCGTCAGCCGAAGCCTCGAGACGGGGGTTCGGGCCCCTTCTAGCGGCCCCAGCCGCGCTGGGGAAGCCCATGTCTTTCGCCCATGTCTCTCCTGATACTCTCGTTCTCTCCCCCGTCGTTCTGTCCCATGTTCACGAGGGATCATAGGGCGTATGAAGATTCGTCCGGTGCCAATCCCTGCGCCCCGGACCGGCCGTCCGTGGCGACGCCGCTCGTCAATCGCCTGTAGGAGTGCACCCATGAGACTTGCAGTCACTGCCGCGATCGCCGCAATTGCCGGCTCGACGTTCATCAGCCTCGCCACTGCCCAGACGCCGCCGAAGCCGCGCACAGCCGAGTCGATCCAGTGCTCCGCCGAGGCCGATCAGAAGGGCTTGAAGGGCAAGGAGCGCCAGAAGTTCCGCAAGGCCTGCATCGCTGCCGCGAAGAAGAAAAAGGGTTCAGCTGCCTGAACGGAACCGTGTCCGCGCTGCCTGCCCGTCGCGGGTGGCCGGCGCGGACGCTCCTTCGCAATGTCCAAGATCATCGGCAAGCTTCTGCAACCCTATTGGCGGCTTACACGCGGGCTCACGCTCGGTGCGCAGGGTGTGGTGCTCGACCCGGACCGCCGTGTGCTCCTCATCCGGCACACCTACCGCAAGGGCTGGTTCTTTCCCGGCGGCGGCGTCGAGGCCGGCGAGACCGTCGAGACCGCGCTCGAGCGGGAGCTTGCCGAGGAAGCCGGAATCGAGATCGCCGGGCCGCCGCGATTGTTCGGCCTCTACGCCAATTTTCGAGCCTTTCCCCGCGATCACATAGCGCTCTTTATTGTCGACGCTTGGCGGCAGCCGGCAGTGCCACCGCCCAATGCGGAGATTGCCGAGCAAGGATTCTTCGCTCGCGGAGCGCTTCCCGACGACATCAGCCCCGGAACTCTGCGCCGGATCGGGGAGGTCCTCGACAGCGCATCGCGCTCGCGCGTGTGGTGAGTGCATTCCAATTGGGCGCCACGATCAAAATATGTGCAGAAATCGGCGCCGTTTCAGGCAGCAGTGTGATTGAGAAATAGTCATGTTTTGCAATATGTTGCGGGATCGCGACAGGGCTCGTCAATCGAGCCGCCGAGCGCCAATCTGCCATTGCGACAGCCCCCCTTTTCCCTCTTTCTTGTCGCCACAGCGCAGGGTGCGCAACGAAGCGATGGGATGGCGAAGATGCAGACGGGGACAGTGCGATCGCTGACGGCGACGATCGGTACGGCGGCGATGATCATGCTGGCGGGGCCTGTGGCGGCACAGGATGCGAAGCCGCAGATCACCGGCAATTTCGGAGTGGCGAGCGAGTACGTGTTCCGCGGCTTCTCGCAGACGGCGGAGAAATGGGCCGTCCAGGGCGGCATCGACATGACGTACAAGTGGTTCTATGCCGGCATCTGGGGTTCGAACCTCGACTTCGGACGTGACGTGACGCCCGCTGGCGTTTCGCGCCCCGTCGCCTCGACGGAGGTCGATTTCTACGCCGGCATCAAGCCGGTGTTCGGCCGCGTTACCTTCGACATCGGCATCATCTACTATTCCTACCCGCGAGCCCTCGACGGCGCGCTGCAGGTGAGCCGCGAGCTCGACTACATCGAACTCAAGCTCGGCGCGAGCGGCGAGATCTGGAAGGATGGCACGCTCGGTCTCACGGCCTTCTACTCGCCCGAGTACACCAACGCGCAGGGCGAAGTTTGGACGTTCGAGCTCGCTTTCGCGCAGGTGCTGCCGAAGATGCGCGACATCACGCCGACCTTCAGCGCGCTCCTCGGCTACCAGATCGGCGACGATGCCCGCTACATCGCGATCACAGGCAACGGCGCCGACGACTACCTCTACTGGAACGTCGGCCTGACGCTCGGCTTCGGCGACCGCTTCAGCCTCGACCTGCGCTACTGGGACACCAACGTCTCGAACACGGGCGGCTTCTGCTCGGGTCAGATCTTCCAGTGCGACGAGCGCGTCGTCGGTTCCGCGAAGGTCACGTTCTGATCTCTCGCTGAGAGCTCAGAGGCCGAATCTCGACCAGAGCTGGCGCTCCTCGAGCGCCGCCAAAGCCTCCTCGGCGAGCCCCGCGACGACGGGGTTCGCTTGCGTAAGCGGCACGCGTCGGAGCCGGCGGGACAGCCATCCTCCGGTCTCCGTCGATACCATGCGGAGTTGCACGTCCTTGCCGTGCAGGCCGCGCATCGTGGCGCGCAGGTCGGCGATGCCGTCTGCGAGCCCGATTTCGACGGACTTGCGCCCAGACCAGAACGCGCCCGAGAAGAGCTCGTCGTCCGTGCCTTTGAGCCTGGCGCCGCGCCGCTCCTTGACGACGGCGATGAAGGCGTCGTGGATGTCGCGTTGCACCGCCTTCAGCCGCTCGACATCCTCGGGCTTCTCGGGGCTGAAGGGATCGAGCGTCGCCTTGGAGCGGCCGGCGGTGTGCACGCGCCGCTCGACGCCGAGCTTCTCGATCGCCTTGTCGAAGCCGAAACCTGCCGAGATGACGCCGATCGAGCCGAGCACCGAGGAGGGATCGGCATAGATCTCGTCGCCCGCGACGGCGATGTAGTAGCCGCCCGAGGCCGCGACGTCCTCGGCGAAGGCGTAGACGCGCTTCCCATGCTCGTCGGCGAGCTGGCGGATGCGGCGGAAGATCAGGCTCGACTGCACCGGCGAGCCGCCCGGGGAGTTGACGACGATCGCCACCGTCGGCAACCGCGACATCGTGAAGGCCCGCTCGAGCGCGCCGGCGACGCCCGCGAGCGTCAATCCGGATCGGAGCGGTGCTCCCATGCCGATGGTCCCCGCCAGGCGCACGACGGGGACGACGGGCTTGCGGCGAAAGAAGATCATCTGGTGGTCCCGGGCGTTGGCGTGCGCTGCCACATAGGATGCGCGGGCGAGCGCTGCAAGTCCGTTCAGCCCTCGACACGATCACCGCGTGTCGTCGGTGCCGAGATCACCAGGAACTCGACGTCGGCTGCCGAGGCGTTCACGGCGCGGTGGCGCTCGCCCGGTGCAATCTCTATCGCCTCTCCGGCCCGCGCGACGTCCGTCGCGCTATCGCGCTCCATCGTGAGTTCGCCCGCCAGTACGTAGAACAATTGTCGCGCCTGTGCGTGGTGGTGCCGCGTCTCGGCGCGGCCCGCCGGCATGCGCTCATGAATGACGGACAGGCCCGCTGTATCGGCGAGCCGCCAGCCGTCGCAGTCGCCGCCCCAGACGTAGTGCGGCGCATTTCCCTTCGAGATGATCACGGTGTCACTTTCCGCGATACTGCCCGCCGCCGTCCATGTCGATCATGGTACCGGAGAGGTAGGTCACTTTGGGCGAGGCGAGCATCACGGCGAGGGCTGCAACCTCCTCGGGCTCCTTCAGGCGCCCGAACGGCATAGCGCCGAGCGTCTCCTCCCAGCGGCTCTCGTCGCCGAACTGGGTCTTCGCGCGCTGCCGGGCGAGAGTGAAGATGCGGTCCGTCCGGGTCGCCGCCGGATTGATGCCGAAGACGCGCACGCCGAACTCGTGGCTCTTGCCGCCGAGCGCCTTCGTGAAGGTGTTGAGCGCGGCATTGCCGACGGAGCCGCAGATGTAGTCCCATCGCGGTGCCGGTCCCGCCATGCCGACGATGTTGATGATCGTGCCACGCTTGCGCTCCATCATCGCCCGCAAGTGGAGCTGCGTCATGTGGATGTAGCCCATCACCTTCAGCGCCCAAACCTCCTGCCAGCGCGCCATCGTGAAGTCGAGGAGGCTGCCGCCCGGGATCGCGCCCGCATTGTTGACGAGGATGTCGACGCCCGAGAAGCGGACGGCGGTCTCCTCGCGCGCCTTGTCCTGCGAGAGATCGGCGGCGTGAGTCTCGATGCGCACCTGGTGGCGCGCGCGGATGTCGTCGGCGACCTTGGCGAGCGCCTCGGCCGTCCGCGAGACGAGCACGAGATCGCAGCCCTCGGCGGCAAAGGCCTCGCCAACCGCGCGGCCGATGCCCTTTGACGCGCCGGTGACCAGGACGCGGCGTCCCTTCAGCTCGAGATCCATCTGTGGCACTCCTGTCGGTTGAACTTAGATCCGGCCTCTGGGCCGACTACTACGCAGTCTCGGGGCCATAGCGCCACGACCGTGCTGTCCATGGGAGCATGGCTCAGTCATGACAGGCCAGCTCTTTCAAGTGGCTCTCTGAAAGGCAGGCCCAGGGGCCAGCTCTCGGTCTGAGAGCGCGAGAGGCGGAAGGCCTCTCGCCATCACCCGAGGAGCGAATCCGGCCCCGCAGGCACTCCCTTGCTTGACACGGCAATTCCACCTTCGGTCCGGCACCAGCAGCTCGTTCCGGCTCGCAAGGCTTAGGCCGTACTTACGGCACGCACAGTCGCCGCTCGGCGATCAGGCTGGCATCGTTGGGCGTGATGCGAATGGCGGAATCGAAATCGGCGATCGCGCCCGCGCAGTCGCCGGCCGCCTTTGCGAGGCGGGCCCGGTCGGCGAGGGCGCGCGCGTTGGCCGGCATGATCCGGATGGCGGCCGTGAAATCCGCGCGCGCGGCGTCAGCTTCGCCGAGGCGCACGCGCGCCTCTCCCCGCAGCACGTAGGACATGGCGT
>DAORNH010000296.1:1442-5747 GCA_035440865.1 Hyphomicrobiaceae bacterium | reverse complement strand
CCCGCCGGGACCGACGATCGACGCCTTTGCTCCGGCCGCGATCAGCGCCGGGACACTGTCGGCGGCCGGCGAACCGTTGCACAGATTGCCGCCCATCGTGGCGCGGCCCTGCACCTGCGTCGAGCCGATCAGGTTTGCGGCTTCGACCAGGCCCGGCAGTGCCGCCTTGAGGGCAGCATGCTCCTTGAGTTCGGCGCCGGTCACGGCCGCGCCGATCCGGAAGTTGCCGCCCTCTTCGACGATCCGCCGCGTCTCCGCGATCCGCTTGATGTCGACGACCAGGACGGGGTGGACGACGTCGGCTCGCATCTGGACGAGCAGGTCCGTCCCGCCCGCCAATACCCGTGCCTCGCCACTCTCGGACGAGAGCAGCTTTGCCGCCGCCTCGAGAGAATCCGGCGCCTCGTATCGCATGCTTCAGGCCTCGCTTGTTTCGCGTCACCCGTTCGGGCAGGACGTCGCTTCTCGGAAGGGATGGGGCACCATGGCACACCAGCGCGCCGGCGCCAACCGGGACTGACCTCGGGTGGGGCCTATAGCGCAATCATGGCCGTGCTTTCACGACCCCGAAATCGATGATCGAGCGGATCACCTTGCCAGCCTTCATGCTCGCGAAACCTTCGTTGATCTCGCCAAGCTTGATGTGGGCGGAGACGAAGTCGTCGAGATGCAGCTTGCCGCGGCGATAGAACTCCATGAGGCGCGGCATGTCGGTGCGGAAGCGGTTCGAGCCCATGGACGAGCCCTGCACCTTCTTCTCGCGCAGGAAATCGAAGCCGTGCAGCTCGATCTTGGTCCCGAACGGGATCATGCCGACAATGGTCGCCGTGCCGCCGTGGCGGAGCATCTGGAAGCACTGCTCGGCCGTCACCTTGAGGCCGAGGCACTCGATCGCGTGGTGCACGCCGTCGCTCGGTTTGCCGCCGAGGGCCGCGCGGATGCGCTCCACCGGATCACCGTCGCGCGGATTGATGAGGTCGGTCGCGCCGATCTTCGCGGCCATCTGCAGCTTCGCCGGATTGGTGTCGACGGCGAAGATGCGTCCCGCGCCCGCAACAGCCGCTCCATTGACGGCGGCCATGCCGACGCCGCCGCAGCCGATGACCGCGACCGTCTCGCCCGGGGCCACCTTCGCCGTATTCACCGCCGCGCCGAAGCCCGTGATCACACCGCAGCCGATCAGCGCAGCGCGGTCGAGCGGAAAGTCCTTGTCGATCTTCACGATCGCGTTCTCGTGGACGAGCATCATCTCGGCATAGGACGAGAGGTTCGTGAACGTGTTTACGTGGTTGCCCTTCAGCGAGAGGCGCTGGGCCTGGCCGGGCAGCATCTTCACAGAGGTGTCCGTGCAGATCACTGGCCGGCCCGAGGTGCAGTTCTCGCAGGTGCCGCAGAACACCGAGAGGCAGGTGATGACGTGGTCGCCCTTCTGGACGTAATGCACTTCCGAGCCGACGGCTTCCACCACGCCGGCTGATTCATGCCCGAGCACGACCGGCAGCGGATGCGGGTAGAGACCTTCCATGAAGTGCAGATCGGAGTGGCAGAGCCCCGCGAACGCCGTCCGGATTAGCACCTCGCGCGGACCGGGCTTCTTGACGTCCACGTCCTCGATCACGAGCGGCTTGTTCACCTCGTGCAGCACTGCGGCCTTCATCGCGCTCTCCCTCGGCATCCGACTTTTGTCGTATGCGGGGAGAATAGCTGCTCCAGGCAAGCCCGCAAGATCGGGATGAGGTGGAGCGACGCGAGCTGGTGCACAGCCGGGCTGCATATCGCGCAGGCATCGACGCGGCGCGGACGTGAGGCTGATGTCAGCGCGGATCGGGAAGCGATTTGAGGTAGGCGATGATGGCCGCAACATCATTTGCCTGAAAGGCGAACTCGGGCATGCCCGGATGGCCTGTGATGATGCCTTCGGCGAGTGCCTCGGCGAGCGCGTCGACCGGATACCGGCGACGCAGCTGGCGCAGCGCCGGCGCCTGCTTGACGGGGCTTGCGTCGCTTGCGCCGACGGCATGACAGCGCGCGCACTGGGCCTCGAGCAGCTGGCGGCCACGCGCAACCTGGGCGCCGTCCTGGGCAACCACGGTCCCGATCGCCGGCAGCGCTACGAGCAGCGCCGCAGCTGACGCTCGTCTCCGGAAGCTCATCATGCCTCTCCCAGTTCACTCAGGCGGGCCGCGGGCGTCGCTCCGGCGTCAGGCTCGGCTCAGATGTCGAGGTCCTTGGCGAATGCCGCCCGCTCCTGGATGAACTTGTAGCGTGCCTCGGGCTTGGTGCCCATGAGGTCGCTCACGGCCTGCGAGAGGTGGGCGCGGTCGTCGACGATCTCGACCTTGAGGAGGGTACGCCGCCGCGGGTCCATGGTCGTCTCCTTCAAGTGGGACGCGTTCATCTCCCCGAGACCTTTGAAGCGCGTCACTTCGACCTTGGCGTTGGCGTTGAACTCGGACTTGAGAAGCCGCAGCCGCTCGGCATCGTCGCGGGCGTAGATCGTTTTCGCCCCGTGAGTGAGCTTGAAGAGCGGCGGCACCGCCAGATAGAGGTGCCCGCCTTCGATCATCTCGGGCATCTCCTGATAGAAGAACGTGATCAGCAGCGAGGCAATGTGGGCGCCGTCCACGTCGGCGTCCGTCATGACGATGATGCGGTCATAACGCAGATCCTCGGCGCGATACTTCGAGCCCGTGCCGACACCCAGCGCCTGCAGGAGATCGGTCAGCTGCTGGTTGGCGGCAAGCTTTTGCGAGGTGGCGCTTGCGACGTTTAAGATCTTGCCCCTCAGCGGCAGCACAGCTTGCGTTTTCGGATCGCGCGCCTGCTTGGCGGAGCCGCCGGCCGAGTCGCCCTCGACGATGAAGAGCTCGGTGTCACCTGACGTCGACGAGCAGTCCCAGAGCTTCCCCGGGAGACGGAGCTTGCGCGTCGCCGACTGGCGGCTCACTTCCTTTTCGCGCCGCCGCTTGAGGCGCTCCTCGGACTGCTCGATCGTCCATTCGAGCAAGCGCGTCGCCTGCTGCGGACTGTCGGCGAGCCAATGGTCGAAGGCGTCGCGTACGGCCGCCTCGACGATCCGCCCCGCCTCGACGGTCGCGAGCTTGTCCTTGGTCTGGCCCTGGAACTCCGGCTCGCGGATGAACACGGAGAGCATCCCCGCGGCCGTGCCGAACACGTCGTCGGCCGTGATCTGCGAGGCCTTCTTGCTATTTGTGAGTTCCCCGTAGGCGCGCAGCCCCTTGGCGAGCGCGGTGCGGAAGCCCTGCTCGTGGGTGCCACCCTCGGCCGTCGGGATCGTATTGCAGTAGGAGTTGAGGAAGCCGTCCTCGTCGCTGATCCAGCAGCACGCCCATTCGAGCGAGCCGTGACCGCCCTCCTTGTCGATCCGCCCGGCGAATACCTCCTTGGTGACGCGTGTGCGCCCCTCGATGTCGCCGGCGAGGCAGTCCTTGAGACCGCCTGGAAAGTGGAACACCGCCTCCGTCGGCGTGCCGTCCGAGCAAAGCGCCGCATCCGCGAACCAGCGGATCTCGACGCCGCCGAAGAGATAGGCCTTCGAGCGCGCCATCTTGAAGAGGCGGGCCGGCTTGAAGGCGGCGCCGCGCCCGAAGATCTGCTCATCCGGCCGGAATCGAACCTTCGTGCCGCGCCGGTTCATGATCGAGCCGAGCTTCTCGAGCTTGGTCTGCGGTGCACCGCGGCTGAACACCATGCGATAGAGCTGCTGGCCGCGTGCGACCTCGACCTCGCAGGTCTCCGACAGGGCGTTCACGACCGAGACGCCGACGCCGTGCAGGCCGCCTGACGTGTTGTAGGCCTTACCGTCGAACTTGCCGCCCGAGTGCAGCGTGCACATGATCACTTCGAGCGCGGACTTCTTCGGAAACTTCGGGTGCGGATCGACCGGGATGCCGCGGCCGTTGTCAGCAACCGAGAGGAAGCCATCCGGCTCGAGTCGCACCTCGATCCAGGTTGCATGGCCCGCGACAGCCTCGTCCATGGAGTTGTCGATCACCTCGGCAAAGAGGTGGTGCAGCGCCTTCTCGTCGGTGCCGCCGATGTACATGCCGGGACGCCGGCGCACGGGCTCGAGCCCTTCGAGCACCTCAATGTCGGCGGCGGTATAGCTCTCCTCGGCCGACTTCCCCTGCCGGCCGCGCTTGCCCTCGAACTCGCCCTCGAGCCGCGCGAAAAGGTCCCGTGAACCCGCCATCTGTCGTCCCTTCCCTCGGCTCGCATTCCTGGCCCGGCCTTGCATCGGCTGGCGACACTCGGCTGCCCGTCACTCGGCACGCCATGACCGAT
>DAORNH010000296.1:390-1388 GCA_035440865.1 Hyphomicrobiaceae bacterium | reverse complement strand
CCGAACCGGCGCCCGGTTGCCACACGTCGGGCGACTCGACAGGAGCCTCGCCACTGTCGCCTCAGGTCGCACCCGCTCCACCATTTTGCAAGTCGGCGCGGCGCCGCTGTGGCGCGAGCGCATGTCCTGCGCCCGAGCCTACGCCTTTTCCACACCCAAGTTGCAGCGCCGCACCATTCGTCGGCGCGAACTTCGGGCATCGGATGCGGCCATCAGGTGCCGCAGGTGCAGGTCCGGCGCTGGCTTTCCTTGAGGACGAGGAGATTGCCGAGCAGCGCCGTCTCGAGTACGACGTAGCGGGCCTGCATCGCTTCCACGTGGGCCGCGATCTCGAGTGCCCTGAGTGCCACCAGCACCGTCTCGCGACGCACGCCGGTGAGTGCGAGGCCCGGCTCGCTCATCAGCCACTCCGCAAATGCCTTGAGGCGCTGAAGTACCGACTCGTTTGCCTTGATGGCTTGTGCGGCCCCCTCGGGCAACGCAATGTCAGCGAGCGCGGCCGTCATCGCCTCGATCGTCTCTGGCACGCTCGGTTGAGGCGGAGGCACGTCGGACGCGGTTGCCACGGTTGCGGACGGAGCGTCAGACTTGGGAGTTTCGGAGGCCGCAAGATCTCCGGTCGACGGCCGCGCAAGATCTGCCAGCGCGGAGCCGACCGCGGCGCGAGCCCTGGTCTGGGCGCGGCGATCCATGTCGGCGACCACCTTGATGCGCGATTTCAGCGGCGCCAGCGTCTCGGCATAGAACTTCAGCATGTCGCCCGCTCCGCTGCAGAGCGCCGGATGGTAGGATTGCCCGGTATAGATGCGGACGTCGGCTGCGAAGCGGTCCGCCATCACGGTGTAGCGCCCGTTGCCGCCGAACTCGATCAGGCTGCCACGCCCGCGCACCGTTTCGTCCATGGCGCGGAGCAATTTCAATTCCTCGGGCGTTGGCGCGGTTGCCGGCAGCGTCGGGCGCACCGGCGGCGCGATCACCTTCGATTCCCAGCGCCGGCA
>DAORNH010000296.1:0-286 GCA_035440865.1 Hyphomicrobiaceae bacterium | reverse complement strand
CAGCCGCCCGTCGCGCCTGCCACGTCGGCCTTCATGGAGCGTACGGCCTTTCCCATCGCGGGCACGGCGGCCGCGACCTTCGAGAGTTCGGAATGGTAGGCGCGAGCGCACGCCTCCTCGGTCCTGGCGACCGCGTCCGGCCCGACCGGGATCGGCGGCGGTGGCGGTGGCGGCTGAACCTTCTGCCGCCGCTGAACGAGCAGCGAGAACGGCCCCGCTGCCGGGTCGCGCCGGGCTACCGCTTCGCCATCCCCGACGACTGCGCGTGGGTCAACTACATCCGCTG
>DAORNH010000295.1:0-5756 GCA_035440865.1 Hyphomicrobiaceae bacterium | reverse complement strand
CGTGCAGTGGGCCTCCGAGCTCGAGCGCGAGGAGTGTTCGATCGACGAGCTGTGGGTCTCGACCAAGTGCGGCGAGAGCGACACCACGACGGGCCTCGGCTCCTGCCCGACGGTCGGCAACATGTACGACAAGCTGATCCCCAAGGGCGTCTACGGCGTCTTCGGCGAGACGAGCGAGATCACGGGCGCCGAGCACATCGCGCGTGAGCGCGCCATCAGCAAGGCCATCGGCGACAAGTGGTACAAGGTCTGGAAGGCCTACCAGGACGACGTCATCGAGGCCAACAAGGTCGATGACCTCTCCGAGAGCCAGCCGACCAAAGGAAACATCGCCGGCGGGCTCTCCTCGATCGAGGAGAAGGCACTCGGCAACCTCGAGAAGATCGGCCGCGAGTGCAAGTATATCGACGTGCTCGGTCCAGCCGAGGAGCCGGCGAAGGGGCCGGGCCTCTACTATATGGACACCTCGTCGGCCGCGGCCGAATGCGTGACGCTGATGGCCGCCGGCGGCTACGTCGTGCACACCTTCCCGACTGGGCAGGGCAACGTCATCGGTAATCCGATCGTGCCAGTCATCAAGATCTCGGCGAACCCGAAGACCTTGCGCACCATGCCTGAGCACATCGACGTCGACGTGACGGGCATCCTGCGTCGCGAGATGACCCTTGACGCGGCGGGCGATACGCTGATCGATATGATCATCCGTACAGCGAACGGACGGCTCACGGCGGCGGAAGCTCTCGGCCACCGCGAGTTCTCGCTGACGAAGCTCTACCGGAGCGCCTGACGTTCGGATGCGCGGCGCCGGCTCGTGCCGTCACCGCGCTCTTTCAGGCCTGCTCAGGGGGAGGGGACCGGCGCTTTGGCTCGATACCCGTCGGGGGACGCGGTGAGCCGACAAGTGCCGGTCCCTGATTGATTCGGCCACCAATTCATTCGGGCCCCGCCTACCTGACGATGCGCGGCTTCGTCACTGTGTCGGTGAGCGACTGGCCGATGGTCGCGAATACGGCGCGAAGTTCATCGCCGTTGTAGGGGAAGAAGTAGCGACCCGGATCGGCGCATTCGACGAGCGTCTGGCGCGCTGGGTCGCTCGGGTTCGTGCTCATGCCGAAGCCGATCGTCCAGACCTGGATGCCGCGGCCCTTCATCTCAGTGCAAATTGCAATGGCCTGCTCGGACGCGCTCGCGCATGACGTGCCGCAATGGGTGGTATTGTACTCGCCGTCCGTCATGAGGATCGCGGCCTTGATCGTGCCCGTGTCGTCGTAGGCAACGGGAGCGCTCTCGACCGGAAAGGCCGAGGACCAGTTCGGCGAGATGGAGTAGTACGACCACGCCGTGCCGAGGTGGCCCGCAGTCGAGCTGCCCGTGGTGAGCGCGCTGATGGTGTTGCTGAGCAACGTCCGATCGGAGGTCAGCGGGATCAGGGTCGTGGACGGCGGGCAGCTCACGTCCGCCGTCTTGGTCGTCGAATAGACCGCCGTGAAGCCGGTACCGGGCGCGTCGTCCTCGTAGCGTGACGGCGCCGAGCCGAGCCGCTCGATCATGCAGGGGTTGATGTACTTGTCCGTGTAGGTGGTCGTCGTCGTTGTCGTCGAGGTGGAGACGACCTCTGGCGTCTTGTAGCGCCACTTGTTGTCGATCTTCGACTTGGTGAACGAGGCGCACTCGTCCTCGGCCTTGGTCTGGGCCGCGCTCGACGACATGCCGCCGTGATCGTCGTAGTAGTCCTTGAGGCGATCCTCGCAGGAGCTCAGCTTCAGCCAGTCGAAATCAGTGGACGACAGGGACCAGGTTGTCGTGGTCGTCGACTTGGTGCTGCTCTCGGTCTTGGTTGCGGGCGAGCCCGTTGCGGCCGCGGCGACGTCCGCCGGCACCTTTACCTTGGAGGCGAACGGGATGAGCGCGATGCGGCGCGTCGCGAGGCCCGTCTCCGGCAGCATGATATCGAGGAGGTCGAGGGCCGCCGCCTTGGCATCGACGATCTTCGAATTGCCGGTCGACGTCGTGTCGTTCATCGAGCCCGTGACGTCGAACATCAGCGCCAGCTCGAGCTTCTTGCCCGCCGTCTGCACCGTGGTCGATGCCTCGATGAGCATGTCATTGACGTTGAGGAGGCGCATGAACGTGGTGCCGACAGCAGCGCTCACCTCGACTTTGGTGACGCCGTCGGACTGCGTCACCTGCGGCACTGCATTGGCGATCGCGCTGTTGCCGGCGACATTGGCCTTGAACATGGCGACGGCGATCGATTCACGCTCGCCGGTCGTCTTGTTGGCAGCCGACGCAGCTGCCATGGCGGCAGCGTCCGTCGCCGACTGGAGGTGCATGTGCGCGACATAGGCGCGGCCGTAGTCGATGGCGGCACCTGTTACGCCTGCGACCGGGATCGTCGTCATCGCGAAAATGATCGCGACATTGCCCCGGCGGTCGCGAAAAAACGACGTCGCCCGGCTCATCAGTGCCAGCATGGCAATTCCCCGCCCTCGGCGCCGTCGGGCCTTTGGCCGGCGCGGCGCTGGTTTCCGATCGGGGAACCATGTCATCGGTCGGATGAAGGCGGGGTTCAGGAAATGTGAACAAATCGTGCGGGAATTGAGCCAAATTGCACCGATCGCCGGCCCCTGCGCTTATTTCTGCTGCGCCGCTACTTGAGGGCGCCGATAGCTTGCGGGAAGCCCGCGAGCGAGATCGGGATGCCGATGCCCTGCTCCTCCGTCTGGAAGATAATGAAGACCGCCGTCTTGCCGGTCTTCAGCTGGGCGAGCAGTTTCTCCTCGAGCACGACCTGGGCATAGCAGGCGAAACTGTGGCAGCGCAGGAACGGCGCGTTGCCGACGTCGGCATTGTCGATCTTGAGTCCGAGGCCGCGAGGCAGCAGCACGCCAAGTGGGGCGAATACGCGCAGAACCGTTTGTCCGCTCGAGAATTTCTGGATGTAGACGGTGAGACCGACGTTCGATCGGTCTTCGGCGGTGACACTCTGCACGAGGGCGCAGACCTCCTGCTTCGCGCCGGGCGGCGGTCCCTTGCAGACGAGCTGCCAGTCGCCGAATTGCGACTTGACCACGCCATCGGGCGGGGTGACGGGGGGCTCGGCGCCCTTGCCCTTGGCGGGCGCTGCTGCTGCGGGCGCTGGTTTCGGCGCCTGCGCGCCGATCGGTGACGTCGGCGCGAGGCCTGCTAGTGCGACAACAGTGAGAGCTGCGACCGCGCGCCGGAGCATCGCGGGCGACCGCGCGCCGGATGCCTTGCCTACTCGATCAGCGCTCATCGTCATCATGGTGCACCACGTCTCCACCGCGCCGCTAGCGCGGTCACATGCTATCGCCCGGTCGCATACCCGATAGCCGATCGGACTGCCCGAGAATTCGGGCTTAAGTGGGATTGCGCCGGCGAGGCTGTGGACCGCCTGGCGCGTCACACTGGCGGCGGCGCGCCGACGATTGCCCTTGCCTCGCAGCAGTTCCGGCTCTGATGTGATCAATGATCACGCAAGTGAGGCAGCAGCCCCGACAGGCCCGGCGACGCCTCGGCAGAGCGGCCGGTGCCTGTCGACTTGTTCAAGAGAGAGATGGAGATTACCTTGCGCCGCATCATCCAGGCCGCCGCGATAGCTGCGCTGCTCGCCGCGGCTCAGCCGCTCGCCTCTGATCCCGCCGAGGCCGGTCGGCGCACGTTCGTTCAGAGAAAGATCGTCGACGGCCGCTTCTGTACCATCGCCTACGAGCAATGGTGCTCGCGCTTGTGCGGCCGGCCAAAGGAGATCTATCGGCACTGCCTGCCGATCAAGGTCGGCAAATAGAATGCTCAGGCGCCGGCGGGCGCCCGTGCGCCCCGTGCGATCGCGGCCTTCGCGGCCTTGTACTCGCGCTCCATGCGCTCGACCATCGCGGCCACGGGCTCGATCTGCTTCACCGCGCCGATGCCCTGTCCGGAGCCCCAGATGTCCTTCCAGGCACGGGCCGGCCGGTTGGTGCCGAAGTTCATCTTCGAGGGATCGCTGACCGGCAGGTTGTCGGGATCGAGCCCGGCCCGTGCGATCGAGGAACGCAGGTAGTTGCCGTGCACGCCTGTGAAGAGGTTCGTGTAGACGATGCCGTCCGCAGTACCGGCAACGATGTCCGCCTTGTAGCCTTCGACCGCATTGGCCTCGCTCGCCGCGATGAACATGGAGCCGGCGTAAGCGAAATCCGCGCCAAGCGCCTCCGCGGCCAGGATCGAGCCGCCGTGGGCGATGGCGCCCGAGAGTGCGAGCGGGCCATCGTAGAACTCGCGGATCTCCTGGATGAGCCCGAAGGGCGAGAGGCGTCCAGCGTGGCCGCCCGCACCGGCGCAGACGGCGACGAGGCCGCCGGCACCCTTCTCGAGGGCCTTACGCGCAAACGTTATGTTGATGATGTCGTGGAAGACGAGCGTGCCGGACTTGGCGAAGGTCGTGTAGATGTCCTCGCGCGCGCCGAGCGAGGTGATGAGCAGTGGCACCTTGTGCTTTAGGCACGTTGCGGCGTCCGCCTCCAGCCGATCGTTCGACTTGTGCACGATGAGGTTCACCGCGAACGGCGCCGAGGGCCGATCAGGGTGACGGCGATCGTGCGCGGCAAGCTCTTCCTTGATCCGGTGCAGCCACTCGTCGAGCAGCGACTGCGGGCGGGCGTTCAGGGCCGGAAAGCTGCCGACGACACCGGCCTTGCACTGCGCGATCACGAGCTTGGGGTTGCTGATGATGAACAGCGGCGAGCCGAACAGGGGGAGGCGCATCTTTGCCCGCAGCTCAGCGGCGGTCATCGGACGTGGCTCGGACATTGGCGCTTCTCCCTCGCCTTGGTGTGATCGGGCCGACACTCGAGGCCCCATGAGACCCTGGCGCTCCGCGCCTGGACTTGCAACACTCTTTGCGCGCGGCATAGGGCGCACATCAATGTCTGGGTCCTCCAATAGTTGCAGGATCGGTCTCGTCCGACCTCCAGGAGAAATACACTCATGCTTGCCGACATCGTCGACCGGCACCTGATCATCATTGCGGGCGCCCTGATCGTGATCGTATGGGCCATTGCCGGCATCTTTCACCGGATGATCAAGGCCCGCACCAAGCGGCGCATGCTCGACACCGTCCGCGATCTCGCCGGCCGCGGCATGAGCGCGGACGACATATCCCGCATCGTCGGCTCGCGGCATGAGGCGCCGGGAGAGACGGAGCGTCACGAGGCGCTGACGGAGCTTGCCGAGGAGATGCTCGAATCCGGCTGGTCGCCCGAGGCAGCGGCCGCCGCCGTGCGCCCGCTCACCGATCTCGCGGGCGAGGCTTCGCGCGATCCAGCCAAGGCGGCCCGCTTCGCCGCGGTCATGCCGATGATCGACAGGATGCTCGAAGAGCGCCGCGATGCCCGCGACGTGCAGAAGATGATCGAGGCGTTCATCGCAGGCTCGCCGGGCGCCGCGACGGGCACGCCGCCACGCTCGTTCCTGCCACCGAGGAACGCCTGATCGGCTACGGTCCGGTGCCGCATTCCTCGCGGCTCGCGGCCACGGCCTCGTCGATCTCCTCGCGCAGCGCCTCCGCGCGTTCCGGGTCGAGATCGAGCTCGGCAATTCGATCCTGGAAGCCCGCCGGGTCCTCGAAGTAGCCGATGATCAGCTCGAGGTTATCGTCTGCGATGTGCTCCTTGAACACGCCGAGCAGGCAATCGCATCGCGCTCGTGCGAGGCCCTGCGACGTGCAGACTGCAATGAACCGGCGATCGAAGTCTGAC
>DAORNH010000294.1:0-5766 GCA_035440865.1 Hyphomicrobiaceae bacterium | reverse complement strand
GCCTTCTGGCGCCAGACCGTCATCCCCCTCGCGACGCGCACGGGCCGCGCCCTCGCCACCTGGCTCGCCCCCGGCGAAGGCCTCGCGCTGCGCCCCGACCTCGACGCCATCGAGGCCCTCTCTTCCGAGCGCGAAGCGCTCTGGTCCCGCCTCGAAGCCGCGTCCTTCCTCACCGCCAACGAAAAGCGCGCCGCCGCCGGTTACGGCGAGATCGACGACGACGCCCTCGCCGCAAAATTCAACCCCTACCACGACGCCCTCGGCCGTTTCACGACAGGGCCTGGCCTGGGTGATGTGGGCCAGCGCCGCGGACCGTCGGACGGCAAGCCAAAGCAGCCAGGGCCGCCCGAGCCCGCCGAGCCGAAGCCTGGTCAGCCTAAGGCTCCTCAAGCTACGGACAAGTCAAAGTCACCCTAAGATCGACCTTCCGCGCCGGAGCCACTTCGCGATATATTGATGCCAGGCGGAGTATTCGTTGGAGTACGCGCCGGCAGCAATACGAGGGTTCGCACCGTATCAGCTGCTGAATACTCCGTGATCCGGCGTCGGATCCTCAATGGCGCCTTTCCCTATCCTTCGCCGTCAAGCTACAATGGCACCTGGTATTTGAGGCGCGATGGTTCAATAGTCGGGGAGAGGATTAGCCCGGAAAGCGGACCCACACTCGACGTAATTCGCAGCAGTCATCCGGCAATACGAGCAAATTTCAAGGTCCACACCAGATGAGCACGCTTGATCGCGACACTTACGATGGCCTCACACAAGACGAAAACATTGCAGAGTTCATCAAGGAGCTGGAGAATGATGCCGTATCAATGAGTCAGATCGTCTTCCTGAGTCGAGACGGATTTCACATGCAACCCGATGAGGCCACTGACTTCATTCACAAATCGGTATTCGCCCTTGTCGAAGCTGGCGCAGTTCCGGTGCGATTTGGTGGTCCGTCACATGACTGGGTTCGCCAACACCAATACGGCACGTCACCGGAAAATATTGCTAATGCCGTGGTCAGAGAATGGCAGGGTTACGGCGACCTCAGATTCGATGAAGTGAAGGTATACGGGGAAGCCGTTTGGTTTGCTCGGCCTAGAACCAATCCAACCTACATTCGCGAATGAGAGTTCCTATAGACCGCAATGTTCCGCTGGGACTCCAGTTCGTTCCCTCCTAGCCCCTGGCGCCGTGCAATCTCGACTGCTCTGCAGCATACCCCGCGCACGTAGGCGCGCATCTCGACTGATGCGACAACACCTACTCGAACTTCCAGGAGGCGACGCGCGCCTTCTGGCGCCAGACCGTCATCCCCCTCGCGACGCGCACGGGCCGCGCCCTCGCCACCTGGCTCGCCCCCGGCGAAGGCCTCGCGCTGCGCCCCGACCTCGACGCCATCGAGGCCCTCTCTTCCGAGCGCGAAGCGCTCTGGTCCCGCCTCGAAGCCGCGTCCTTCCTCACCGCCAACGAAAAGCGCGCCGCCGCCGGCTACGGCGAGATCGACGACGACGCCCTCGCCGCAAAAGCCGGCTTCAACACCAGCCAACCGCGCGACGACCACGGCCGCTGGACGGGAGAGGGTGAGGGAACGATCCCTGCCGCTGGGCCGCCGCAGAAGCCCAAGCCCGGACCTACGCCAGCCCCAGCCAAGCCGGCGCCGCCGCCAGACACCAACAAGCAGCCCGATCCTCGAAAGCCTTCAGGAAAAGCACCTCCTGGTGCCCCCGAGCCCCTTCATGACATTCTGTTGCCTGGCGGACAGGAGGTTGGCAGAAGGGAGCCTGGCTCAGGAGACAATATTCGGACAGTGACGACTACAGTCTATGCGCAATTGCGGGCGAGACTGCTAGCTGGTGCAGTGCCCACAGCCGCCCCCGCGGATTACGATGGTGTGTGGTATCAGAGACTCGACGGTACTATTGTCGGAGAAAGAAGGTCTAGTAGCGGACACACGTTAGAAATTGTTAAATCCAACCATCCACGACTACCACGCGGTTACAAGGTGCATCAGCGATGAAAAGTGAGCGGCGAGAGAGGTACTACAATCGAACAGTAACCGAATGCATCGAGCAATTCGTAGGTGAATTGCCATCGGACGCAGTAGGTCTATGGCAAATATTGCCAATGGCGAGAGAAGGCTTCGGGTTCGAAGGCGTGGAGCAAATCGATTTCATTCGGACGGCGATCAAGGCTCTCCTCGAGGCGGGCGCGATACCTGTGAGATATGGTGGGCGTACTCATGACTGGGTCCAACAGCACCAATACGGCAAGTCGATAGATGAAATCGCCCAGTCGGTCATCGAGGAATGGGCAAGCTACGGAGATATGAAGTTCGACGAGATTAAGGTGTATGGCGAGGCGGTCTGGTTTGCTCGACCACGAGCAGATCCGCGCTACATTCGCGAGTAGCACCCGTCTGAGTTAGATTCTCGAGGCCGTAGCGGTCGGGTCGGAGGTGCGTGAGCTTCACGCGCTCCGGCCCGACCGCGTGAGGGTGATCCCCGGCGCCGACGGCTGGCCCGAAGCCTTCGAGTATGCCGTCGCAGGCCAGACCGTCCGCATCGAGGGCGAGGCCACGCCGGGCATCCGCGCGATCCTCCACCAGAAGCTCTTCCACCCCGCCAACGATCACTATGGCCTCTCCCCCATCGAGGCCGCCGCGACCGCGATCGACATCCACAACGCCGCGAGCCGCTGGAATAAAGCTCTCCTCGACAACTCCGCCCGCCCCTCGGGCGCCCTCGTCTACACCGCCCGCGACGGCCAGCTCTCGCCTGAACAGTTCGAGCGCCTGCGCTCCGAGCTCGAAGCGGGCTTCCAGGGCGCTGCCAACGCAGGCCGCCCCCTCCTCCTCGAAGGCGGCCTCGACTGGAAGGCCATGAGCCTTTCGCCAAAGGACCTCGACTTCATCGAGGCCAAGAACGCAGCCGCCCGCGAGATCGCCCTCGCCATGGGCGTGCCGCCTGCCCCCCGGTCACCACGGCCGGCGAAGGCGTGACAGCGCCTCAAGGCCCCGCGCCCTGGCGCGTCTCGACGAGCATCCCGTCGCGCAAGACATGCAGACGGTCGAAGCGGTCGAAAATCTTCTCGTCGTGCGTGACGGCGATGATGGCCGCGCTGCGCTCGCGGGCGAGCTTGCGCAAGAGGTCCATCACGATCCCCGCACGCTTCGAATCGAGTGCCGCCGTCGGCTCGTCGGCGAGAATGATGCGCGGACT
Organism: Hyphomicrobiaceae bacterium; assembly: GCA_035440865.1. Taxonomy (GTDB): domain Bacteria; phylum Pseudomonadota; class Alphaproteobacteria; order Rhizobiales; family Hyphomicrobiaceae; genus DAORNH01. The sequence goes on along the minus strand of DAORNH010000294.1, from coordinate 2,557 downwards.
GTTGGCGAGCGCCCGCGCGATCGCGACACGCTGCGCTTCGCCACCCGAGAGCTTCGCCGGCATGGCGCTTCGCCGGTGTGAGACTTCGAGATAGTCGAGCAGTTCGACCGCTTTCGCACGTGCCGAGATCGCATCGTCGCCCGCGAGTTCGCAGACGAGGGCGACGTTCTCCGTCGCATCGAGGAACGGGATCAGATTATGGAACTGGAAGATGAAGCCGATCTTGTCGAGGCGCAGACGGCGGAGATCGGACCGGAGCCAGCGACCGTTCTCGAGGACACGCTCGCCGTCGAGCTGCATCGAGCCGGCCGACGGATCGAGGATGCAGCCGATCACGTTGAGGAGCGTGGTCTTTCCCGAACCGGACGGGCCGAGGAGGGCGACCACCTCGCCAGGGTGCACGGAGATAGACACCTCACGAAGTGCGTCGACCCGCGCGTCGCCGTCGCCGAAATGCTTCGAGACCCGCAATATATCGACGAGCGCACCCTGCTTCGATCCCATGTCAGCCCCCGAGCGCCGTCGCCGGATCGACCTTGCTTGCCGCACGCACGCCGAGCCCGCTCGCCACGATGCATACGGCGAGAACGATGAAGCCCAGCGTCACGACATTGTCGGGCTCGAGCACGACGCGTCGCGGAAACCTGTCTTTGAGCGCGAAGATCAAGGCAGCGCCCGCCGCGAATCCGATCGAGCCGAGCGCCAACGACTGCTGCACGATCATGGCGATGATCGTGCGGTCGGGCGCGCCGATCAGCTTGAGCGTGGCGATCTGCTTCAGCTTCTCCATCGTCATCGTATAGATGATGAGAGCGATGATCACCGCCGAGACGACGAGCAGGAGGGACGTGAACAAGCCGATCTGGCGGCGAGCCCTGTCGACGAGCGACTGTGTGAGGATCTGCTCCTGGCCCTCTTGGGTGATCGCCGAGAGGTGCCGCCAGCGCCGGATCGTTTCCGCCACCGCATCCGGTGACGCGTTCGGCTGCAGCCGGGCGATGACGGCGTTGACGATGTCACGGCTGCCCGCGGTCGCACCGCGCGCGATCTCGACGCGAACGGCCGGCGGGGCGAGATCGAATTGCAGGCGCTGCGCATCCGCAAGCGTGATGTAGGCCGCTGGATCGCCGCCGGAGCTCACTTGCTGCCGGGTCAGGCCCACGACAGTAAAGACATTGCGGCCGAGCGTGATGCGATCGCCAAGTGTCAGCCCCGACGTTCGATCCGCCACGATCTCGAAGTGGCTTCGCGCGATGCCGCGCCCATCGACGATCTCTGGCGGAGCTCCGGGTCGGCTCGGCTCATAGCCGATAACATAAAGCCTGAGCTTGCTGCCGCGATGCTCCGCCTCGATCGTCTGGTAGGTGATACTGCCCGCCTCGGCGACGCCGGCGATCCGGGCAACCGCCTCGCGCACGTCTCCCGGTATGCGAGATGCCTCGGCGAAGGGGCCTCGAGAGCCGGATTCGACGACCCAGAGATCGACTGCCGGGGCGCGCGCGATGGTCAGCGCATCGACGATCAGCCCCCGGTAGATACCGATCATGGCCATCACCACGCCGAGCAGGAGCCCGAGCCCGACGCAGGTCAGCAGGAAGCGGCCGAGGTTGTGGCGGACGTCGCGATAAGCGAGGTTCATTTGGGCTTTACCTCGCTCGCCCGTGCGGCCTGGCCCTCTCGCCAGCCCGGATCGGACCGGGTGACGACGAGAACCCCGTCCGGGACACCCTCGACGATCTCGAGCCGGCCGTCCTCGGTGCGATGCCTGAACTGGACGAGGCGGCGCACGAGCCGACCGCTCTCGAGCGTCCAGACACGGCCTTCGCGGCCGTTGTAGCCGTGTACCGCCGCCTCCGGAACGAGAAGTGCCCGTTCGAGGGACGTGACGGTGATGAGGAATTCGACCTGCTCGCCGAGGAAGACGCGCGGTGGAGGATTGTCGCCCCGCACGTAGACACGGCGCTCCTCGGTCACACGGTCGCTTTCGAGGCCGATGCGCAGCACCTTGCCGTGAAAGGCATCTCGCGGCAGGGATCGCAGTCGTGCGACCACGGGCTGGCCTTCATGGATGGCGCCCGCCCTTGCCTCGTCGACGAAGGCGAGCCCCCAATATCCGTCGAGCGCAACGAGCGTGAAGACCGGGTCTCCCGCCTTCACCACGGTGCCAAGCTCCTTGTGACGCTCGATGACGATCGCATCATACGGCGCGACGAGCGTGCGATGGCCGAGCATGGCCTCCTCGAACGCGAGGGTCGCGCGCGCGTCCGCGAGCTGGGCCTTGGTACTGCTGATCTCGCTTTCAGCGATTGCGACGTCGGCGATGGCGATGGCCTCGTCCCGCGCGGCCTCTTCCGCCGCCTGCCGCGAGACGATATCCCGGCCAGCGAGCGTCTGCTTGCGCCGGTTGGTCTCCTGCCTCTGGTCGAGCACGGCGCGCGCCTTGGCGAGATTGGCTTCCGCCCGCTTGATGTTCACCTCGGCGACCTCGATCGTGACGCGCGCCTTGGCGACCCTGGCGGCCTGCTCACCGGGCCCGAGCCGAGCCAGGACCTGCCCT
>DAORNH010000293.1:2759-5772 GCA_035440865.1 Hyphomicrobiaceae bacterium | reverse complement strand
AACCATGGCCGCGCGGTTGCGTGGGGCGCGCGCCGCGCCGGCTGCCGCGCCGTCATCTACATCCACGAGGGCGTCAGCGAAGGCCGCGCCGAGGCAATCCGGGCGCTCGGCGCAGATGTGCGTCGCGAAGGGCATCACTACGACGAGAGCGTGCGCCTCTGTGCGACTGCCGCGGCGGCGAACGGATGGCAGGTCGTCTCGGATACGAGTTGGCCCGGCTATGAGGACGTGCCGCGCATGGTCATGCAGGGCTACGCGCTTCTGGCGGCCGAGGCCTACGCCCAGGGCGCCCGGCCGACGCACATTTTCCTGCAAGGCGGCGTCGGAGGGCTGGCCGCGGCCGTCGCCTCCTGGTTCTGGGAAGAGCTCGGCCCGGCGCGGCCGAAGATCATCGTCGTCGAGCCTGACAAGGCCGCGTGCCTGCTCGCGAGCGCGGAGCTCGGTCGGGCGACACACGTCAATGGCGATCTAGCGACCATCATGGCGGGTCTCGCCTGCGGCGAAGCTTCGCCGCTGGCCTTCAAGATCCTGCACGGCGGCGCGGACGCCTTCATGTCGATCCCCGACGAGGCGGCGGCGACTATGATGCGCCGGCTTGCCGAGGACGGAGTCGTTGGTGGGGAATCCGGCGTTGCCGGGCTCGCGGGCCTTGCAGCCGCCGCAGTCGACGAGCAGGCGCGCTCCTTGCTTGGCCTCGACGCGACGTCGACGATCCTCCTGATCGGCAGCGAGGGCGCGACGGACCCCGATGTCTACCGCTCGATCGTCGGCCGGTCGGCGGACGAGGTCGCTGCCACAACGGCTTGAGCCGATCGGACAGACACAATCATCCATGAAGGTCGCAAAATGACACCGGTCACCTGGACCATCGATCTCATCTCGCCGTTTCCCTATCTTTCGCTGCCGCGCCTGCCGGAGATCGAACGCCGCCGACCGATCCGGGTGAGGCCGGTACTGTTCGGCGCGCTGCTCCAGCACTTCAAGCATCTGGGACCCGCCGAAATTCCGCTGAAGCGGCTGCACACCTACCGGCTTGCCGCGTTCACGGCAGCGACGCAGGGCCAGCCGTTCCGCTTTCCCCCCGTGCATCCCTTCAATCCGCTCCCCATGATGCGCATCCTGACCGCGCTAGACGGCGACATGGCCGCCGTGCGGCGCGCGCTCGCGCTCGTGTGGGGTGAGGGGCGTGATCCGACGTCGCCCGAGACCTTGATGGCCGTTGCCGGAGCTTCATCACCTGCTGACCTCGAGGCGCTCATCGAGCGGACCGGAGCCAAGGAAAAGCTGCGGACTGCGACCGCCGCCGCCTCAGTCGAAGGCATCTTCGGTGTGCCGACGCTCACCATCGACGGGGAGCACTTCTGGGGCGCAGACGCACTCGGCATGGCGATCGCATTCCTCGATGACCCGGCGCTCTTCCGATCGGGCGAGCTGAAGCGGGCCGGCGAGGTCCCGGTCGGCGTCGAGCGCAAGCGATGAACGTCGGCTGAGGGGGCGTCGAGGCATGACTGGTTGCGCGGATCTGTACCTTACGAGCGAGCACCGCCAGCTGCGCGACACGGTGCGTGCGTTTGCGGCCGCCGAGATGGCACCGCTCGTCCGCGAGGCGGAGGAGAGCGAGCGCTTTCCCCGTCAGCTGTTCCGCCGCTGGGGCGACCTCGGCCTGATCGGAGCGCGCTATCCGGCGGAGGACGGCGGCGTCGGCATGGACAAGGTCGCCGACTGCATCGTCCGCGAGGAGCTGAGCTACGTCTGCCAGGCGTTCGCCTCGAGCCTGTCTGCACACGCCCATCTCGGCATCTGGCCGATCTGGCGCATCGGCACGCCGGCCCAGAAAGCGCGCTACTTCGCTCCCGGGGTCGCGGGCGAGAAGATCGGCTGCTTCGGTCTGAGCGAGCCCGACGTCGGCTCGAACGTGCGCGGGCTCAAGACGCGGGCCGAGAAGGTCCAGGGCGGCTATCGCATCACCGGCTCGAAGCTCTACATCACCAATTCGCCGATCGCCGACTTCATGCTGCTCGCCGCGCGCACGGGCGCAGCGGAGCTCAGCCTCTTCATCGTCGATCTGCCGAACCCCGCGATCTCGATTTCGCGCCTCGCCAAGGAGGGCATTCGCGCCTCGGAGACCGGGCTCATCGCGATCGACAACGCCTTCGTCCCGGACGAAGCGCTGCTCGGTGGGAAGACCGGCACCTATCCTGTGATCCTCGGTTCGCTTAGCGAGAACCGGGTGGGCGTCGCGGCCAATGCCGTCGGTATCGCGCGGGCCGCACTCGATGCCTCGCTCGCCTTCGCCCGCGAGCGGCGCATCGGCGAGAAGCGCGTCGCCGACTTCCAGGCGATCCGCCACAAGCTTGCCGACATGGCAGCCGAGATCGACGCCGCGCGCGTGTTCGTCATGCATGGCGCACGGTTTGTCGACGAAGGCCGGCTCGAGCCCGACATGGCCTCCAAGGTGAAGCTCGTCGCGAGCGAGATGGCTGTTCGCGTCACCGAGAGCGCGATCCGCATCCACGGCGGCGCCGGCATCATGCGCGACTACCCGGTGGGCCGCTACCACCGCGATGCGCTCGTCTATATCATCGGCGAAGGGACGGCCGAGATCCAGCGCAACATCATCGCGCGTGGCCTCGGGATCTGACGGTGGCGCCCGACAGCTGCTCGGCGGCCCTCAGGGCAACCGGGCGACCTGGTGGCTGAAATAGTTCTCGACAGCTGTCACGATCGAGGTCGAGACCTTGTTCCGCCAGGCGTCCGACTTGAGGTTGACGGCGTCCTGCGCATTCGACACGTAGGCGAGCTCGATCAGCACCGCAGGCACCTTGGCGGTGCGCAGCACGGCGAACGCCGCTGAACGATCGGGGTTGTCCTTCATGCTGGTGCTCTGACCCATGAACTCGATGACGGAGCGCACGAACGTGCCGGTGCGCTCGCGCGTTGCAAGCGTGGCTCGGGCCGAAAGATCGGCGAGGATGTTCGAGACGGTTCCGGTGTCGCCGACGCCCTTCAGCTT
>DAORNH010000293.1:0-2671 GCA_035440865.1 Hyphomicrobiaceae bacterium | reverse complement strand
GAATCCGGTGCATGAGCACGCCCTGCGCGATCACCTCCTCGCTCTCGGCTTCACCCATGTCTCGACCAGCGCCGAACTCGCGCCGCTCGTGCAGCGGAATGAACTTGTCCGTGCTGCGGGTCATGAGAACCTTGTAGCGCCCCGTCGCCTCGAGCCGCGACTTGAGGACGAGGCTGAAGGCGAGCACGACATCCTTCTCGACCGCGCCGTGACGGATGGCACCGCTGTCGTGACCACCGTGGCCGGGATCGAGCACGATGATCGGCTTGTAGGCCGTGGCCGCGCGGGCCTCGGGGCGTTTGGCGGGCTTCGGTGTCGGCGGCTGGACGGCGGCCGGCACCGCTGCGGATATGGGTGCGCTATCCGCTGTCGCGGGCGGCGCGCCTGCGCCGAGCTTGGCGAGACCCGATGTCGTGAGCGCTTTCTTCGGCGCGCTGCGCGGGTCGGCCGGAATGATCTCGAGGACGAGCCGGGCCCTGTTGTCGACCGTCTCGACCGTCGCCTTCTCCACGATCACGGGGGCCGCGACCTCGATGACGAGGCGCATGCGGCCGGGAGCGGAGAGCCCGCCGCGGAACGATTTGACCAGTCCGACGGCCTGGCCGTGCGGCAGCTGCGGCAGCTGCACCTGTACGTTCGGCAGGTCGACGACGACGCGATTGGGATTGGGCAGCGAGGAGACGTGAAAGTCGACCTTGCGCTCGAGACCAATGATGAAGCGCGTGCGCTGCTCGGTGCCGTCGAGTCGGGAGTCGCCGGCGGCCTTCACCGGCACAACGGGCAAAGCCGGAACCGGGGTCGGCGTCGACGCAGCGGGGTCGGACGCATAGGAGCGCCCGACAGTCGCAAGCCCGAGCGCGAGTGCGAGCAGCGACAAAGCAATGTACTCGGCCGACGCGAAGCGATCGCTTCGCCGGGCCAACCGGCGGGAACTCATACTATAGACCCCCGTCTACGCTTCACGGTCCGAACGGTGACACATCGAGTGCCGAACAATGATGGCAATTTGCGGATGGCGTTCAGCTTTCGTTATCCACAACGCTGGTTAAGAGACCGTTAAGCATGCCGATCGCGCTGCGCACTGATCGGCGTCAACGCACGTGGCAGGGTCTGGATCGCGTTCGAGTGCCGTCGCTGCAGATCGCAGCGTCGCCGAGCATGGTGCCCCAGGAGGGACTTGGCTTGTCGAAAAATTTCAATGTTCTACGAGCGGTGGGAATGGAAAATCGGGCGCTGCGCTACGGGCTCGGACGCTGGCCTTGTTCCCACTTCTGGAGTGCTCTACCACTCGCCGGAGGAGCGCGCCCATGACAATCTGCAAGTGGCTTTCGATCAAGCTCGCCGCGAGCCTGATTGCGATCGTCCAGCCGTGGCCGGCCCAGGCCGAGCCGGTCGAGAAGTCACGCATCGAGGTCGTGGACGGCGACAGCGTCCGTCTCGATGGCATCGAGTGGCGATTGAAGGGCTTCGACACGCCGGAAATCGCGACGTCTCGCTGCGAGGCCGAGCGGCGCCTCGGGCTCCTCGCCAAAGCGAGACTCGAGGCGCTCATCACGGCCGCCACCGTCGTCGACCTAGCCGGCGACGGTGAAAAGGACCGTCACAAGCGGCCACTCGGCGATCTGCTCCTCGACGGCGTCAACGTTCGTGACTTGATGGTCACCGAGCTTCTTGCGCGACCTTACAATGGAGGACGCCGGAAGGGCTGGTGCTCGTTCGACAGCCGCGAGGATCTCGTCCCAGGCCTGCCGCCCTCGCGTGGCAAGGGCAAGGGCTAGGAACCTACGCTCGCCAACGCGAAAAAGGCCCCCGCACCGCCGAGGGCAAGCGGTGCGGGGGCTTTCGACCGGGCTGGACGCGCGCTGCCTGGTCGATGCGGAATGGCCGCCGGGCGGCCTGACGGGTCTCAGGAAGGCGTGACGCTCAGCCACCAGGCGAGGATCGCTGCGAGGTAGAGCAGCCAGAAGGACGCGTTCACGCAATGGCCCTCAGCACGACGACGAAAGCCATGTAGGCCACGGCCGCCAGCGTCGCGCGCCAGATTCTCCTGTCGTACTTCGTCTCGAGCGACCACAGGCGCCGTGCCGCCGCGTTCACTTGCCGCTGGAAGCGGCCGCGAGCAGTTTCAGCGCCGACTCTGCCGACCCCGTGAGCCAGAGCGTGAGCAGCGCAATCAGGTACGGGGCCGCCGCCTTTATCACCGTCTCGGCGATCGGCAAGACCGGCCGCTTCGGCGCATCCTGTGCCTCCTCGCGGCGCTCCTCTATGGCCTCGATCGCGGCAATTCGTGAGGTTATCTCGTCCATGCGCGTGTCGCCCGCCTCGAGGCGGCTGTCGATCCTGTCGAGCCTCTCCAGGGTCGCCTCCGAGCGCTCGAGCAGGCGCCCGAGCATGAGACCGAGGTCCGGCGTCTCGAAAGTTGACCGATGCATCATCGCGGAGCGTCCAATCATTGCGGGCGAGCATGGTCACTCCTTGCTCGGGCGCGGTGCCGGGAACTGCGCCCTGAGGCTCGCGCGGCAAATGCCGCGGCGGCCCTTCATGGCTTGGTATCGGTCATGATTGATCCGATAATTCCGTGCGAGCTCGGCGCGGCGCACGTCCCGATCTGGGAGGTAGGACCAATCGGGATCGGGCTCATCGCACTCGGCCGCGATCAGAGGGTCGGCCG
>DAORNH010000292.1:0-5807 GCA_035440865.1 Hyphomicrobiaceae bacterium | reverse complement strand
GACGAGGAGCCGGTCGACTATCTGCATCCGATGCTCGAGGGCATTCTCAAGGAGACCTACGGCGTCATCATCTACCAGGAGCAGGTGATCCAGATCGCGCAGGTGATGGGCGGCTACACGCTCGGGCAGGCCGATCTCCTCCGCCGCGCCATGGGCAAGAAGGACAAGGACGAGATGGCGCGGCAAAAGGCGCGCTTCGTCGAGGGCGCCGACAAGAACGGCGTCAAGAAGAGCGATGCCGAATACATCTTCGAGCTCGTCGACAAGTTCGCGGGCTATGGCTTCAACAAGAGCCACGCGGCGGCCTATGCTCTCGTCAGCTATCACACCGCCTACCTCAAGGCGAACTACCGCGAGGAGTTCCTCGCCGCCTCCATGACGCTCGACATGGCAAACACGGACAAGCTCGCCATGTTCGCCGCCGAGGCGCGCCGCTCGGGCATCACCGTGCTGCCGCCCTGCGTCAACGCTTCAGGCGTCGACTTTGGTGCTGCGCCCCCCGGCAAGGACGCGCCGATCGACCAGCGCTCGGGCCAGCCGCGCGGCGCCATCCGCTACTCCCTCGCCGCACTGAAAAACATCGGCGAAAGCGCGGTTGCAGCGATCGTCGAGGCGCGCGAGACGGGCGGCCCCTTCACGACGCTCGGCGATTTCGGGAAGCGCCTCAATCCGAAGGCCTTCAACAAGCGCGGCCTCGAGACGCTCGCCAGGTCAGGCGCCTTCGACGCGCTCGAGCCGGATCGTGCGCGGGTCGCCGGCAACGTCGATGCCATCATGGCGCTCGCCCAGCGCACGGCCGCGGACAGCGAGGCGGGCACGACCGATCTCTTTGCGGGCGGCTCCAGCAGCGGCCTCGATCTCCGCCCGGCGAAGGGCTGGACGCCGATGGAGAAGCTGCAGGAGGAGTTTGCCGGTATCGGCTTCTATCTCTCGGGCCACCCGCTCGACGAATATCAGGCGCTGCTGCCGAAGCTCGGCGTGCAGCGCTTCGCCGAGTTCGAGCAGCGTATCGAGCGCGGCGCGGCCGCGGGGAGGCTGGCGGCGATCGTCGTGTCGGCGCGCGAGCGGCGTTCGCAGAAGGGCTCGAAGTTCGCCTTCGCCCAGTTCTCGGACGCGACCGGCCAGTTCGAGGCGATCGTGTTCTCTGACACCCTCGCCGCCTGCCGCGACCTCCTCGAGCCGGGCACACCCGTGCTCGTTTCGGTCGAGGCCGAGCGCGACGGCGAGACGACCAAGATGCGGGTCCAGGGCATCGAGGCCCTCGACAAGGCGGTCGCCGGGCTGCAACGCGGCTACGCGATCGTGCTCGACCGCCGCGCCGTTCAGGCCGGCACCGCGCTTGCTGAACTGAAGCAGCTACTCAAGCCCGGCGGCAAGGGTGAGATCCGCCTGATGGTCGAGATCGATGATTTCCCGAGTCGCGGCAGCGGCCGCGCCGTCGAGTTCACGATGCCCGGCCGCTACGACCTCTCGCCGCACGTGCGCGGGTTGTTGACGACGGCGCCGGGTGTACTCGACGTCCGGGATCTGTGACGCCTGGCTGCACGCAGAGGTGCGAAAACTGCGGACAAGCGATTGAAGCGATGCCGCTCGTCGACTATATTGCGGTCAAGGTCGGGTCAAAATCCGGCAGGGAGTGGGGTAGGCTTTGCGCGTTGCGGTCATCGCAATCACTGTTCTGGTCGGGATGCTCGTTCAGGGCTGCGCCAACGAGCGGAGCAATCCGCTGTCGCTTTCGGCGGCCGCCGCGGAGGCACCGACGGGCGCGATCACACGCACTCCGCAGCCGCCCCCCGTCGAGGCATCTCGAAAGATCGCCTCGTCCCGTTTCCTCGCCGCCATGGCGCTCGAGCGTGCAACCGGCCTGAAGCCGGACCCGGGTCGTCTGGTCGAGCAGCCGTAGAGTCGGGGGCTCCCGCTACTCAGCAGCCTGCCGCCGCCCGAAGTGCGCTTCGGTGCTTTCGATGAGTTTCACGGCGAATGAGCGCAGATACCCGCGGAGCTCGCTGAACCCGGTCACGGGCGTCAGGTTGGTCTCGTCCAGATAGAGGCCGCGATTGAGTTCGATCTGCAGCGCGTGAAGACCGGTCGAGGGCCTGCCATACTTTTCAGTGATGTAGCCGCCAGCGTAAGGCCGGTTCAGCTGCACATCGTAGCCGAGCGCGATCAGACTGTCCCGCGCCAGCCTGACGAGGCGTGCATCGGCCGCGGCACCAAAGCGGTCACCGAGCACGATGTCGGGACGGGCGGGGCCGTGCGGGCCGGTGGATGCCGACGGCATCGAATGGCAGTCGATCAGCACCGCGTAGCCGAAGCGGGCGACGGTATCGCGCAACAGCGCGTCGAGCGCTGAATGGAAAGGTCGATAGAGGCGCTCGATGCGCTCGGTGGCGACGGCGAGCGGGAACCTCTCGCGATAGATCTCTTCGCTGTCCGCGACAATCCGCGCGATCACGCCGAGGCCACCCGAGACGCGCAGAGACTGCGTCTGCGCATTGACCGGTACCCGCTCTATGAAGAGCTCGGGATCAAGCTCGCCCTCGTCACGATTGACGTCGAGATAGGCCCGCGGGAAATGCGCGACGAGCAATGGCGCGCCGATCTCCGGGACCCAGTCGAACAGTAGATCGACGTAACAGTCCTCGGACTTGCGCAGGGTGAGTGCGTCGAGGCGCGACGCCTCGCGAAGCGCCCGCGGATAGATGCGCCCGGAGTGCGGCGAGCAGAAAACGAAAGGCGTCGTCTGCCGCACCGGGCGATAGACAGCGAACGGCGGCGTCAGCTCCGCAAGGATCGAGGCTCGTTCGTTCGCTGGCATTGACCACCCTGCTTTCGCGCGAGCCTATGTAGACATCATGGCGGCACGCTGTCCATGCGGCGACGCAGGACGGCAATCGTTTCATGGGGACGACACGGGTTTAGCGACTGTTTACCAAAATCGCGACAGATTCTCCCTCCATGACGGACCCGGCACAAGATGTGAACGGGCAGAGCCATGACCGCAGAACTCGCGAGACGTCCCATGCAGCGCATCCTTCTGGCCGAGGACGACGATTCCATGCGCACCTTTCTCGAGCGCGCGCTCGTGAAGGCCGGCTACGAGGTGACCGCGTTCGGCAACGGGGTCGAAGCGTTTCAGCAGCTGCAGAGCGAGCCATTCACGCTGCTCCTCACCGACATCGTGATGCCCCGCATGGACGGCATCGAGCTCGCCCGGCGCGCAAGCGAGATCGCCCCCGAGATGAAGATCATGTTCATCACCGGGTTTGCTGCCGTGACGCTGAATACCGAGACGCAGCCGCCGAAGGATGCGCGCGTCCTCTCGAAGCCCTTCCACCTGAAGGATCTGGTGCGCGAGGTCGACCGGCTGCTCGCGGCCTGACCGGGGCCCGAACAGCCGCTACTTCGCCCGGCGCGCGAAGTAGTCCGTGACCGCCTTGGCGATCGCCTGTGCCACCTTTTTCTGCCAGTCGGCGGTCCGCATCAGCGCCTCGTCCTCGGCGTTGCTCATGTAGCCGAGCTCGATCAGCACGGACGGCGACTGCGGCTGCTTCAACACCTTGAACGCCGCCGAGCGTCGCGGATCTTTTGCCAGCGCCACCTGCCGGCCGAGATTGGCGATGACGCCCGATTGGAATTCCGCCGCGTGCTCGGCCGTGTCCCGGCGCATGAGATCGAACAGGATGCCGAGCACCTGATCCTTGTCCGCAGCAGCACCGGCATCAATCCCGACGCGGGCATCGGCGGAATTCTCCTTCTCGGCAAGCGCCCGCGCTGCCTCGTCGGAGGCCCGCTCCGAGAGTGTGTAGACGGTTGCCCCGCGCACGCTCTGGGCAAACTCGATCGCCCCGATGGAATCGGCGTGGATCGAGATGAATAGGCTCGACTCGAGCTCGCTCGATCGTCTAAGCCGCTCATCCAGCGAGACGAACGTGTCCCCGGTCCGCGTCATGTGGACGTCGACAGCCCCGCTCGCCAGCAGGTAGCGCCGCAAGAGGAGGGACACCTGCAGCACGATGTCCTTCTCGAGGACGGCCGTGCCCTGGGTGCCGGAATCGATCCCGCCGTGGCCCGGATCGATCATAACGACGGGCTTTGTCGACGGCTTGGCGGGCTTGGCCGGCGCTGGCGCCGCGGCCGGCAGGCTCGGCGGGTCGCTTCGCTGGAACGCCCCCTCCTCGACACCGACGATGTCGACCACGAGGTAGTGGAGACCCTGCGTGCCGCCCGACATGAGTTGTGCAGCCTCCACTCGCATCGGGCCGCCGATATCGAGAATCACGCGGGCCCGGCCCGGCGCCAATAGCCCGAAACGGTAGCTCTTGATCAGTCCGCCACCGCTCTGGCCGCTCGCCGCCGGCAGCGCGAACTCGAGATCGGCGATATCGATCACGACCCGATAGGGCGCGTCGAGCGTGTAGGTCGAGAAGGCAACCGGCGCATTGGCCGACAACAAGAAGCGCGTCCGTCCGTCCTCATTCCGCACCTCCGCCCCCCGCGCCACAGCCTTTGCCGCAACTTTCGGCCGCGCTGCCTTGACGACCGGTGCTGGCGGTCGCGCGCCCGGCGCCGGCGGGCTCTGGGCGGCACCCGGGAGATGTACCAGCGCGCTCAGCGCGAGCACGCCGAGAAGAGCCGCCACGATGGCTTTCGCCCTGCTCCCCACGTCGAACCTCCGCATGACGCTCCGGCGACGGACTGGCCCGCGCCGCGACACCCGTTAACGGTTGCTTGTGACTTTGTCGGGCACAATCCTCTAGTCCCGCCGCCGCGTGTCGGCAACCTGGTCGCAAGGTCGCCCTTCTGCTTGCCATCAGGATAGCGAGACCGTATGTGTTGACAATCGTGCCTGGCGCGATCGAGCCCGGGCCCCGATCACGACGGGATGAGCGCGCGCCAGCAACACCGCAAGGTAACCCGCGCGCCTCCCCGAGATCTTCGAGCGGGCTCCGAGCAGGCCAGACCAGCGCGAGCATTCCGGGTCCCGATACCGGCTCCGTGGCGCAAGAGCGGTCACGCTCCGCACACGTCGCGCCCAGCCCAGGCTGGGTGGGACATCTGCGCCCTGGAGCCAGCTCGTGGATCGCCTATTCGACCGGGACGCGCCTTGCGCGGATGGTCTTTCGGGCGATCAGGGCTGCGCGGTCCCGGCCATAGAACCTAACGCAGCCGCCGGCTGAGCTCAGTCGGCAGCCCGCACCGCCTGGGGGCGCGAGCCTCCCCTGACCTAGACCGCCGCCCCTTCGGTCGTCGGTCGCAGCCATGGGCCTCGGCCCGAGCACAGGATCATGACCCGACAGCAGACCGATCTGTCCGGAGCCGCTCCCGACCCGCGCGCCCTCTCGTCTGGGCCCGGTAGAGGCGTCGTCCGTGCACGACGGGGCCGCGCCAAGGGTCGACCAGTCACAACATTTCGCGGCATGTCCACCGACCGGCGTACGTCCGGCCGCCTGTCCGGGCATGTGGACGGTGCACCATGCCGCGACAAGGACAAGAGCCAATGGACAAGATGCTCATTGACGCGAGCCACCCCGAGGAAACGCGGGTGGTCGTGCTCCGGGATGGACGCGTAGAGGAGTTCGATTTCGAATCGGCCAACCGCCGCCCGCTCCGCGGCAACATCTACCTCGCCAAGATTACGCGGGTCGAACCGTCTCTGCAGGCCGCCTTCGTCGAGTACGGCGGCAATCGCCACGGCTTCCTTGCCTTCGGCGAAATCCATCCGGACTACTACCAAATTCCGGTCGCCGACCGGCAGCGCCTGATCGAGGAAGAACAGCGCGCGGCTGCAGAAGCCGAGCAGCGCC
>DAORNH010000291.1:0-5836 GCA_035440865.1 Hyphomicrobiaceae bacterium | reverse complement strand
CGCGAAGGGGGCGAAGGCCGCCCGCACGGCTGACGGCGCGGCCCGCGAGAAGGCTCCCGCGCCCGCGCGCGCCAAGGCCTGAGCGAACGCGCCGGTACGATCCGACAGCGTCAAGACGGAGTTTCGACCTTGCTGAGACGGGCAATCCTGGCGCTGACGGCGGTGCCCGCGGCGATCATCCTTATCACGCTCGCGGTGACCAACAAGCACCCGGTGAAACTCATCCTCGATCCATTCCGGCCGGACGATCCGGCGGCGCCGTCGATCACGCTGCCGCTGTTCGTCTACCTCATCGCCATGCTGATCGGCGGCGTGATGCTCGGCGGCCTCGCCACCTGGTGGAACCAGGGGAAGTGGCGGCGGACCGCACGCACCAAGGCGCAAGATTCGCTGCGCTGGCAGGCTGAGGCCGACCGGCTGACGCGCGAGCGTGACGAGCACTATGCGAGCGGGCGGGGCGGCGCAGCGGACAGTGCCGGCAGCCAGGGTTCGCGCAAGTCCGTCGCCCTTCTCGGGCGGCGATAGCGGTGACACAGGTGAGGGGATGCACGTGAGAAGCACGCGCTTCAGCGCAGTCGCGACGGCGGTCGCCGTTGCCGCCACGGCAGGATCGATGGCGCTGGCCCAGTTGCCGAAGGCCAAGGGCACGGCCGCCGCCAAGGAGGCAGCCGTCGCGCTGAATAGCGTCGAGGTGAGGCTCTTCCTCGAGGGCCGGGGAGAGTTCTCGCCCGACATCCTGCCGCTCAAGGATTTCGGCACCCGCAACTTCGAGACGATCACAAGCGCCTTTCCCGCGGACCGCTTCTCGAGCATCCTCATCAAGGTCGGCCTGAAGACGGCGGGCGAGGCCTTCCTGAAGGGTCGGCAGGTCAAGGTCTCGCTCGTCTACGAGAAGACGAAGAAGGTCGCCTGGACCCGGACCATCAGCGACGTCTACATTGGATCGAGTGGCCGGGTGAGCCGGGTCCTGCTTGCCGAGGACAAGGCCTGCGGCCCGTTCAAGCTGATCGTGACCGCAGGCAAGGCGACGGTCGAGCACACTCTGCATTTCAGCTGCGGCGAGTGAGGCCACCACGCGATGGCGAGGAAAGCGTTCATCGCCTTGGCCGTGCTGCTGGCTCTCGCAGGCTTCTATGTCGCGTGGCCGGCCTACACGGGGCATGTGATCGGCCAGGCTCTCAAGGCCGGCGACGCCGCGGCCCTCGAGCGCAAGATCGACTTTCCGCGCGTGCGGGAAAGCCTGAAGAGCCATCTCGTCGTCGAGGTCGAGCGCAAGGTCGCCGGCCTCAAGGAGGACGGCTCGGGCCTGCGCAAGCTGGTGGCCGGACGCCTCACGTCCGAGCGCGTGCGCCGTACGGTCGCTTCGACCGTCGACACCATCGTCACGCCGACGTCGGTGATCCGCATCTCGCAGCAGGGCCGCACCTTGAAGCAGGCGATCGAGCGTGGCCTCCTCGAACAGCTGTCAGGCAGCCTCGGCACCGGCGATGATGGGCGAAAGAGCCTCGTCGGCAGCATTCTCGGCCGCTTCAGCCGGCGCTCGGCCGATGCCGCGGCGGGCGCACCACCCACCTCGGACGACGACGACGTAACCATCACGGCCACGGGCCGCGAGCGCCGCTACGGCCTCGCCAACGTGAAGCATGTCACCCCGACCGGCGCGCTGAGCTTCGAGGTCGGCGTCAATCGCGATCCGGGCGCGCCCTGGCCGGAGCTGCTCGTCGAGCTGGCCTTCACCGGCTTCGACTGGCGGGTCGTGCGCATTACGCCCGTGCTCGATCGCTGATGGATGCGGCTGGGCGGGTGGCGGCGGGAGACCTTGAGCCGGCGCTGCGGCACGTAATCCTCGCCCGGAGGCGCCATGGGTATCCTTCGCGCACCCAACGGTCATGGACGGCGGAAACGCGTGCTCGGTGTTTCCGTGACCGGCGGCGATGTCGGAGGGGCTGTCCTATTCAGAACTGAATTTGATCTGGTGCGGACATGCGGCAGCGCGGATGTCGGCGGCACAGGCTAGAGAGCGGATGCGTTTGGCCCACTTTCCGGCCGTAATCAGTGGACCGATCAGTGACGTAACGAACCACCAGTATGGCCGCCACAAGACGGTCAGGAGCCAGAATAATCCCAAAAGCAAAGACATCGAGCGAACGTGTGCTCAGGCGGTTCACTCGCCGGCGGAGGCGGCAATTCGCGGGGTGGTGCGCGCGCTGAACTTCCAGCGTGCATCCTGCAGGCTGCGGTGGATCGCGAAGAGGCGCGGCAGCTGGGCGTCGACCGTGTAGGGCTTCACGACCTCGGCGGTTGCCTCGGGCCGCATGCGGCCGTCGCGAATGGCAGCCCACATGGCGACGAATCGCTCGGCCAGCGCCTCAGCAGAGGCCTCGGGCGTGTCGCGCCGCTCGACCTGAAAGCCGCTGACGCTGTCGATGATCAGCGGGTCGAACTGTGGGAGCCGGATGGCGCCCATCGGCCGGCCCGAGGCGAGCGACTCGAGCAGGAAGACCGGCAGTCCCTCGAAGTTGGAGGTGAGAATTGTTGCGTGGCACATGCCGAGGATGCGTGCGACGCCGTCGGGCTTCTGGAAGCCGTGGCGAACCGTCAGGCCGTCGATCGCTGCGAACTCGGGGTAGCTCGACGGATCACTCGTGCCGACGTAGTGGAACTGGACTTTGCCATCGATCCGGTCCGCAATGCACCGGATGGTGCGGAACATCAGCGGCGGATCCTTCTGCGCCTCGAACCGGCCTGCATAGGCGAGGCGGAGGATGCCGTCTCCCGTCACCTGGGGCTGGCAGCGGAAGATGTCGGTGTTGACCGAGACCGTCATCAACTCTGCCTTGCCGGCGTGCGCCGGGAAATCCCGTCCGATCTGGGCCTTGATGGCGGGATTGACGCAGATGATGCGATCGGCCCGCCGCGCGGCGAAGGCTTCGCCCGCGCGATAGATTTTCCAGTAGCGGGAGACGAGGCTGTCGGTCTTGTTGTCGCGCTTGTACTCGTTATGGACGATGAGCACGCTCGGGCGGCGGAGAAGCGCCGGGAGGAAAGCCGTCTCGTTGCGCTGAAGTTCGAAGGAGACCGGATCGCGGCCGATGATGCGACGGATGGCCGGCGTATAGCGGAGCACGCCGCGCGCGAATTGCAGCGACAGCGACTGGAGGAGGCTTCGCGCAGCGTCCCGCGCCTTGCTGTCGGAATAGTGCAGAACGGGGATGAAGGTCATCGGCCGACCGCCGACCTCGAGGCGGTGTGGGGCGCCGAGCTTCAGGTCGCCCACCGCGTCGACGCCGACGAGCAGGACCTCGAAATCGCCCGGATAGCGCTCGATGAGCGTGCGCACGTGCGTCTCGATCCCGCCAACCTTCGCGCCGCGCGGGTCCATCTGGTAGACGATGCAGACGCGATAAGGCTTGCTCGGAGCAGCCGACATCGGAACAGACCTCGCTTGCGAATGACGTCTCAGCCCGCGGCACCCGTGATCGCGCGACGCACCGGTCGCACAACGGTGATGTCCGCCAGCAGTGCCGCGCAGAGGAAATAGCGCTTGGCGAGACGGCGCGGGCTCGTCGCAAGCCGCCAGGCCCACTCGAGGCCGAGATGGCGCATCACCTTGGGCGCCCTCACCTGCTCGCCGACGTGGAAGTCGAGCGCGGCGCCGATGCACAGGAACCCGAGGTGGGAATGGCGGGCGAGCGCGCGCTCGGCAAAGATCTCCTGCTTCGGCGAGCCGAGGCCGAGGAGTACAATCTTGGCACCGGACGCCGCGATACGGTCAGCTGCTGCGTCCGCTTCGGCCGAACGCGGATCGTAGCCGAACGGCGGCGCCTCGATCCCACGGATATCGATGCCCGGGCACGCCTCGCGCAGGCGATCGGCGCCACGCTCGAGCACGTCCATGCGGGTGCCGAACATGTAGACCGGCAGGCCACGCCGTGCGGCGGCCCGGCACAATGGGATCATGAGGTCGGGGCCGGGCGAGCGCTCGACGAGCTTGCTTTGCCGGCGGGCCAGCACGGCGACCGGCGCGCCATCGGCCATCACATACGTGCTCGGATTGCTGTAGACCGAGCGCAGGCCCTCGTCGGAGCGCAGCTTGACGAGATGGTCGAGGTTCATGCAGGCGAGGATGTAGCCGTCACCGGCCTCGCTGTCGCGGACGAGGCAGTGCAGCGCTTCCTCGCGCGAGGCCAGATTGAGGCCCCAGCCGTCAATGGTGGCGAGCGGCATCGGAATTGTGTGGTGACGTGAGGACGAACCCATAACGCTACGCTCTGACTGGTGTTTTTGCGCTGCACAAACAGCTTGCGCACTTTAACGGATTTTTTACGACTTGGAAGCCGGATCGTGCGAGCATCGGCGCTCCGAAAGTTGCGGATGCCCATGCAGAGTACGACCAACATCCGGCCGGCCGTCGAGACCCACAGTGACGCAAGGGACGACGCAAAGTTCGCGCCAATCTCGCGGCGGCAGATGATCGCCGGAGGGGGCGCGGCGCTGGCGGCGCCTTTGCTCATATCCGCACAAGCCAACGAGCCGCCCATCTCGCTCGGAGCCCTGGGACAACGGGCCGGCGTGCACTTCGGCTCGGCAATCGGGGATGCCGTCCTCGACATGCCCGCCGCGCGCGACCTCTATCTCCGCCAGTGCCGCATCCTGACCTCCGATCCGGGATTCATTATGCCGTTCATCCGGCCCGAGCCCGAGCGCACGACGTGGGGCTCGACAGACCGCCTCGTCGACTTCGCGGCGGGGCATGGCGTGCCGCTCCGCGCCCATTGCCTCATCTGGAACGACGCGCTCCCCGACTACATGCGCCGACTGTCGCGGTCCGAGGTCGAGCGGCTCCTCGACCGCCACATCGAGGAGGCG
This sequence comes from Hyphomicrobiaceae bacterium, assembly GCA_035440865.1. Taxonomy (GTDB): domain Bacteria; phylum Pseudomonadota; class Alphaproteobacteria; order Rhizobiales; family Hyphomicrobiaceae; genus DAORNH01. The sequence goes on along the minus strand of DAORNH010000291.1, from coordinate 967 downwards.
ATGGGCCGCTATCGCGGTCGGATCGAATCCTGGGATGTCGTCAACGAGCCGATCAACCCTTACGAGCCGGGCCCCGGGCACTGGCGCAAGGGGCCGTGGCTGACCCACCTCGGCGAAACCTATGTCGCGCGCGCCTTGAAGCGCGCCGCCGCGACAGACCCGAGTGCGCGGCTCTTCATCAATGAGACCTGGGTGCAGGCGAGCGATCGGGCGGGATACACCGCGCGCCGCCGGCTCATCGAATTGATCGACAGTCTTCGCCAGTCCGGCGTGGCGCTGCATGGCATCGGCCTTCAATGCCACATGGATGCCGCCAAGCGCTTCGAACCCGACGACTTCGAGGCATTCCTGCGCGAATTGGCCCGCCACGGGGTCGACATCTACATCACCGAGCTCGACGTCGACGACCTCGAGCTCGATGGCGATGAAGCTTCGCGCGATCGGCACGTCGCCGAGGCCTATGGGACGCTCGTTTCGACGGTGCTGCGCGTCCCCGCCGTCAAGGCGATCATCACCTGGCAGCTCGCCGATCAGTTCACCTGGTTCCGCAATCCGTGGTTCACGAAGAGCTTTCCGGCGCGCCGCCTGCGTTTCCCCTCGCGCGCCCTCCCCTTCGACGACAAGCTCCGCCCGAAGCTCGCCCACAAGGCGATTGCCGAGACATTCCTCGCGCGTGCCCTAGGACGCTGAGCGCCGACCCGAGCGCAGGAGGCCGATCACGCGGTCGAGCACGCGCGGCATCAGCGCCATGATCGCGACGCCGTAGATCGCCGCTCCGGCGGCAACCTCAGCGAGCAGGCCGAACGTGCCGACCTTCATCGGGGCGAACCAGAGCGCTCCGACCATCACGGCGGTCGCGAGGAGAATGCGCACGAGCTCCGAGTATGGGACGACGAGGCCGTACCAGCGGACACCGACGAAGGCACCGACAACGAGCGCGACGATCGCGCCCGCCGTCGCGCCTGCG
>DAORNH010000290.1:4843-5848 GCA_035440865.1 Hyphomicrobiaceae bacterium | reverse complement strand
GACACGCCTGAGGCGGGCCGGCCGCCGCGGGCTGGCCAGAAATCGGACGTCGAGTGTCCCGCGTCAACACGCCAGTGGCGATCCCAGGCTGCTGAGGGAGGCCGCCGCGGGCCTATGCGCGGGAGTGGGTAGTCGTACGGTTCATGTTGATCGAGGAGCCGCATGAGGCCGCTTGAGCGGCCTTGACGGGGAAGGGCGTGGGAATGAGTGCGATAGATAATCTACGGTTCCCAAACGCTCACGGACACTACCGGAAAATCGTCGGACGATCAGCTCCTGACGTGAAGCCGTAGTGACGGAGGTTCTGAGATCAAGATTTTGGTGGTGGAAATCATATCCGCAAGACGCGAAGCCAGCGGGCGATGTTGAGCAGGCTCATGGCGGCCGCGGCGACGTAGGTGAGGGCTGCAGCCCGCAGGATCTGGCGTGCCGCGGGCATGTCCTTCTCGCCGAGGATACGCGCCTCACCGAGCAGCGGCAGTGCGCGTTTGAAGCTCGCGTCGAACTCGACCGGCAGCGTCACGGCATGCATGACGACGGTGATGCCGATCAGCAGCAGGCCGCCAATGAGTTCGATGATCAGGACATGCGGCGCCTTCAGGATCAGCATCACCAGCGGCGAGAGCAGGAGAACGGCAAAGCCGATCGTCTCGAGCCGCTTCGCACGCTTGGCGATCGCGGTCCGGGCGATCAGGGGGGCATAGCCGGTCGCATCCTGCATGGCATGCCCGACCTCGTGCGCGGCGATCACTACGGCGGAGAGCGACGACTTGGCGAAGTGCTCCGGCAACAGGCGGACGACCTTTTCCATGGGATCATAATGATCGCCCTCCTTCGTCATCTCGACCTTGACGTGGGCGAGCCCCATGCGATCAAGAAGCGAGCGGGCGATCTCGCTCCCCGTCCCCGGGAGATCGCCGCGCGGCGCCGCGTGCCGCCGGATCACCTGCTGCACCCACATCTGCGGCAGCATGGCGAGACCGAAGACGAGCCCGAGGAGGATGA
>DAORNH010000290.1:4464-4751 GCA_035440865.1 Hyphomicrobiaceae bacterium | reverse complement strand
CATAGAGAGGAACGCTGACTTCGACAACAGGATGACGCCATGGCCGCCCTACGCCGCAACCAGAGCCTTGCCGATGCAGTCGCCGACGCCGAGCGGCGCTTCATTGCCGCCAACCCCAAGAGCCGCGCGCGTGCGGAAGCGGCGGCGCGCGTGATGCCCGGCGGCAACACGCGCACCGTCCAGTTTTACGACCCCTTCCCGGTCGCGATCGTGAAGGGTGAGGCGCAGCGCATCACCGACCTCGACGGCCACGTCTACACCGACTTTCTCGGCGAGTTCACGGCGGG
>DAORNH010000290.1:0-4405 GCA_035440865.1 Hyphomicrobiaceae bacterium | reverse complement strand
TCGTCCTCGGCGGGCCCAACATCTACGAGGCGCGGCTCGCCGAGCTGATGTGCGCGCGCTTCCCCGCAGTCGAACTCGTCCGCTTCTGCAATTCCGGGAGCGAGGCGACGCTGCTCTGTGTCTCCCTCGCCCGTGCCATTACGGGTCGGGAAACCGTCATGGTGATGAACGGCGCCTATCATGGCAGCTTCCTCTCGTTCCCCTCTGGTAAGCCCGCGCACCTCAATGCACCCTTTCCGATCGTCACCGTCGACTACAACGACCCGAATGCTGCCAGCGCCGCAATCCGCTCGGCCGGCGACCGCCTGGCCTGCGTCATCCTCGAGCCATTGATGGGCTCCGGCGGCTGCATTCCGGCGACGCCCGAGTTCCTGGCGACGCTCCGGCGCGAGACCGAGGCTGTCGGTGCAGGCCTGATCTTCGACGAGGTGATGACGTCGCGCTTGGCACCTGGCGGCCTCCATGGCGCACTCGGCCTCAAGCCCGATATCGTCGCCTTCGGCAAGTATCTCGGCGGCGGCCTCACCTTCGGCGCCTTCGGCGGGCGGCGCGACTGGATGGCCCGCCTCGATCCATCGCGCGCAGACGTCATCGTCCACTCGGGAACCTACAACAACAATGTGCTCACCATGGCGGCTGGTATCGCTGGTCTCGAGACTGTCTTCACGCCGGCTGCAGCGGCTCGACTGAACCAAAGCGGCGATCGGCTCCGCGCCCGCCTCAACGCCGCCGCCGAGGCGCGCGGCCTGCCCGTCCGGGCAACCGGTTCGGGCTCGATGATCAATATCCACCCGACAGCACGAGCACTCGCGAGGCCAGCCGACCATGCACACGTGCCGGCAGATGCGCGCAAGCTCCTCCATCTCGAGTTCAATCTCGCCGGGCAGTACGTGGCGCGACGGGGGTTCATGGCGCTCTCGCTGCCACTCACCGATGCGGATCACGATGCGCTCGTCACGGCCTTCGAGGCAATTCTCGACGCTCACGCGGGAGTGCTTGCCGCTCTCGAATCGTGATCGCGCCCCCGGCAGCCACCGTGAGCGCGGTGGTCGCCGCCTCGCTGACACATGACGTGCGGAATCTCCGCAAATAGTGTTCATGGAGAAAAAATTGGCGTTTGCATCGCAAGAAGTGCAATGCAGCGACGAAATATTGGTGTAATTCTCGCCAATGTTTCTTGACATGCGCTGTTTATGTCGCATCAATAGAACTACGGCATTCTACGCTTTCGCAGCCGGTTCGCCTGCCAGGAGACACTCGGGCCGAGCTTCTGGGTCCAAGACACTGTCATCTGGGTTGTAGGCGAGCGGGCTAGAGGTGAGGCTGCCGAGCGACTCGCAGCGAAGCGAGTAGCGATCTTTCAGCGGCGTTGCCGCGGAGGTGATACCATGCGGGCTCAGAACACCGAATTCGAGTTGCTCACGCAGGCGGAGCGCGCCGCGGGCTTCTCACTGGTCCTCGACGACACCGACGATAAGCCTGATACGTCCACGTACTCGGTTGACGTGCCCTCATCGCGCGCGCTCGTCCCTGCGACGACCGCGAACGCCCATGGCTTCGCCGGACGCGCCCTCTCCTCAGCCAACTCGGTCACCACCTGGATCAAGGGACGCGTACCCATGATCGGGCGACCCGCCTGAGACTTGCAATAGGTCACGAGGCTGTCGGCGGCTGTCGCTTGAGCGGCAGCCGTCTTCTTGTGCGCCATCACCCTTGACGCCAGGGCGCCCAAGCCGCACGAACAGTGCGACCGTTCCTCATCCACACCAGGTATTGACCAGGAGCCACTCATGCGCGCCGCCGTGTGCTCGTCCCTCACCGGCCCCGACGGCATCACGCTCGAGACGCTCCCCGATCCGGTACCGAAAGAGGGCGAAGTGGTCGTGCGCGTGAAGGCCGCGGCCCTCAATTTCCTCGACACGCTGATCACGCGTGGACGCTATCAATACAAGCCGGAGGGCGCATTCTCACCCGCCGCCGAGATCGCCGGCGTGGTCGAGAGCCTAGGGCCGGGCTCGACCCGCCTGAAGCCCGGCGACCGCGTCGCCGGCTACATCGGCTGGGGCGGCGCCCGCGAGAAAGTCGCCGTGAAGGAATCGCTCCTTGCACCAGTTCCAGCTGGCGTCGACGACAACACCGCGGCTGCCGTCAGCGTGACCTATGGGACCGCGATCCACGGTCTCAAGGATCGCGCGCTCCTGAAGGCCGGAGAGACCGTGGCCGTGCTCGGGGCATCCGGCGGCGCGGGGCTTGCCGCAATCGAGGTCGCAAAGCTGCTCGGCGCGCGCGTGATTGCGGTTGCCTCAACTGCCGAGAAACTGGAGGTCTGCCGAGCAGGGGGAGCCGATCTCCTGCTCAATTACGCCGAGACCGACCTCAAGCAGGGCCTGCGCGAACTCACCGGCGGCAAGGGCGTCGACGTCGTCTACGATTGTGTGGGCGGCGAGCACACCGAGGCGGCCATCCGCTCGATTGCCTGGGAGGGCCGTTTCCTCGTTGTCGGCTTTGCCGCGGGCCAGATACCCAAGGTGCCCATCAATCTCATGCTGCTGAAGAACTGCGCGCTCGTCGGCGTCTTCTGGGGCGAGATGGTGACGCGCCATCCCGACCGCCAGCGCACCAACATGGACGAGCTGATGGGCTGGATCGCCAGCGGCCGCCTGAGGCCGCATCTCCACGCCACCCTGCCACTCGAAAAGACCGCCGAAGGTATTCGCCTCATCGACGCCCGCAAGGTGACCGGCAAGGTCGTCATCACGATCTGATCGCCGGGCGTCCGCCTGGGTCCAGGGACAAGTGCCTGGAGCGAACTCAAGCGCAGCGCCCTCGACCTGCAGCATGCTTGGACGTCTGAGCTATACCGGTGGCGGTACGAGCAACCGGCTCGTGATCAGCCCGCGTTCGCCGATGTCATGACGATGGAAGAACGATTGCTTCCCCGCTGCGCCCGTATAGCGGCCCTTGCGCAAATCCAAGGCCAGACTCGGCGCCGTCGACAGGTGCGTCGCCCCGATCGGCACGACGTCTTCGCGGTGGATGTGTCCGGCGAGCACGCCAAGCACTCCGGCCTGCCGCGCGATCAGGCGGACCAGCCGGTCGGCTTCCTCGGCGTTGCGGAACTGGCTCGCGTTGTAGAGCGACGGCAGCGCCACGGGCGGGTGATGCAGGATCACGATCGTCGGCGGCTCGACCTCGGCCAGCAGGCGCGAGGCTTCGACGAGACGGTTCTCACAGGCCTCGCCCAGTCCATGGTCGATCGAGAGTGTATCAAGCGCCACCACGCGAACCGGTCCGAGATCGACGGCATACTGGACAAATGGGCCGCCCCGGTCGAGCTCGCGCACGCGCGGGAACGCGGCGCGGCATTCCTCCCGGTCGTCGCGATTGCCGACCGCGATCAGCAGCGGCGCTTTCAGCTTGGCGAGAATGCGGCTCGCGCCGGCGTACTCGCCCTTGCGCCCCGTATGCGCAACGTCACCAGTATGCAGGACGGCGAGCGGCGGCGGATCGAGCCGGTTCAGCTCCTGGACCGACCGCACAAGTGCACCTTCTCGGGCGGCCGCGTGCGTGCCGTCCGTGGTGATGTGCGTATCCGAGATCTGAACGACGTACATCTCCGCGCGGAACACCGTCCCTTGCCGATCGACACCCCACGGTGCGCCGGCCCGCGACGATCTTTAGCTGCGTCGCGCAATCTGGTCTACCGCCGATGTCGACGAAGCCTCGGGCGGTGCACCAACTCAGAAACCCTCGACGATCACCAGATCGACGATCGCCGCCCGATCGCGGATGGCCATGGCAACCGCATATTCTGGGCTGTCGTGGCAGGCCTTGGCGATCTCGAAGCTGTCGAACTCGATGACGACGTGGCGCTGGCGCTCCGTGCCCCGGCGCGTCTCATGGCGACCGCCACGAACGACAAAGCGCGCCCCGAATTTCTGGAACGCGACGGAATTGGCGGCGACGTACTGCTTGTAGAGCTCGGGATCAGTCACCGAAACATGCGCGATCCAGTATCCTTTGGCCATCGGCCCTGTCCTCCACTTGGCTCCGCGTTCAGCTCATTTCTTGCGCGCAGCGATGGCATCGGCGATGACCACGACGCGCTTGGCCATCTCGGCGTGCAGCAACTCGACCATCCGCCCATCCATGTTTATCACGCCCTTGCCGCGGTTTTCCGGCATGGCGAAGGCTGCGATGATTTTCCGCGCACTTGCGACCTCTTCGTCGCCGGGCCCGAAGACCTCGTTGGCGATCGCCACCTGATCGGGATGAATGAGCGACTTGCCGTCGAAGCCGAGCATACGCGCCTGGAGCGACTCGCGCCGCAGACCGTCGATGTCGCGGAAGTTGTTGTAGACGCCGTCGATGATGTCGAGGCCGTAGGCGCGCGCTGCGGTGAGGC
>DAORNH010000289.1:3698-5887 GCA_035440865.1 Hyphomicrobiaceae bacterium | reverse complement strand
TGCCTTCCTCCCACGCCAAGATAGAACGGCAAGAAGGTTAAGAGGACAGATGAAGGGAGATGTCGGTTCTCCCTTTGCATTCCCATCGACCAGGCGTGCGCCGCCTGGACCCGCGGCAGGGGTTTCGCCCCCTGCACGAGCGCATCTTGACAGGTGAAAGAAAAGAACAAATAGTGAACTATCGGATTAAAAGAAGCTCATAACGCATAACTCTCGTGGTCATCATGCCCGCGTCGCCCGAACCCGGATTTGCCCCGCCCGACGGCCTGCGCTGGCTGTATGTCGATTTCAACAGCTATTTCGCCAGTGTCGAGCAGCAGCTAAACCCGGCCTTGCGCGGCCGACCGGTCGCGGTCATTCCGGTGGAGACGGATAGCACCTGCGCAATCGCCGCAAGCTATGAAGCCAAGGCGTTCGGGGTCAAGACCGGCACGCCGATTTATGAGGCCCGCAAGATGTGCCCGGGACTGATCTGTGTGCTGGCGCGGCACGAGCATTACACCGCGTTCCATCACCGCCTGATCGAGGAGATCGACCGCCACATTCCGGTGAGCGCGGTCTGCTCCATCGACGAAATGGCCTGCCGCCTGATGAAAAACGAGCGGGCGCCGGAACGCGCCAAGGCCATCGCGCTTGCGATCAAGGAAGGGATCGTGCGGAATGTCGGGGCGTATGTGCGCTGCTCGATCGGTCTTGCTCCGTCCAAATACCTGGCCAAGGTTGCGACCGATCTTCAGAAGCCGGACGGACTCACGATCCTGATGCCGGAGGATTTGCCGGAGCGGCTCTATGCGCTGGCGCTGCGCGACCTGCCGGGCATCGGGCGAAACATGGAGCGCCGTCTGAACCGTGCCGGCATTTACGACCTGCGGACACTGATGGGCCTTCCGCCCAAACATTTGCGCGCCGTGTGGGGCAGTCTCTGGGGCGAGCGGATGTGGTATTACCTGCGCGGCTACGATTTGCCCGATCCAGAGACCGACCGCCGCAGCGTCGGGCACAGCCACGTCCTCGCCCCTGAGATGCGGTCGTCCGACCAAGCTTACATCATCGCCCGGCGGCTGACGATAAAGGCTGCGGCGCGGCTGCGGCGCATCGGCTTTTGTGCGGAAAGGTTTTCGCTGTCGGTCCGGATCGAGGATGGCCCGCGCCTGTCTTCCGAAGCGTACTGCACCCCCGCACGGGACAGTTTCCTGTTTCTGGGGCTGCTGGAGCAGCTCTGGCAGGTCATGGTGCGGGACAGCGGAGGCAGGAGGATCAAGAAAATCGGCGTCGTGCTGCACGGGTTGGTGCCGAAGGGTGACGTGCATATCCAGCCAGACCTGTTTGCTCTCCCTGCAGCGACGGCCGCGACGACAAGGCGGCGCGAGGAGATATCGCAGGCCATCGACCGGCTGAACCGGAAGTTCGGCCGGGATACCATCCTTTTCGGAATGACCGGCGGACAGGAGAAATTCGCGACCAGCACCAAGATCGCCTTCACCCGCATTCCCGACATCGAAGAGTTTTTGGAATAGCGCCGCCGCCGCACTGAACCGCCCCGGGATTGTTGGAGGCTCCAACTCCTGAGAAGGTGGAGCCTCCAAGCCGACGAACAAGTTTTCGCCTGAGGTCCGCGAGCGCGCGGTTCGGATGGTGACGGAGCATCAGGGGGAGCATGCCTCGCGCTGGGCAGCGATTGTCTCGATAGCAGCCAAGATCGGGTGCGCACCGCACACGCTGAACGACTGGCTCACCAAGGCGGCCGTGGACAGCGGCAAGCGAGCTGGCGTTCCTTCCGATGTGGCGGAGCGGTTGAAGGCTCTGGAGCGCGAGAACCGCGAGCTTCGGCAGGCGAACGAGATTCTTCGCAAGGCGTCCGCCTATTTTGCCCAGGCGGAGCTCGACCGCCGGTCGAAGCCATGATCGCGTTCATCGACGATCATCGTGGGGCATACGGGGTCGAGCCGATCTGCAGGGTGTTGCCGATCGCCCCGTCCCCGTATCACGCCTGTGCTGCCCGGCGTCGGGACCCTGGCAAGCTGTCCCGGCGGGCCAGGCGGGACTTGGCGCTGAAACCCGAGATCGCCCGGGTCTTCGCCGAGAACTTCGAGGTCTATGGCGTCCGCAAGGTGTGGCGGCAGCTCGGCCGGGAGGGGATGTCCGCTCTGCCCGCTGCCCGCTGCCCGCTGCCCGCTGCCCGCTGCCCG
>DAORNH010000289.1:919-3598 GCA_035440865.1 Hyphomicrobiaceae bacterium | reverse complement strand
CTGCCCGCTGCCCGCTGCCCGCTGCCCGCTGCCCGCTGCCCGGTCGAGCGGCTGATGCGGAGCATGGGCTTGCAAGGGGTTGTGCGCGGCAAGCCGGTGCGCACCACGATCAGCGACAAGGCGGTGCCGTGCCCGCAGGATCGCGTCAACCGACAGTTCCACGCTCCGGCGCCGAACGTGCTCTGGCTCAGCGATTTCACCTATGTGGCCACCTGGGCGGGCTTCGTCTATGTCGCCTTCGTCATCGACGCCTTCGCCCGGCGGATCGTCGGCTGGCGGGTCAGCCGGACGGCCCATGCCAGCTTTGTCCTCGACGCGCTGGAACAGGCGCTGCACGAGCGTCGGCCGATCCATCGCGGCGGCCTTGTCCACCACAGCGACCGTGGCAGCCAGTATGTCTCGATCAAATACACCGAGCGCCTGGCCAAGGCCGGGATCGAGCCGTCGGTCGGCAGTGTCGGCGACAGCTACGACAACGCGCTCGCAGAAACCATCAACGGTCTCTACAAGGCCGAGGTCATCCACCGGCGGGGACCATGGCGCAGCTTCGAAGCCGTCGAGTTCGCCACGCTCGAATGGGTCGACTGGTTCAATAACCGCCGCCTGCTCGAGCCGATCGGCCACATCCCGCCCGCCGAGGCCCGGTTCTCCGCCGCCATGGCCGGCGCACAGGTGATGGCGGCATGAGCACCCGGCCCGCCTGCAGCAAGCATCGCCGGGTGCTCGGCGGTGTCAAGGCATCCACGCCGCACCCGGCGCGGACCCTCCTTGACCCCGCCTGCGACTCCCGGCACCCCGGAGTGCAGGTCGGCGCCGAAGAATGGTCCCTCGGTCTCACCAAGAAATGCCCGTCAACACCACGTCACATGATCGGCAAAATTTGACCCCAGCAGCCTCCGGAGAAGCCGGGGCAGTTCAAATCGTCGATTGCAGAAGTCAGAATTGTCAATCTCGGACGTAAAGCAGTCGTCGGCGCTTTCACCCGACTTTGGGGGTCTTCGATCCCGATCAGGACAGGGTCCATGTCGCCCAAACCGGCGACCGCTTTCATGGGGGATGATCACCGTCCGGACCGAATTCGGCCGAGAAAGTCAGTTGGAGGTGAAGGCGATCACTGGACGTGGCCTTGAAATGTGCTCCGAGTTCGGGATGCCTGCTTAACGGCGCGTGTCGGCGGCCAGATGACAGTTCTTGTATTTCTTGCCACTGCCACAATGGCAGGGATCGTTGCGGCCAAGCTTGGTGCCAGAGCGCAAAGCCGGCGGGCGCGTGGCCTTTTTCCCAAGCCGCTTGGAGAGGCTATCGATCTCGGCGTCAAAGGTCCAAGGGAAGGCGGCTTTGATGCCAACGCGGATCGCGCCGTTGATCGGAGAAAGACTGAGGCCATACCAGCTTTCGGCCTTCCCGCGATACTTGCAGAATGCCATGTGCCTCTCCAGACAGGGCTTGCCCTCGCTCAGAGGCGAAAAATTGGCGTGGACGGTGAGGCCGGAACCGGCAAATCCTATTGAGAAGTCGGAAGATCCTTTTTGTCGGGCACAATCGAGTACCCAATCGACGGCATCGGCGAGTTCCTTCATCGCAGTGCCGCTCAGCTGAAAGACAAGCAGCACAAGATCGATCATCGGTCCGAACGGCTTGGCCTCGATCGCAGCGATGATCTCGTCGAGCTTGCGCCCTGCCACCAAGGTCAAGATGCCGTCCGGCGTCCGCTTGCCCGGATAGACGAGACGGCGCGCGCTCATGGCGATCTCGAGGTCGGCCGCGAAATCGTCCCCAACGTCGACCATATCGTAGTCGCCGTCCAGCCAGAGATTGTATTTCAGATGGTAGGAAAGGAGTGCGGTCTCATGGTTGATATGAACCTTGGAGCCGTGTAGCGCCCGCAGTTCGAGATAACTCAGGAAGCGCAGCGGCCGGTCAAGCATCTCGGCCATCGCGTCGAGGGTGAATATGTCGATGATGAGCGGTGCCAGCACGGCTGCCGCTTGGCGGCGGACGAGGAACTCGTCGGCCTGGAACGCGAGTGCGGGATAGTGATCTGCAACCAGGCAAATTGGGAAGATCTGCGTCAGCTTGGCCGGGATGGCGAGTTCGGTGCCGTCTGATGCGACGAACCGCACACTCGGATTACTGAATGCCTCGGCACAGTTCATCGCTTGGTCATAGGCGTCCTGCACGGCCGCCTGGAAGTCGCCCCTTAGCCGGAGATCGTTCCCGCGCCGGGCTTCCAGCGTTAGCCGCTTGGACTTCGCCTGAACGACGATCGCACGGTCCCCGAAGAGCACCAGCACGTCGATCTCGCCGAGCCGGTCCTTGCCCTCCTCAATAATGACACCCTGATAGGCGCGTGCCGCCCCAAACACGTCGCTAAGTCGCTGAAACGCGAACGCCTCGGTGAACGCACCGCGATGCTCGAAGGCAGCAGAGAAATAGGATTTGTCGGCGGCCAGCCAGTAGAATGGAGATTCATAGAGCGCCTCGGCGAGGGCATTCCAGTGGAAGAGGATGAAACGATCTTCATCTACAGTAAGAATGGGCCATGCATTTACGGCATTGAAGTCGCATAACGCCTTGAAGCACGAATTGTGATTGCCATTTGGAAAAGATAATGCCTTCACACTGGCGATAATCTTCGCACGAGGCAAGTTTAGGTGCGGATTTAGATCAGTCGGCGTG
>DAORNH010000289.1:0-900 GCA_035440865.1 Hyphomicrobiaceae bacterium | reverse complement strand
AGCTCGCATTGCCGATCTCTCGGCCCTTGCCACGGATCGCCGCCGTCAGCTTTTCGGTTTGCACGGTGGCAATCGCCTTGGCGACCGCGATCATGTCAGCGATTGCGGCTCCTTTGTTGGTGATGAGCCATTCATCGTCGGCGGCATATTTCCTCGCGGCGAAATCGCAATTCTGAAAGGACAATGCCCCCTCGCCGCCGTAGAAAATCGGCTCGCGCATCCGATCGCCTGTAGTCCACGGATTGGACGACTTATCACCAGCTATCACTTCTCTAATTGTGTCGGACCAAGGCTGCATCATGCTGTCATGCAGCTCTGAGAGCAGGGCCTCCGTCCGCTCCGCCAACGCCGGCGCATCGTCAGGCGGCGGCGCATCGAAGTCGGGAGCCGCGCGGACCATGAGGCCAATTAACGTAGACATCTCGGTGCGGATGAGGCGCTCCGGCGAATAGAGATGCGCCATGTTCTCGGCGCGCATTTCCCCGCCAGACCGGATCCAATTGTCGCGCACGCAGAAGGCCGCGATCACATGGGCAAAGCCAGGTGTGGCGGTGAGTGCCGCCAATTCATCGAAGATCTCTTGCTCTGGCCGCGGATTCGTCATGGCATGATATTAACATCATATATGCAAGCGCGTGCGGGGCCAGCACATCCGCACCCAGGGCAGCGCCGGCGGCGCGCCAGAGGTGAAATGCGCTTGCATTCCGCCCCCGGGCAGGACCACGGTTATCGCGTCCGGCCGCAGAGGAGCCCTGACTCAGTGCAGTTCTACAACTTTGAGGTCGTCATCGAGAAGGAGGCCGAGGACGAGGGCTACTACGCCTGGAGTCCCTCGCTCCCCGGGTGCTTCAGCAACGGGCGCACCATCGAAGACGCCAAGCGGAACATGCGCACCGCCGT
>DAORNH010000288.1:5671-5894 GCA_035440865.1 Hyphomicrobiaceae bacterium | reverse complement strand
CGATACGTGCAGCTTCGGCTTCCGCCGCACCGATGATACCCCGACGCTGCTCGGCCTCGATCTCGGTGAGCTGGTCCTTGTAGACGGCGACGTCCGCGTCGGTCGCGACTTGGGAGACGGGTTCGCCTGCGCCCAAATCCCTGGCGAGCGGGCGCAGGAGCGCCATCACCACGGCTGCGGCAAGACAGGCAAACGATAGCCAGAGAAGGAACATACATGCTCC
>DAORNH010000288.1:0-5427 GCA_035440865.1 Hyphomicrobiaceae bacterium | reverse complement strand
CATCGAGTTGCGCGCAGCACGCTGGCCGGCGACGCGGGCACCCCGGCGCGGCACGGTTTGCGTGTTCCCCGGGCGGACCGAGCCGATCGAGAAGTACTTCGAAGTTGTGGCCGACTTGCGCCGGCGCGGATTTGCGGTCGCCGTCCTCGACTGGCGCGGCCAGGGCGGCTCGTCGCGCCTGCTCGCCGATCCGGCCAAGGGGCACGTCCGCTCGTTCAAGGACTACGACCGGGATCTCGCGGCCTTCATGCGCGAGGTCGTGCTGCCGGATTGTCCGCCGCCCTACTACGCGCTCGCCCATTCGATGGGTGGCAATATCCTGCTCAGGACCGCGGCTCGCGGTGCGAGCTGGTTCGATCGAATGGTTCTGGTGGCGCCGATGCTGGCAATCAATCAGGCGCGGACGCCGGTCAACCTGTCGGTCGCACGTTTCGGTGTGGAGGTGCTCGGCACGCTCGGCCTCGCACAAGCCATGATTCCCGGCGGGCACCGCGTTCCAGAGGAGATGCGCAACGGCTTCGAGGACAATCCCTTCACGACCGATCGCGAGCGGTTCATGCGCTATCGCAAGGTTTTGGAGGTGTCGCCGTCCCTCGGTATCGGCTCGCCGACCCTCGGCTGGGTCCGTGCGGCGGGCCGCTCGATGGCTTGGCTCGCCCGGCCGGACGTGGTGCGCGCGATCCAGGTGCCGATCCTGTTCATTTCGGCGGGCGATGAGCGCATCGTCTCGACGCCGGCAGTCGAGCGTCTCGCGTCCCGGTTGAAGCTTGCGGCCTATGTCACGGTGCCGCTCGCGCGCCACGAGGTTCTGATGGAGCGCGATGAGCATCGGGCCCGATTCTGGGCGGCGTTCGACGCATATCTCGGCGTCACGGCTGCGGCGGCATAGGCCCGAAATGGGTGTCCGGACGGTGTCGACGGCCGTCCGACGAAGAAACACGATCGAAACGAACTTGCAGCGCTCTGGCCATTTTCATCCGCTAGCAAACGCGATAGAGTATTTCGCTGTGAAAGAGCTATTCCTCGATCAGGTCATTGGGCCGGAGCCGACTATGTGGGGGGTGGTGAGTACAAGGGCCGGTGGATGTGGTGACGGCGTCGATCAGACCCCGATGCGACATGGTGGCGCTGCTGCGCCGTCACTCCCAGGCTTGCACTTCCCACGACACCGTCCGAACCTCGACCAGCGCGGTCGCCGGAGCGGCGCTCGAGCTTGGAAGACCGTCATCGGGGATCAGCCTCGAAAACTGGTGAGTACTTCCGTCAGCAACCGAAGGACCTAACGGCAATGTTCAAGACGATCGTCGGCTTCGCGGCCGCTCTGGTGGTGATGGCCGCCCCGGCCATGGCGCAACGCTCGAGCGGTACTCCCTCAGGCCTGATCGATGGTAGTGCGCAGTCGGCCATCCAGTCCATTGCGCGCAGCTTCGGCAAGGTCGAGATGACCAAGACGCGCGACGGCAACCCGCTCATCCGCGCCGAGTCGGGCAAATTCAAGTACGTCGTCTTCTTCTCGGATTGCCGCGATGGCCGGTGCTCGAACATCCAGCTGATCGCCGATTTCCGCCGCCCTGACAACTTCGGCGAGCGCGAGATGAACGACTGGAACAAGAAGCGCGCCTTCGGCAAGGCCTTCATCAACGACGATGGCCTCGCCGTGATTTCTCTTAATCTCTTGCTTTCGGGCGGCGTCTCGCGCGCAAACCTCGACGGCCAGTTCGATCTGTGGTCGAAGCTGCTGAAGGAGTTCGACGACTTCCTGTATGGTGGTGGCCGTCGCTGAACAGCGGAACGCTGAGTTCAGTTGTTCGGGTGGTGCCGAATCATTGATTCGGCACCATTTTTGTTGCCTGATGCCGAAGCGGGTCCGATCGGGCCACAACCTGCGAGAAAACGTGTTGACCGCGCGGGTCGACATGTATAGGTTGCGCCCACTCTCACGGCTGGCCGTAGATCGATGCAGCGGGCGATTTTCGCTCGCCTGATCTAGACGCTGCCGTCCATAAGCAGAGGAAAATGTGGGCCATGATCTCGCCTTCGGGCGAGATCCTCTGGTTGATGCGCCGGGCGCTCCTCAGGAGCGGCTCGGCAGGTTAGGTTTGGTCCGTGTGCGTGACGGTGCCGGTTCGGCACCAGTGCATCACCGGCTCTGATGGGAATTCGGGCGAATGCCGACGATCCAGCAGCTGATCCGCAAACCGCGGCATCCGAAGACGTACCGCGAGAAGGCCCGCCACATGGAGGCGTGCCCTCAGAAGCGCGGTGTGTGCACGCGCGTCTACACGACGACGCCGAAGAAGCCGAACTCGGCGCTTCGCAAGGTCGCCAAGGTGCGTCTCACCAACGGCTTCGAGGTCATCGGCTATATCCCGGGTGAGGGTCACAACCTCCAGGAGCACTCGGTGGTCATGATTCGCGGCGGTCGCGTGAAGGACCTTCCCGGTGTGCGCTATCACATCATCCGCGGCGTGCTCGACACCCAGGGCGTCGCCGACCGCCGTCAGCGCCGTTCGAAGTACGGCGCCAAGCGGCCGAAGTAAGGCTCGCACGCGCGAGCGGTGCCGCATCAGGGTCCGGGTCCGTCCGGCTCGACTGCGGTGGGAGAGTTTGGGCCCAGGCCCTTCAGACTATCGAGGATCATCACAATGTCCCGTCGGCGCCAGGCAGACAAGCGCGAGATCAACCCGGATCCCAAGTTCGGCGATCTGGTGATTTCCAAGTTCATGAACTCGATCATGAACCAGGGCAAGAAGTCGGTTGCCGAGCGGATCGTCTACGGCGCGCTCGAGCGCGTCGAGGGCAAGGCGAAGAGCGATCCGGTGAAGCTTTTTCATCAGGCGCTCGAGAACGTGATGCCCGCCGTCGAGGTGCGCTCGCGGCGCGTTGGCGGCGCCACCTACCAGGTTCCGGTCGAGGTTCGTCCCGAGCGGCGCCAGGCGCTCGCCATCCGCTGGATCATCTCGGCCGCCCGCGCCCGCAACGAGAACACGATGTCCGAGCGGCTCTCGGGCGAGCTCCTCGATGCTGCGGCTAACCGCGGCACGGCCGTCAAGAAGCGTGAGGACACGCATAAGATGGCCGACGCCAACCGCGCCTTCTCGCACTACCGCTGGTAAGCAACAGATTTCAGGTTTCGAGGCACGCCATGCCGCGCACGCACAAGCTCGAGGACTACCGAAACTTCGGCATCATGGCCCACATCGATGCGGGCAAGACGACGACGACCGAGCGGATCCTCTATTACACGGGCAAAAGCCACAAGATCGGCGAGGTGCACGATGGTGCGGCCACGACCGATTTCATGGAGCAGGAGCGCGAGCGCGGCATCACCATCACGTCGGCCGCGACGACCTGCTTCTGGAAGGGCGCTGACGGCAAGGAGCGCCGCCTCAACATCATCGATACGCCGGGACACGTCGACTTCACGATCGAGGTCGAGCGCTCGCTGCGCGTGCTTGATGGCGCGGTGTGTGTGCTCGACAGCAACCAGGGCGTCGAGCCGCAGACCGAGACCGTCTGGCGCCAGGGCGACAAGTACTCGGTTCCGCGCGTCATCTTCTCCAACAAGATGGATAAGACCGGCGCCGACTTCTACATGTGCCTCGCCGACATCAAGGACAAGCTTGGCGCCCGTGCCGTGCCGCTCCAGCTGCCGATCGGCGCCGAGAATAACTTCAAAGGCGTCGTCGATCTCCTGAAGATGAAGGCGTACGTCTGGGACGGGGACGGCAAGGACGCTCAGTTCACCGAGCAGGAGATCCCGGCCGAACTCGTCGACAAGGCCAAGGAATTCCGCGCCTCCATGATATGGGCCGCCGTCGAGATGGACGAGGCGGTCGCCGAGAAGTTTATGGCTGATGAGCAGGAGCCGGATGTCGCCACGCTGAAGCGGCTCATTCGCAAGGCGACGATCACGCGCGCCTTCTACCCGATGCTGTGCGGCTCGGCCTTCAAGCACAAGGGCGTGCAGCAGTTGCTCGACGCAGTCGTCGACTTCCTGCCGGCGCCTTCCGATCGCCAGGCCTATGTGGGGATCGACGTGCGTACCGGGGGCGAGGCGTCGCGCCGTCCCTCCGACGACGAGCCGCTTTCGATGCTCGCCTTCAAGATCATGAATTTCGAGCACGTCGGCTCGCTCACCTTCTGCCGCATCTACTCGGGCAAGCTCGAGAAGGGCATGGCGCTGACCCAGACCACCCGCGACAGAAAAGAGCGCGCGGGCATGATCTACGAGATGCACGCCGACAAGCGCAACGAGGTCAAGGAAGCGTTCGCAGGCGACATCGTCGCTCTCGCCGGTCTCAAGGACACGCGAACGGGTGAGACGCTCTCAGATCCCTCGAAGCCGGTGCTGCTCGAGAAGATGGAGTTCCCCGAGCCCGTCATCGAGATGAAGGTCGAGGCGAAGAGCAAGGGCGATCAGGAGAAGATGGCGAATGTGCTGCATTCTCTGGCGCTGGAAGATCCCTCGTTCCGAGTGACGGTCGATCCGGAGAGCGGCGAGACTCGCATCAAGGGCATGGGCGAGCTGCATCTCGACATCAAGGTCGACATCATGCGCCGCGCCCCTCACAATGTCGAGGTCAACGTCGGCGCGCCGCAGGTTGCCTACCGCGAGACGCTCGCCCGCTCGACGGACATCGACTACACGCACAAGAAGCAGTCTGGCGGCTCGGGCCAGTTCGCCCGCGTCAAGTTCCGGATCGAGCCGAATGAGGTCGGCAAAGGCAACGAATTCGAGAGCGAGATCGTCGGCGGCTCGGTGCCGAAGGAGTTCATCCCTGGCGTCGAGAAGGGCGTGAAGAGCGTCTGGGACACGGGCGTGCTGATCGGCTTCCCACTCGTCGACACCAAGGTGACGCTGACGGACGGCGCCTTCCACGAGGTCGACAGCTCCGCGATTGCCTTCGAGATCGCTTCGCGCCAGGGCTTGCGCGAAGGTTGTCAAAAGGCAGGCATCAAACTGCTCGAACCGATCATGGACGTCGAGGTGGTGACGCCGGGCGACTTCGTCGGCGGTGTCATCGGCGACGTCAACAGCCGCCGCGGCCAGATCCGGAACCAGGAGATGCGCGGCAACGCGACTGTCATCCGGGCCTACGTGCCACTCGCCAACATGTTCGGTTACGTGAGTCAGCTGCGCTCTATGAGCCAGGGGCGCGCCTCCTACACGATGCAGTTCGCGCACTACGCCGAGGTGCCGCGCAACGTCGCTGAAGAGGTCAAAGCGAAATACGCCTGAACCTTGTATCTGAAGGGTCAGGGGTCCGGGGCGGCGGCGCCGCAAACGGACCGGTGAAATCGAATGATCAGAGATGACCCGGGCTCGTGGCCGCCGCTGGCGGTTCAACCGGAAAGATAGAGGAGAAGCCCCATGGGCAAGGAAAAATTCGATCGCAACAAGCCGCACGTGAACGTGGGGACGAT
>DAORNH010000287.1:5717-5935 GCA_035440865.1 Hyphomicrobiaceae bacterium | reverse complement strand
ACCCGCGTCGTCAACGCCTGCCTCCAGTTCCGCTGCCAGCCGCCGCAGACGGCAGCCCCGACCCCAGGGCCGACACCGCCGCCGACAGCCCCGACCACGCCCGATCCCGGCACGCCGTCCAAGAAGGCGACCGACACGCTGACCAAGTAGCAGGCGCGAGTCAGCTCCGGCGGTAGGCAGGGTGGCCAAAGTCGCGCTAGATGGGTGCCATCCAAGCG
>DAORNH010000287.1:3858-5691 GCA_035440865.1 Hyphomicrobiaceae bacterium | reverse complement strand
TGAAGGTCATCATCTGCGGGGCAGGCCAGGTCGGGTTCGGCATCGCCGAGCGTCTGGCGGCCGAGGGCAACGACATCTCCATCGTCGACACGCGGCCCGACCTCGTGCAGCGTGCCAACGATACGCTGGATGTGCGCGCCTACGTCGGCAACGGCGCCCACCCGGACGTGCTCGAGAAGGCCGGCGCCAGCGCCAGCGACATGCTGATCGCCGTGACCTTGCACGACGAGGTCAACATGGTCGCGTGCCAGGTCGCAAATGCGCTCTTCGATATCCCGACGACGATCGCGCGAATTCGCGCGCAGACCTACCGCCACGAGCGTTGGGGGCGGCTCTTTTCCAAGGAGCGGATGGGCATCGGGCAGATCATCTCGCCCGAGCTCGAGGTCGGCGACACGGTGTTGCGCCGGCTCGAGCTGCCGGGTGCCTTCGACAGCGCCGCGTTCGCCGACAATCTCGTCACCGCGATCGGTATCTCGTGCGGCGCCGACTGCCCGATCGTCGACACGCCGATCCGCCAGCTGGCCGAGCTTTTCCCCGACCTGCCCGCGGTGATCGTCGGCATCATCCGCAAGGACCAGCTGATCGTGCCGCATGGCGACGATCAGATCAGCGTCGGCGACGACGTCTATGTGATTGCGCAGACGGATTCGGTCGGCCGCGTGCTCAAGATTTTCGGTCACGAGGAGCAGCGCTCGCGCCGCGTCGTGATCGCGGGCGGCGGCAACATCGGCCTCTACGTGGCCCGGCAGATCGAGGCCAGAGGGCTCAACCTGAAGCTCAAGATCATCGAGGCGAGCAAGGCGCGGGCGGTCGAGATCGCCGAGCAGCTCGAGCGGACGGTTGTGCTGCACGGAAGTGCCCTCTCGGAGGAATTGATGCGCGAGGCCGAGGTCGGATCGGCGGATACCATTGTCACGCTCACCAACGATGATCAGGTGAACGTGCTTGCGAGCGCGCTCGCGCGGCAGCTCGGCTGCGGGCGGAGCCTGACGCTGATCAACAATCAGGCCTACTCGGGCATGGCGCGGGCGTTCGGCATCGACGCGCAGATCAACCCGCGGGCGATCACCATTTCGCGGGTCCTTGGCCAGGTCAGGCGCGGTCGCATCCAACAGGTGCATTCCGTGCACAACGGCGCTGGCGAGATCATCGAAGCGGAAGCGCTCGACACCGCCCAGGCGATCGGCAAACCCCTCAAGGACATCGGCATATCGGACGGGCTCAGGATTGGCGCGCTCATTCGCAAGGGCCGGGTGCTCGCGCCCCGAGGGCAGACGCGCCTCGAGGCCAAGGATCGCGTCGTGCTGTTCGCGAGATCGAGCCACGTTCGTGAGGTCGAGCAATTGTTCCGCGTGAGCATCGAGTATTTCTGAGGGTGGAGCGAACGTCTCCGGATTGTTTCAGCGGGCTTGCGAGCGAGCGCTTCTGCTCTCATGCTCGTTGATGTCGACAGGGGATGGCGGGAGGGGTGATGTCGGTTCTGGCTCGCGCGGTGCTCGTGCTGACAGCACTCGTCGTGACAGTCCTGCCAGCTGCGGCCGGACCGGACGACATTGTGATCATCATCGCGAACCAGGACTATCGCGGCACGGTGCCGAAAGTCGAATACGCGGACCGCGACGGCGAGGCCTTCGCCAAGGCAGCGCGCGAGGTGCTGCGAGTGCCCGCCGACCGGATCATCGTCGAGAGGAACCTCACGTATGCGGGCTTCCTCGGCTACTTCGGTCGCGACGGGGAGGGCGGACCGGAGCTCCAGCGACTCAAGGCGCGGCTCGGTCGCGCTTCGACGATCACCTTCTTCTATTCGGGGCACGGCATGCCGGCGAAGCG